>NZ_JBWKYW010000005.1:0-220244 GCF_059423965.1 Variovorax sp. GW458-11-26-14-LB1
GTGTCCGCGAGGGGGGCGGCTGCTTCGTCGTCCTCTTCGAGCACGATGGCCGCCAGCGGCAGCGTGATGGTCACGATGGCGCCGCCCTCGGGGCGGTTGCGCACGGCGACGCGTCCGCCCAGGGTGCGCGCCACGTTCACGACCAGGAACAGGCCGAGCCCGCCGCCGGGTCGGCCCTTGCTCGACTGGTAGGGCTTGCCGAACTCCGCGAGGATGGCCGGCATGAAGCCGGGGCCCGCGTCGGTGACGGTGATGGTGAGCGCGTCGGCGTCGTGCGTGGCTTCCAGGCGCAGCCAGTGCGGCGAGGCCTCGAGCGCGTTGTCGAGCACGTTGCACACCATCTGCTTGATGGCCGAATCGGACACCATGGGCAGGTCCTGCCCGAACAGGTTCTCGTAGTCGAACTCCTCGACCGGGCGCGTGGTGCGCCATTCTTCGACCAGGTCGTCCAGGAAGGTGCGCACGGTGGTCTCTTCGGACGACTCGCCGCGCGTCTCGCCGGCCGACAGCAGGATGCCGCTGACGATGCTCTTGCAGCGCTGGATCTGCACTTCCATCTCGGCCACTTCCTGCAGCAGCTCGGGGTCGGAGCTGAAGTGCGGCAGCCGGCGCCAGTCGCCCAGGATCACGGCCAGCGTGGCCAGCGGCGTGCCCAGCTCGTGCGCCGCGCCCGAGGCCAGCAGGCCCATGCGCACGATGTGTTCTTCTTCGGAGGCGCGCTGGCGCAGGTCCGCCAGCCGCGCGTCGCGCACGCGCAGGTTGCGGCTGATGCGGGTGATGAAGACCACCAGCAGCGCCGCGTTGAGCGCGAAGCACACCAGCATGCCCTGCACGTAGGGGCTCCACAGGCCGCGGTCGTGGTCCAGCGGCAAGGGCAGCGGGCGCGAGAACAGCGCCAGGCCCGCGAAGCACAGGCCGGTGATGACCACGATGGTCCAGGTCGACCAGGCCTTGAGCAGCACCGCGCCCAGGATCACCTGCAGCAGGTACAGAAAGACGAAGGGGTTGGTCGCGCCGCCGCTGAGGTACAGCTGGGCCGTGAGCGTGGCCACGTCGACCAGCAGCGCAACGAACAGCTCTTCGTTGGTCACGCGGCCATGGATGCGCAGGCGCAGCAGGCTCACCATGTTGAACAGCGCCAGGCAGGTGAGCACCTGCAGCATGTGGTTCAGCGGCAGGCGGATGCCGAAGCCGTAGTGCACCACGAGGATGGTGGCCACCTGCCCGACCACGGCGAACCAGCGCAGCTGGATCAGCTGCTGCATGTTCTGGTGGCCGATGGCGTTGTCCAGGCTCGCGACGCCCGCGCGCGGGGCGTGCAGCTCGCCGGCCACCGCGACCAGCTTGTCAGTCGCGGCGGGCATCGGCGGGGTCGGGGCGTGCGGCGTCGGCATGCGGAGCATTTTCGCCGCTACCGTCTTGCGATGCCCGTCGGCGCCGGTCGTCGCGCCACACGAACCCATAGGCGCCGAGCACCATCAGCGCCAGCCCGTACCAGGTGAGGGCGTAGACGAGGTGGCTGTTGGGGAAGGCGATGACGGTGAGGCCGCCCGCCGGCCACGTGGGCGCGGCCTGTGCGGGCGCAGCGCCGGCCTCGGCGTCGACGAAGTAGGGCGCCACGTCGGCCAGGCCGCGCGCGGCGGCAATGGCCTGCACGTCGCGCGAGAACCAGCGGTCGGCAGCGGGGTCGTTCGTGCGCAGGAAGCCGCCCTTGGGTTCGGTCAGGCGCAGCAGGCCGGCCACGGTGGTGTCGCCCTGGGGCTCGGGGGCGGTGCGCGCCGCGCGCTCGCGCGCCTCAGGCGGCACAAAGCCGCGGTTGACGAGCACGACGCTGCCGTCGGCGGTGCGCAGCGGGGTCAGCACCCAGAAGCCGGCACCGAGCCGGGTGCTGGCCTGCACCAGCGCTTCCTTGTCATGGAGGAACGTGCCGCGAAGGCGCACGTGGGTGTATTCGTCGTTGGCCGCGTTGACCGTGGGCCATTCGGATCGCGCCGGCGCGTCGGCGGCCGGGGCGTGCACGCGCTGGTCGACGCGGGCGATGAGATCGAGCTTCCAGGCCCTGCGCTCGACCTGCCAGGTGCCGAGCGCAAGAAAGCCGGCAAAGGCCAGGAGGGCGCAGACCGCCAGCGCCGCACGCGTGACAACGGAGCGCGGGCGGGCGGCCGGGGCCATCAGGGCATGTTCTTCATGTCGTGGACCATGGCCGGCATCATGTTGGTGTTCATGTGATACATGACCCACAGCGAGCCGGCCAGCGTGATGACCACGAGCACCAGCGTGAAGATCAGCGCCAGCATGTTCCAGCCGCCTTCGGACTTGGCGTCCATGTGCAGGAAGTACACCATGTGGACCACGATCTGCACCACGGCGAAGCCGAGGATGACGAGGGCGGTGGTGCTCGGGTTGGCGATCACCTTGCCCATCACGAGCCAGAACGGGATCGCGGTCAGGATCACGGCCAGCACGAAGCCGGTCATGTAGCCCTTGAAGGTGCTGTGGCTGACGGGGCCGTCGTCGTGGTGGTCGCCGTGGCCGTGGCTGTCGTGTGCGCCGTGGCCGTGTGCGGCGGTGGCGGTGTGTGCGGGGGCGCTCATGCCATCGATCCCATGAGGTAGACAAAGGTGAAGACGCCGATCCACACGACGTCCAGGAAGTGCCAGAACATCGACAGGCACATCAGGCGGCGGCGGTTGGCGGCGGTGAAGCCGTGCTTGGGCAGCTGGACCATCAGTACGACCAGCCAGATGATGCCGAAGCTCACGTGCAGGCCGTGCGTGCCCACCAGTGCGAAGAACGACGACAGGAAGGCGCTGCGCTGCGGGCCGGCGCCTTCGTGCAGCAGGTGCGCGAACTCGTACAGCTCCAGGCCGATGAAGCCCAGGCCCAGGAGGCCCGTGATGCCCAGCCACAGCAGCACGCCGCCCATGCGCTTGCGCTGCATCTCGAGCATCGCGAAGCCGTAGGTGATCGACGACAGCAGCAGCAGCGAGGTGTTCATCGCCACCAGCGGCAGGTCGAACAGGTCGGCGCCCGAGGGGCCGGCCGCGTAGCTGCGGCCCAGCACGCCGTACACCGCGAACAGGCAGGCGAAGATGAGGCAGTCGCTCATCAGGTAGAGCCAGAAGCCCAGCAGCGTGCCGTTCTCGGGGTGGTGGTCCTCGTTGCGGACGTGGAACAGGTCGAACGCCGGTGCGTTCGCGTTCCGGGAGGGGAGGGCGGTGGTATCAGACATGGGCGGTGGCCAGCAGGCGCGTGCGTGCTTCTTCGGTGCGAACGACTTCTTCCGCGGGGATGTAGTAGTCGCGCTTGTAGTTGAAGGTGTGGGCGATGATCGCGACCATCATGGCCACGAAGCCGATGCCGGCCACGAGCCACATCTGCCAGATCAGGGCAAAGCCGCACACCGCGCTCAGTGCCGCGATGACGAAGCCGGCGGCCGTGTTCTTGGGCATGTGCACGGGGCTGAAGCCGTCCAGCGGACGCTGGTAGCCGCGGGCCTTCATGTCGGTCCAGGCGTCGTTGTCATGCACGCGCGGCGTGAACGCGAAGTTGTAGGCTGGCGGCGGCGACGAGGTCGACCACTCCAGCGTGCGGCCGTTCCACGGGTCGCCCGTGGTGTCGCGCAGCGACTCGCGGCGAATGAAGCTCACCACCAGCTGGATCAGGAACGAGGCGATGCCCAGCGCGATCAGCACCGCGCCGAAGGCGGCGACCTGGAACCAGATCTGCAGCGACATGTCCTGGAAGTGGCTCATGCGGCGGGTGACGCCCATCAGGCCCAGGATGTACAGCGGCATGAAGGCCATCCAGAAGCCGACGATCCAGAACCAGAACGAGCACTTGCCCCAGAACGGGTCCAGCTTGTAGCCGAAGGCCTTCGGGAACCAGTAGGTGATGCCCGCCAGCATGCCGAACAGCACGCCGCCGATGATCACGTTGTGGAAGTGGGCGATCAGGAACAGGCTGTTGTGCAGCACGAAGTCGGCCGGGGGCACGGCCAGCAGCACGCCGGTCATGCCGCCGATCACGAAGGTGATCATGAAGCCGATGGTCCACATCATGGGCAGCTCGAAACGGATGCGGCCGCGGTACATGGTGAAGAGCCAGTTGAAGATCTTCGCGCCCGTGGGGATCGAGATGATCATCGTCGTGATGCCGAAGAACGAGTTCACGCTGGCGCCGGAGCCCATGGTGAAGAAGTGGTGCAGCCACACGAGGTAGGACAGGATCGTGATCACGACCGTGGCGTACACCATCGAGGCGTAGCCGAACAGGCGCTTGCCCGAGAAGGTGGAGACCACTTCCGAGAAGATGCCGAAGGCCGGCAGGATCAGGATGTACACCTCGGGGTGGCCCCAGATCCAGATCAGGTTCACGTACATCATGGCGTTGCCACCCATGTCGTTCGTGAAGAAGTTGGTGCCGACATAACGGTCCAGCGACAGCAGGGCCAGCACGGCCGTGAGCACCGGGAAGGCGGCCACGATCAGCACGTTGGTGCACAGGGCGGTCCAGGTGAAGACGGGCATCTTCATCATGGTCATGCCGGGCGCGCGCATCTTCACGATGGTGGCCAGCAGGTTCACGCCCGAGAGCAGTGTGCCCACCCCCGCGATCTGCAAGGACCAGATGTAGTAATCGACCCCCACGTCAGGACTGAACAGGATGCCCGACAGCGGCGGGTACGCCAGCCAGCCGGTCTTGGCGAACTCGCCGACGAAGAGCGACGCCATCACGAGGCCGGCGCCGAAGGTGGTCATCCAGAAGCTGAAGTTGTTCAGGAACGGGAAGGCCACGTCGCGCGCGCCGATCTGCAGCGGCACCACGAAGTTCATGAGGCCCGTGACCAGCGGCATCGCCACGAAGAAGATCATGATCACGCCGTGGGCGGTGAAGATCTGGTCGTAGTGGTGCGGCGGCAAAAAGCCCGCGTTGTCGCCGAAGGCGACGGCCTGCTGGGCCCGCATCATCAGCGCGTCGGCGAAGCCGCGCAGCAGCATCACCAGGCCCAGGATGATGTACATGATGCCGATCTTCTTGTGGTCGATGCTGGTGATCCAGTCGCGCCACAAGGTGCCCCACAGCTTGAAGTAGGTCACGGCGCCCAGCAGCGCCAGGCCGCCCAGGATCACGGCCGCGAAGGTCACGAGCAGGATGGGCTCGTGAAGGGGAATCGCCTCCCAGGAGAGGCGGCCGAAGACGAGCTTCGTCAGGTCTAGGTTCTGCAACATCTTAGTCTTCGGTGGTGCACATCGCGGTGACGTACTTGCGCTTGGGCGTGTCGAGGGAGTCGGCCTGCCAGGCCTGCTTGGTGGCGACGTTGAAGGCGCCGGGCTTGCCCAGGCCGCCGTCGGCGTCGATGGCCATCATTTCCTTCATGCACATCTTGTTGCGGTCGACGCACAGGTTCAGGATGGCGTCGTACAGGGCCGGGTCGACCGCGGCGTAGTGGCGCACGGGCTCGCGCTCGCTCGGCACTTCGAGCTTCTTGTACTGCTCGCGGGTCAGTTCGCCCTCTTTGCCGGTCTTGACCTTGGCCACCCACTGGTCGAAGCCGTCATGGCTCAGGCCGTGGAACTTGAAGCGCATGCCCGAGAAGCCCGCGCCGCTGTAGTTGGCGGAGAAGCCGTCGAACTCACCCGGCTTGTTGATCACCGCGTGCAGCTTGGTCTCCATGCCCGGCATGGCATAGATCTGGCCGGCCAGCGCGGGGATGAAGAAGGAGTTCATGACCGACGAGGCCGTGATCTTGAAGCTGATCGGGCGGTCCACCGGGGCGGCCAGCTCGTTCACCGTGGCGATGCCCTGCTCGGGGTAGATGAAGAGCCACTTCCAGTCCAGCGCCACCACCTCGACCACCAGCGGCTTGGTTTCGGCGGGAATCGGGCGCTGCGCGTCCAGGCGGCTCAGCGGGCGGTACGGGTCCAGCGTGTGGGTGCTGATCCAGGTGATCGCGCCCAGCGCGATGATGATCAGCAGCGGCGCGGCCCAGATCGCCAGCTCGAGCTGCGTGGAGTGGTCCCAGTCGGGGCTGTAGGTGGCCTCCTTGTTCGACTGGCGATAGCGCCAGGCAAAGAAGATGGTCAGGGCGATCACCGGAATGATGATGATCAGCATCAGCACCGTGGAGACGACGATCAGGCGTCCCTGCTGGTTGGCGATGTCGCCGGAGGGGTTCAACAGCACCGTGTTGCAGCCCGCCAGGAAAATGGCGGAAAGCAGCAGAAGCGCTCGGCGAAGGGTCTTGAGGATGTGCATGCCGGGAGAGGAAAGTGCGAAGGCCGCGCAAAAATGACCCTGCAATCTACGCCGCCCAAGGGATTCCGCCTATTGGACGTTTTGTCCTATGGCGGTAAACGCAATTCGGTGAGACGCTACAGGGTGTCCAGAATTTCCCCTGTGTCGTGCCCCGGCATGACACCCGAATTACAGCCAGCCAGCTAGCAAGATGACGACGTCCAGCATCAGTCCACCAGGCGCCCAGCCTGTGTCGCACCCGACCGAAGGCGGCGCCCGCGCCGCAGACGCCGACCATTCGCACATCGCCCCGGGCGAGATCGCGGTCGGCGTGGTCATCGGCCGCGCCTCCGAGTATTTCGACTTCTTCGTCTACGGCATCGCCTCGGTGCTGGTGTTCCCGGCGGTGTTCTTCCCGTTCGAGCAGCGCCTGGAAGGCGTGCTCTGGGCCTTCGTGATCTTCTCGTTCGCCTTCATCGCGCGTCCGTTCGGCACCGTGATCTCGATGGCGATTCAGCGGCGCTTCGGGCGCGAGACGAAACTGACCATCGCGCTGTTCCTGCTGGGCACCTCGACCGCCGGCATCGCCTTCCTGCCGGGCTACGCGAGCATCGGCTTCACGGCCATCGTGCTGCTGTCGATCTTCCGCTTTGCCCAGGGCCTGGCATTGGGCGGCTCGTGGGACGGCCTGCCGTCGCTGCTGGCGCTGAACGCACCGCCCAACAAGCGCGGCTGGTACGCCATGCTGGGCCAGCTGGGCGCACCGCTGGGCTTCTTCCTGGCCAGCGCGCTGTTCGCGTACCTGTATTCGAGCTTGCCGCTGGCCGACTTCCTCGACTGGGGCTGGCGCTACACCTTCTACGTGGCCTTCGCCATCAACGTCGTGGCGCTGTTCGCGCGCCTGCGCCTGGTGGCCACCGACGAGTACGCGCGCCTGCTCGAAGAGCGCGAGCTGCAGCCCACCAGCGTGGTCGAGCTGACCCGTTCGCAGGGCGCCAACCTGCTGATCGGCGCGTTCGCCGCGCTGGCCAGCTACGCGCTGTTCCACCTGATCACGGTGTTCCCGCTGTCGTGGATCTCGCTGTACTCCGACCAGTCGATCACCGAATTCCTGATCGTGCAGATGGTCGGCGCGGTGTTCGGCGCCATCGGCATCGTGGCCTCGGGCCTGATCGCCGACCGCATCGGCCGTCGCTTCACGCTCGGCGGCCTGGCCGCGATGATCGCCGTGTTCAGCGGCTTCGCGCCCACGCTGCTCGACGGCGGACGCATCGGCCAGGACATCTTCATCGTGCTGGGCTTTGCGCTGCTGGGCCTGTCGTACGGCCAGGCGGCCGGCGCCGTGACCTCCAACTTCGCGCCCAAGTACCGCTACGTCGGCGCGGCCCTCACGGCCGACCTGGCCTGGCTCATCGGCGCGGCCTTTGCCCCGCTGGTCGCCCTGGGCCTGTCGGCGCACTTCGGCCTGGCCTTCGTGAGCATCTACCTGCTGTCGGGCGCGCTCGGCACGCTGGCGGCGCTGGGGCTGAATCGGGCGCTGGCGCGGGACTGACCGGCAGCGTTTCTCGAATGAAGGGGCCGATGGCCCCTTTTTTCATGGCCGCCACGGGACCGGTGCGCGCTCGCTTAGGATTCGCCTCGATGTTCACCGCCGCCATTTTTGACATGGATGGGCTGCTGATCGATTCGGAGCGCCCCATCATGGCCGCCTGGATCGCCGCGGCCCGCACGCTCGATGTCGAGCTTTCGCACGCCCAGTACCTGCAATGCGTGGGGCTGGCCATGAGCGAGTCCAAGCAGATCCTCGCGGCGCTGCTCGGCGGCCCCGCCGCCTACCAGCATGCGGCGACGCAGGTGACCGCCGCGCTGCAGCTGGAACGCGCCGACGGCGACGCCCGGCCGCTCTTTCCCATCAAGCCCGGCGCGGCCGAGCTGCTCACCGCCTTGCGCGGTCGCGGCACGCGCTGCGCGGTGGCTTCGTCGTCCACGCGCGGGCAGATCGCGGCCTGCCTGGGCAGCCTCGACGTGCTTCACCACTTCGAGGCCTTCGCGGGCGGCGACGAGGTGGCGCGCGCCAAGCCCGACCCGGCGCTGTACCGGCTCGCGGCCGAGCGCCTGGGCGTGGACCCTGCGGCGTGCGTCGCCTTCGAGGACAGCGAGAACGGCGCCAAGGCCGCGCTCGCCGCCGGCATGCGCGTGGTGGTGGTGCCCGACCTCAAGCACCCGCCCGAGGCGATCGTCGCGCAGGCCTTCCATGTGCTCGATTCGCTGCACGACGCAATGCCGCACGTGCCGCGCTGGTTTCCCTGACGCGGTCAGGGCCCGGGTTCAGTTCAGAGCACTTCGTCCCGCAGCTGCGGGAACACCTTCGACACCTTGGCCAGCAGGTAGTCGCCGTAGCGGCCGCTGAAGGCGTGCACGTTGGCGCGGTCCCAGCGCTCGGCGCTGTCGTCGAGCGCGTCGGCGCCGGCCAGGCCCTCGATGCGCTGCACACGGGCCTCGAAGTTCGGGTCGAAGAACAGCGGGAACGACAACCGGTCGCGGCCCGAGGTGTTGCGCTTCACGCGGTGCGGGGTCGACTTGTAGAGCCCGCCGGTCATGCGGTCGAGCATGTCGCCGATGTTGCAGACGAAGGCGCCGGGCACCGGCGGCGCATCGATCCAGCCGCCCGGCGTGTGGACCGCGAGGCCGCCCACGGTGTCCTGGTGCAGGATCGTGAGCAGGCCGTAGTCGGTGTGCTCGCCCACGCCCCATTGCACGTCCAGCCCCTCGGGCACGGCCTGCGTCGGGTAGTTGAAGAGGCGGAACAGGATCAGCGGGTCGGCCGTGTAGCGTTCGGCGAAATAGGAAGCGGGCAGGCCGAGGCTCAGTGCGATGCCTTCCATGAGCCGATGGCCCAGCTGCGTGACGGCGTCCATGTACGCGAGGATGGTTTCGCGAAAGTCCGGCACGTCGGGAAAGAGGTTCGGCCCATGCACCGGCGTCTTCGCCTGCACCAGCGGGTGGTCGGCGGGCAGCTCGGTGCCCAAGTACAGGCCTTCCTTCCAGTCGGGGCGGCCCGAGGTCAGCTCGCCGCCGCGCGGGAAGAAGCCGCGCCAGGCCCGGCCGCCGAGGGCCATGCGCCATTGCATCTTGGTTTCTTCGGGGAGGTCGAAGAAGCGGTGGCTCAGGTCTTCGAGCCGCTGGATCAATGCGGCATCGACGCCGTGGCCCGTGACGTAGAAAAAGCCGTGCGCACGGCAGGCGTCGCCGATCTGCGCCGCCACGCGTTCGCGTTCGGGCGCGCCGGCCACCAGCGGGGCGACGTCGATGAGGGGGAGGGAGGAGTCGGTCATGCGTCTCTCGAAAAAGGCGAACGGATGTCGGACAGGAACTGCTGCGCACGCGGGTGCTGCGGGCGGTTGAAGAAATCGTCGGGCGTGGCGCGTTCGAGCACCTGGCCCTGGTCCATGAAGAGCACGCGGTCGGCCACCTCGCGCGCGAAGCCCATCTCGTGCGTGACGCACACCATGGTCATGCCGTCGCGCGTGAGGTCGCGCATCACCAGCAGCACCTCGCCGACCATCTCGGGGTCGAGTGCGCTGGTGGGTTCGTCGAACAGCATCAGCGGCGGCTTCATGGCGAGCGCACGCGCAATGGCCACGCGCTGCTGCTGGCCGCCCGACAGCTCGCCGGGCCAGGCATTGGCCTTGTTGGCGAGGCCCACGCGCTCCAGCAGCGCCATCGCGCGCGCGTCGGCCTCCTTGCGCGACAGGCCGTGCAGCTGCATCGGCGCCATGGTGCAGTTCTGCAGCACGCTCAGGTGCGGGAACAGGTTGAACTGCTGGAACACGAAGCCGATGCGCGAGCGGAACGCGTTCACGTCCAGGCCCGGCGCGTGGATGTCCTGTCCGTCGAGCGTGATGCGGCCCGACTGGATCGGCTCCAGCCGGTTGAAGGTGCGGATCAGCGTCGACTTGCCCGAGCCCGAGGGCCCGCACACCACGACCACCTCGCCCTTGTGGATGGTTTCGGTCACGTCGACCAGCGCGTGGTAGCTGCCGTACCACTTGTTGACTTTTTCGAGTTCGATCATGCGGGCACCTTGAGGGGCGCGGCGGGAAGGCCGCGGCGCGCGAGCCGGCGCTCCAGCCAGTAGGCGAAGCGCGAGAGGCCGAAGCACAGGATGAAGTAGGTCAGGCCCAGGATCAGGTAGATCTGCGCCGGCTTGGTGAACACCTGCGTGTTGATCTGCGTGGCAATGAACGACACCTCGGCCAGCCCGATGATGTAGCCCAGCGAGGTCTCCTTGATGGTCGACACGAACTGGTTCACCAGCGAGGGCAGCATGCTGCGCAGCGCCTGCGGCAGCACCACGAGGCGCATCGCGCCGAAGTAGCTCAGGCCGAGCGCGCGCGCGGTTTCCATCTGCCCGCGCGGCAGGCCCTGGATGCCGGCACGCACGATCTCGGCGAGGTAGGCGGCATCGAAGATCACCAGCGCGATCAGCATGGTGGTGAACTGGTCGGTCTTCACGCCCGTCACGCTGGGCAGGAAGAAGTAGGCCCAGAAGATCACCATCAACAGCGGCAGGCCGCGCACCACGAACACCAGCGCCGTGACCGGCCAGCGCACGCAGCGCCACGGGCTCACGCGCGCCAGGCCGAGCACGATGCCCAGCGGCAGCGCGAGCACCAGCCCGCACGAGGCCAGCAGCAGCGTGAGCACCAGCCCGCCGAGCGGGCCGTTCGGGTACTGGCCGATGAGGAAGTAGACCCAGTAGTCGTGGATGATTTCGAGCATCAGCGCGCCGCCTTCAGATGGTCCGCACCGGGAAGCGGTGGTGGTACCAGGTGGCGAGCCCGGTGATGGCGAGCGACACCGTCAGGTACGCCGCGCTCGCGAACGCGAACGACTCGAAGCTGCGGAAGGTCGCGCTCTCGACCTGCCCGGCCTGGTACATCAGCTCGGCCACGCCGATCACGGTGGCGATCGAGGTGTTCTTCCACAGGCTCAGCGTCTGCGAGATGAGCGGCGGCACGGTCACGCGCAGCGCCTGCGGCAGCACCACGCGGCGCATCGTGGCCAGGAAGCTGAAACCCAGCGCGCGGCCGGCCTCGAATTGCACGGCCGGGATCGAGCGGATGCCGCTGCGGATGTCCTCCGCCATGAAGGCCGCCGTGTACAGCGACAGCGCCACGATAGCGCTGTAGGCCTCGATGTGGCCTTCATAGAGCCAGGTCTTCAGGCCTTCGGGCAGCAGCTCGGGCGCGCCGAAATACCAGAACAGCATGTGGGCCAGCAGCGGGATGTTGCGAATCGATTCCACGTACGCAAAACCGAGCCAGCGCAGCGGCGCCAGCGGCGAGAGCCGCAGCAGCGCCACCACCAGCGCCAGCGGCAGCGCAAAGACGAACGAGACCGCGAGCAGCTGCAGCGACAGCCACAGGCCCGCGACCAGCATGTCGTGGTACTGGCCGGTCAGCAGCAGCGAATAGTCGAACAGGGGCATGGGAAACGGGAGGCACGGCGAAAGGCGCCGGGGCGCACATGGTACGCATGCGCGCCGTGCCGCTCAAAAGCGAAGGGCGGGTCGCATGGCGGCCCGCCCCTGGTGTGCCGAGCGCGCGGGCTCAGTCGATCTTGTCGGTTTCGAGCTTGAAGTCGCGCGTCTGGAAGCCGGAGGCCGTGTTCGGGCCGTACCACTTCAGGAAGATCTTCTGCGCCTCGCCCGACTTCTCGAGCTCGCGCAGCGTGTCGTCCACCACGGTCTTCAGGCCGCTCTCGCCCTTCTTGATGCCGATGGCCAGCGACTCGGTGCTCAGGTTCTGCTTGAGCACCACGTACTGCGCCTTCTGCGGGCCCAGCTTGGCGTAGCTGCGCAGCAGCGCGGCCTCGTCGTCCACGTAGCCCACGCCCTTGCCTTGCTGCAGTGCCTGGAAGGCCTGCTGGCTGGTGTCGAAGGTCACGACCTCGGCGGTGGGCACGGCCTTGCGGATGTTGGGCTCCTGCGTGCCGCCGCGGATGGTCAGCACCTTCTTGCCGCCGAGCTGCGGCACGTCGGTGATGCCGCTGGTCTTCTTCACGATGGCCTTCTGGCCGGTCACGAAGGTGGTGAGCGAGAAGTCGATCTGCGCCTCGCGCTCCTTGTTGTGCGTGAGGCCGGCGGCCACCAGGTCCACGTGGCCCTGTTGCAGCTCGGGAATGCGCGCGGCCACGGCGATCTGCTTGAGCACCGGCTTCACGCCGATCTTCTTCGCAATGGCGTTCACCAGGTCGACCTCGTAGCCGACGATCTGGCGCGTCTTCGGATCGATGAAGGTGGCGGGCTCGTCGGTGCCGAGCACGCCGACCACGAGTTCGCCCTTTTTCTTGATGTCGGCGAGCTGGTCCGCATGGGCGGCAACGCCGGTCAGCAGGGCGGAAGCGGCAAGGGCCGCGGCAAGCAGGGTGTGGCGCATGGTGGGGATCGTCCTCTCTCCAGAGTGAAATTCAGGCCGGAACCATATCAATAAAACCCAAGATTATTAAATCGTCAATCGACATATGCATATGGGGCTGATGAATCGGCCTGTTGCCGGCTGGGTTAAATTCGCGACGCCGCGACGTGCCCCGCCGCCGTCCCCCGAATGTCTTACCGAGCGAGCTTTTCATGATCATCCAACCCCGCGTGCGCGGCTTCATCTGCGTCACCACCCACCCCGTGGGCTGCGAAGCCAATGTCCGGCAACAGATCGCGTACGTCAAAGCCAGGCCCCCCATCGCGGGCGGCGCCAAGCGCGTGCTGGTGATCGGCGCGTCCACCGGCTACGGCCTGGCCGCGCGCATCACCGCGGCCTTCGGCTGCGGCGCCGACACGCTGGGCGTGTGCTTCGAACGCGCGGGCAGCGCGACCAAGCCCGGCTCGCCCGGCTGGTACAACACCGCCGCCTTCCACCGCGCCGCCACGGCCGAGGGACGCTACGCCAAGACGATTAACGGCGACGGCTTTTCCGACGCGGTGAAGCAGCAGGCCATCGAGACCATCCGCGCCGACCTCGGCCAGGTCGACCTCGTGGTCTACAGCCTGGCCGCGCCGCGCCGCACCCACCCGAAGACGGGCCAGGTCTTCAACTCCGTGCTCAAGCCCATCGGCAAGGCCGTGACGCTGCGCGGCCTGGACACCGACAGCGGGACCGTGAAGGAATCGGTGCTCGAGCCCGCCACGCAGGACGAGATCGACAACACCGTCGCCGTCATGGGCGGCGAAGACTGGCAGATGTGGATCGACGCGCTGCAGCAGGCCGGCGTGCTGGCCGACGGCGCCAAGACCACGGCCTTCACCTACCTGGGCGAGCAGATCACGCACGACATCTACTGGAACGGCTCCATCGGTGCCGCCAAGAAGGATCTGGACGAGAAGGTGCTGGACATCCGCGCGCAGCTGGCCGCCAAGGGCGGCGACGCGCGCGTGTCGGTGCTGAAGGCGGTGGTCACGCAGGCCAGCTCGGCCATTCCGATGATGCCGCTGTACCTGTCGCTGCTGTTCAAGGTGATGAAGGCCGAAGGCACGCACGAGGGCTGCATCGAGCAGGTGCACGGCCTGTACGCCGACAGCCTGTACGGCGCCACGCCGCACCTGGACGACGAAGGCCGCCTGCGCGCCGACTACAAGGAACTGGCGCCGCAGGTGCAGGCCCGCGTGCAGGAGCTCTGGCCGCAGGTCACTGGCGAGAACCTCAACGAGCTGACCGATTTCGCGGGCTACAAGACCGAGTTCCTGCGCCTGTTCGGCTTTGCCGTCGACGGCGTGGACTACACGGCCGACGTGAGCACCGATGTAGGCATTCCCGATCTGATCCAACTCTAGAGCGCCCCGAGGGGATACTCCCGCCCATGCAGATTCAAGACAAACCGCCCGCCGGCACGCCCTTCGAGTGGATCGGCGGCGAGCCCAAGGTGGAGGCGCTGGTCGAGCGCTTCTACGACCTGATGGACCTCGAGCCGGCCTACGCGCAACTGCGCGCCGTGCACGGCACCGACCTGGACAACGCGCGCCAGCGCCTGTTCTGGTTCCTGTGCGGCTGGCTCGGCGGGCCCGCCCACTACACCGACCGCTTCGGCCACCCCATGCTGCGTGCGCGGCACCTGCCGCAGGCCATCGGCGGTCACACCATCGGCATCAAGGAGCGCGACCAGTGGCTGGCCTGCATGGACCAGGCGATGGGCGAGACCGGCGTGCCCGAAGACCTGCGCGCACGCCTGCGCGACTCCTTCTTTAAAACCGCCGACTGGATGCGCAACCGCGGCGAGTGACCCCGACAACGATTCCCGAAAGACTGTTCTCCATGAATTCCATCGTCATCATCGGCGGCGGCCACGCCGCGGCCCAGCTCTGCGCGGGCCTGGCGGAAGCCGGGCAGGGCGCGCGCGTGCACCTGGTCTGCGAGGAGGCCTGCGAGCCGTACCACCGTCCGCCGCTGTCGAAGGCCTTCCTCAAGAGCGCCGACGAAACCACGCAGCCGCACAAGGCCGCCGACTGGTACCGCGAAGCGGGCATCACGCTGCACCTGGGCGACGCGGCCGTGGCCATCGACCGCGAGGCGCACACCGTCACGCTGCGCTCGGGCGCGGTGCTGCCGTGGGAGCGCCTGGTGCTGGCCACCGGCACGCGCGCGCGGCAGATGCCCGGCCTGCAGGCCGGCCTCGAAAACGTCGCGAGCCTGCGCGCCGCCGACGAGGCGCAGCGCCTGCGCACGCAGCTGGCGGATGCGCAGCAGGTCACGGTGCTGGGCGGCGGCTTCATCGGCCTCGAAGTGGCAGCCACCGCACAGGCACTGGGCAAGCGCGTGCAGGTGATCGAATGCGCGCCGCGCCTTTTGGGCCGCGCCGTGTCGCCCGAGCTGTCGGCGCACGTGCTGGCCACGCACCGCGCGGCCGGCATCGACATCGTGCTGGGTGCGCAGACCGGCGCCTTCGAGGTCGCGGGCGACCGGCTCGTGTCGGTCGAAGTCAACGGCGTGAAGCAGCCGATCGACCTGCTGCTGCTGGGCATCGGCGCGGTGCCCGAGACCGCGCTCGCGCAGGCCGCGGGCCTCGAGTGCGCCGACGGCATCGTGGTCGACGGCCACATGCAGACCAGCGCGGCCGACGTGCTCGCGGTGGGCGATTGCACGCGCTTCCCCGACCGCCGCGCAGGCCGCGCGCTGCGGCTCGAATCGGTGCAGAACGCGAACGACCAGGCGCGCACGGCCGTGGCCACGCTGACCGGCGCCGCGCGCGATCACGACGCGGTCGCGTGGTTCTGGTCCGACCAGGGCGGCCTGCGCCTGCAGATGGCGGGTCTCATGCCGGCCGAAGGCACGCCGGGCCTGGTGAGCGTGCGCCGCGCGGGGCCGAAGCCCGAGGCGTTTTCGCTGTTCCACTACGTCGACGGCCAGCTCGTGTGCGTCGAATCGGTGAACGCGCCGGTCGATCACATGATGAGCCGCAAGCTGCTCGAAGCGGGCCGCAGCCCCGCGCCCGAGGCGGTGGCGGATGCGGCGGTACCACTAAAGAATCATCTAGCGTAACGGCTGTCGCAACGGCGCTGCACGGCAGGCCCGGATTCACCGGTCTGTCACCCGGCTTTCGGAGACTGGTCTTCCTCATATCCGCAGGGAGACCTCTCGATGAACAACGCAGTGGCCGCGTCGCTGGCGCGCCTCGCCCCCATGTCCACCTGTGCCGCCGTCCTGGCCGCTGTGCTCACCGCCTGTGGCGGTGGCAACGGAGGCGGCACCACGTTCCCCCCGATCGTTCCGCCCCCGGCGCCCGCACCCGCCCCGGCACCCGTGGCCGCCGGCACGCGCACCACGGTCGCGCTGCTCGAAACGACCGACCTGCACTTCAACGTGCGCAGCTACGACTACTTCAAGCTCGCCGAAGACAAGTCGTACGGCTACGAGCGCACCGCCACGCTCATCAACGCCGCGCGCAAGGAGTTCGCGAACACGATGTTGTTCGACAACGGCGACACCATCCAGGGCACCGCACTGGCCGACTACGAAGCGCTGGTCAGCCGCATCCCGTGCACGCAGCCGCTGTCGATGTACAAGGTGATGAACGCCACCGGCTTCGATGCCGGCACGCTGGGCAACCACGAGTTCAACTACGGCCTGGACTTCCTCAACCAGGTGCTCGGCGGCGGCCTCGATGTCGAGGGCGTGGACGGCAGCAAGAAGTGCGCGGGCCCGAGCTTTCCGATGGTGGTGGCCAACGTGCACAGCCTCAAGAGCGGCAAGCCGCTCGTGGCGCCCTACACCATCGTCACCAAGCAGTTCACGGCCACCGCGCCGGATGGCAAGAGCGTGACGGTGCCGGTGAAGGTCGGCGTGATCGGCTTCACCACGCCCGGCATCATGAACTGGGACAAGCGCTTTCTTGAAGGCAAGCTGCGCACCGAAGGCGCGGTCGAGGCCGCCAAGCGCTACGTGCCCGAGCTGCGCGAGAAGGGCGCCGACATCGTCGTGGCGCTGCAGCACGGCGGCCTCGACGCCTCCCCGTACTCGCCGACGATGGAAAGCCCGGGCCTGTACCTGTCGAAGGTGCCCGGCATCGACGTGCTGATGATGGGCCACCAGCACGGCCTGTTCCCCGACCGCGGCGCCAAACCCGGCTACACGCAGCCCGGCGTGGACAACGCCGCCGGCACCGTCAACGGCGTGCCGGCCGTGATGCCCAGTTCGTGGGGCAAGGCACTGGGCCTCGTGAAGCTAGAGCTCGTGTGGGACGGCAAGGCCTGGGGCGTGGACAAGACCAAGACGCTGGTCGAGGCACGCTCCACGCAAACCGGCAAGGACGGCGCGGGCAAGGCCGTGTACGTCGATGCCGACCCGAGCGTGGCGCCGCTGGTCGACACCCAGCACCAGGCCGCGATCGACTACGTGAAGACGCCGATCGGTAGCACCGACTTCCGCATGAACACCTTCTTCGCCGACGTGGGCGACCCGGGCGCGATCCAGATCGTGAACCAGGCCCAGGCCGACTATGTGAAGACCTACATCCAGGCCAGCCTGCCGCAGTACGCGGGCCTGCCGGTGCTGTCGGTGAGCGCACCCTTCAAGTCGGGCTTCGAAGGCGGGCGCGACTACACCGACGTGGCCGTGGGCAACCTGGCGATCTTCAGCGCGGCCGACCTGTACCTGTACCCGAACACGGTGTACGCGGTGAAGGTGACGGGTGCCGAGATCAAGGGCTGGCTCGAAGCCGCGGCCAAGCGCTTCAACAGGATCGACCCGGCGCTCACGACCGACCAGCCGCTGATCAGCACCTTCCCGGGCTACAACTTCGACATGTTCACCACGCCCGACATGCAGTACGAGATCGACGTGACGCAGGCCGTGGGCAGCCGCATCAAGAACCTCATGTACCTGGGCGCGCCCATCGACCCGGCGAAGGAGTTCGTGATTGCCACGAACAACTACCGCGCGACCAGCGGCGCGAGCTTCATCCCGGCGCTGGACGGGCGCGCGACGATCTACGCCTCGCCCGATGCCAACCGCGACGTGCTGATCGCCTACATCAAGGCGAAGAAGACGATCACGCGCGCGGCCGACGGCGCGGCGCGCAGCTGGCGCTTCACCAAGGTGACGACGGCGGGCAACGTGACGATCACGTCGGGGCAGGGGCAACTGAGTGCTGCGACCGATGCGGGGCTCGCGAACATCTCGCTGCTGACCGCGGATGACGGCAGCGGCAAGGGCCGCTCGGTCTACAAGGTCGATCTGAGCAAGTAAGGGTAGGGCCAGTGCGGCGCCGTGTCAGCGCCGCACGGGCGCCAGCAGCACCACCAGCGCCCCGGCCCCACCTTCGGCCGGCTTGGCCTGCACGAAGGCGATCACCTCGTTCTTCTGGATCAGCCAGCGCTGCGTCTTGGTCTTGAGCACCGGCTGCTTGCCGGGCGAGCCCAGGCCCTTGCCGTGCACCACACGCACGCAGCGCAGCCCCTGCTTGTGGGCGTTGCGGATGAAGCCACCCAGCGCCTCGCGCGCCTCGTCGCTGCGCAGGCCGTGCAGGTCGACCTGCCCCTGGATCGCCCAGTCGCCCTTGCGCAGCCGTGCCGTGATGTCGGTGCCGATGCCGGGGCGGCGAAAGCTCATGGCGTCGTCGACGTCGAGCAGCGTGGTCACGTCGAACTCGTCGGAGAGCGACTCGCGCAGCACGCGCTGCTCGTCGAGCTGGTGCTGAAACGGAATGGGCGCGGGCGGCTCGGGCGCGAGCGCCACGGCGGCCTTGCGGCGCAGCGGTTCGGTGGCACCGATGGCGCGCGTGAACAGGTCTTTCTCGGCGGCACGCTTGCGCTCGGCCGCGGCGCGCGCGGCAGCCTCGGCGGCCTCGCGCTCGCGGGTTTCGGCGAGCACGCGTTGCACCTGCTTGAGGTCGGCCAGGTTCTTCAGGGCCGGGGGACGCGAAGAAGACGACGCCATCAGAGCAGCCCCCGTTCCGCCATCGAGAAGCTCTGGCCCGGGCTCACGATCACGTGGTCGAGCACACGCACGTCGACCAGCGCCAGCGCGGCGCGCAGCGTCTGCGTGAGCGATTCGTCGGCGCGCGAGGGCTCGATGCTGCCGCTGGGGTGGTTGTGGGCCAGCACCACGGCCGCGGCCTGGTGGTGCAGGGCGCGGGTGACGACCTCGCGCGGGTAGACGCTGGTCTGCGTGAGCGTGCCGCGAAACAGCTCCTCGAGCGTGAGCAGGCGGTGCTGCACGTCGAGGAACAACACCGCGAACACCTCGTGCGGGCGCGAGCCGATGTGCATCTGCAGGTACTGCTTGACCGCCTCGGGCGAGTCGAACACCGTGCGCTCCTTCAGGCGCTCGCCCATGGCGCGGCGCGCCAGTTCGAGCACCGCCGTGAGTTCGGAGCGCTTGGCGCTGCCGCCCATGCCCTTGACTGCCTTGAGGTCATCGGGCGCCGTGTGCAGCAGCCCCGACAGCCCGCCGAAGCGCTCGAGCAGTTGCTGGGCCAGCTGGAGCACGTTCTTGCCGGCCACGCCGGTGCGCAGCAGCAGCGCCAGCAGCTCGGCGTCGGCCAGCGCGGCGGCGCCCCGTGCGATGAGCTTTTCGCGCGGCCGGGCGTCGAGAGGGAGATCCTTGAATGCCATGAAACCCTGCTGAAACCTGGGCCGGGGCGAGGTGTTGCCCCGATCCTTAAAATGAGGGCCAGTTTATCGGGACACCTCCCTCGTCTTTGCCCACCTTCGCTGCACCCATGTCCCAAGTTGTGACTTCCGGCTCCTTCCTGACCCTGCACTACCGGCTGGCCGGTCCGGCGGGCGACATCATCAACACCTTCGCCGACAAGCCCGCCACGCTGTCGCTGGGCACCGGCGAGCTCTCGCCGGCCATGGAGCAGCGCCTGATGGGCATGGAAGAGGGCGCGCACGCCACTTTCGAGCTGCCCGCCGGCGAGGCCTTCGGCGAACGCAACCCCGACATGCAGCAATGGGTGGCGCGCAAGCTGCTGGCCCAGATGGGCGACCCCGACGAGCAGTACGCCGTCGGCGACGTGGTGCAGTTCCCCACGCCCGACGGCTCGGGCAGCTACGCGGGCGCGGTCGTCGAGTCGAACGAGACCGGCGTGCGCTTCGATTTCAACCACCCGCTCGCGGGGCAACCGGTCACCTTCGAAGTGAAGCTGATCGGCGTGCTATGAACCCGAACATCGAAGAAGTCCTGTTGGCCGAGCCGCGCGGCTTCTGCGCCGGCGTGGACCGCGCCATCGAGATCGTCGAGCGCGCCCTCGCCAAGTTCGGCGCGCCGATCTACGTGCGCCACGAGATCGTGCACAACACCTACGTGGTGAACGAGCTCAAGGCCAAGGGCGCGATCTTCATCGAGGAGCTCTCCGACGTGCCGCCCGGCTCCACGCTGGTGTTCAGCGCACACGGCGTGAGCAAGGCCGTGGAGCAGGAGGCGCGCGACCGCGGCTTCTCGATCTTCGACGCCACCTGCCCGCTCGTGACCAAGGTGCACGTCGAGGTGGCCAAGCTCGCGAAAGAGGGCTACGAATTCATCATGATCGGCCACAAGGGCCACCCCGAGGTCGAAGGCACGATGGGGCAGCTGTCCAGCGGCATCCACCTCGTGGAAGACGTGGCCGACGTGGCCAATGCGTCGCCCCTGCAGACCGAGAAGCTTGCCGTGGTCACGCAGACCACGCTCAGCGTGGACGACGCCGCCGAGATCGCCGCCGCCGTGCGCGCGCGCTTCCCGAACGTGCGCGAGCCCAAGCAGCAGGACATCTGCTACGCCACCCAGAACCGCCAGGACGCGGTGAAGATCATGAGCCCGCAGGTCGACCTCGTGATCGTGGTCGGCAGCCCCACCAGCTCCAACAGCAACCGCCTGCGCGAGCTGGCGCAGCGCCTGGGCACCGAGAGCTACATGGTCGATTCGGCCGACGAGCTCAAACCCGAATGGTTCGAGGGCAAGTCGCGCATCGGCCTCACCGCCGGCGCCTCGGCGCCCGAGGTGCTGGTGCACGAGGTGATCGAGCGCGTGCGCGCCTTCGGCGCCGTGTCGGTGCGCAAGATGGACGGCATCGAGGAAACCATCAAGTTCCCGCTTCCCAAGGGCCTCAAGCTCGACGACATCCCGCCCCCTGGGCACATCTCCTGAACATCATGACAAACACCGATTGGCGCTCCGACATCGAGAGCGCCTCCCGCAGGCTGGGCGAACGCGCCGGCCATTTCCTGCGTGAAACGCCGCTGTGGAAGCTGCCGGCCGCCGCCCTGGGCGTGGCCGCGCCGGGCGCCGAAATCTGGCTCAAGCTGGAGCACATGCAGGTCAGCGGCAGCTTCAAGGCCCGCGGCATGATGAACCGCCTGCTGGCCAACGACATCCCCGCCGCGGGTGTGATCGTCGCCTCGGGCGGCAACGCCGGCATTGCCACGGCCGCGGCCGCCAAGGCGCTGGGCGTGCCCTGCCAGGTGTTCCTGCCGGGCGTGTCGCCCGAAGCCAAGCGCGCGCGCCTGCGGGCGCTGGGCGCCGAAGTGGTCGTGGTCGGCGAGCTGTACCCCGACGCGCTGGCCGCCTGCCTGGCGCGCCAGAAGGAAACGGGCGCCTTGCTCACCCACGCCTACGACCAACCCGAAGTGGTGGCCGGCGCCGGCACGCTCGGCCGCGAGATCGAGGCGCAGGGCGGCCTGCCCGACGCCGTGCTGGTGAGCGTGGGCGGCGGCGGCCTGATCGGCGGCCTCGCCGGCTGGTTCGAGCAGCGCGCCCGCGTGGTGGCGCTCGAGCCCGAAAAAGCCCCGACGCTGTTCCGCGCCCGCGAGGCCGGCGAGCCGGTCGACGTGGACGTCGGCGGCATCGCGGCCGATTCGCTCGGCGCGCGCCGCATCGGCGCCATCGCCTGGGAGATCACGCAGCAGCAGGTGCGCGACGCGCTGCTGCTGTCCGACGACGCCATCCGCGCCGCCCAGCAGTGGCTCTGGAAGGAACTGAAGCTCGCCGTGGAACCGGCCGCCGCGCTGCCGCTGGCCGCGCTGCAGACCGGCGCCTACGTGCCGCGCGAGGGCGAGAAGGTGTGCCTGATCATCTGCGGGGCGAACGTCGATCCGGCCACGGTCGCCTGAGTGGTCTGAGGCGTGCGAGCGGGGAGGGCGGGCGCGGGCCGGGCGCCCACCTAAAATCTCCCCATGCTTGACATCACCCTGCTCCGCAAAGACCTGGCCTCCGCTGTGGCCGGCCTCGAAAAACGCAAGAAGAACCAGCCCTACCTCGACGTCTCGGCGTTCACCGCGCTCGAGGCCGAGCGCAAGACGCTGCAGACCCGCACCGAGGAAATCCAGGCGCGCCGCAACACGCTGAACAAGCAGATCGGCCCGCTCAAGGCCAAGGGCGAGTCGGTCGACGCGCTCATGGCCGAGGTCAACGCGCTCAAGGCCGAGCAGGAATCGCAGTCCAAGCGCCTCGAAGAAATCCAGCCCGAGCTGCACGCACTGCTGCTCGCCGTGCCCAACCTGCCGCACGCCAGCGTGCCGCTCGGTGAAGACGAAGCCGGCAACGTCGAGATGCGCCGCTGGGCCCCGAAGGGCGGCGCCGGCGCCAACGCCACGCCGCTGGCCTTCGCGCCCAAGGACCACGTCGACCTCGGCGCACCGCTGGGGCTCGACTTCGAGATGGGCGCCAAGCTCTCGGGCTCGCGCTTCACCGTCATGAAGGGCCCGATCGCCCGCCTGCACCGCGCGTTGGCCCAGTTCATGGTCGACCTGCAGACCGAACAGCATGGCTACACCGAGTGCTACGTGCCCTACGTGGTCAATGCGGCCACGCTCAGCGGCACCGGCCAGCTGCCCAAGTTCGAAGGCGACCTGTTCGCCGCGAAGAAGGGCGGCCAGGACGGTGAGCCCGCGCCCGACCATTCGGCGCTGTACCTCATTCCGACCAGCGAAGTGCCGCTGACCAACTTCGTGCGCGACGAGGTCGTGCCCGAGGCGCAGCTGCCCATCAAGCTCACGGCCCACACGCCGTGCTTCCGCTCGGAAGCCGGCAGCGCCGGGCGCGACACGCGCGGCATGATCCGCCAGCACCAGTTCGACAAGGTCGAGATGGTGCAGATCGTGCACCCCGAGAAGAGCTACGACGCGCTGGAGCAGATGACCGGTCACGCCGAAGCCGTGCTGCAGGCGCTGGAGCTGCCGTACCGCGTGGTGCTGCTGTGCACCGGCGACATGGGTTTCGGTTCCACCAAGACCTATGACCTCGAGGTGTGGCTGCCCGCGCAGAACACGTACCGCGAGATCAGCTCGGTGTCGAACTGCGAAGCCTTCCAGGCGCGCCGCCTGCAGGCTCGTTTCAAGAACGCCCAGGGCAAGAACGAGCTGGTGCACACCCTCAACGGCTCCGGCCTGGCCGTGGGCCGCGCGCTGGTCGCCGTGCTGGAAAACCACCAGAACGAAGACGGCTCGATCAACGTGCCGGCGGCGTTGCGTCCGTACCTCGGCGGCCTCGAAGTTTTGCGCGGTTGAAGCGCAGGGCGTCAAAAGTCAGATTTTTCTGGCTATAATCTGAGGCTCGACAGCACCGGAGAGGTGGCAGAGTGGTCGAATGTACCTGACTCGAAATCAGGCGTACTAGCGATAGTACCGAGGGTTCGAATCCCTCCCTCTCCTCCAGTAAGTCAATAAACAAGCGCCTTTCGGGGCGTTTTTTTATTTCTTACACCATCGTTCCTACCAATTCGAATCACGGTTGGTTTGAGCTTGAAAGGCATCGCCTTCGACTCCTGAGGGGGCGGTCTTGCCTCTGTTTCCTATTGCGAAGCAGCGCGCCACCGGCGCCGATACATCCACTTCAGACTGGCTGTAGTCGTTTGCATTTACCCGGGGGTCTCAGATGCCCAGGTTCGATATGCGGTCATTCGGTAGACCGTCGTCAATGCCGAACAGCAGACATTCAACATGCGCGCTCAACTGGCGGCGAAGCCGTTGGCTGGAAGAATTGATTGCACAACGCGGACGGACGACTCCACGGGAGTGATGCCGGCTCTTCGTAGGCTTTCATAACCCCTCTAAAACTAGACTGACTTCTTCGGCAGCGATGACCACACTGACGTCCCATGCTCCCTCCCGCAACTTGCGGGAGGGAGCATTCTCCAGGACGAGTTTCCGTTACCAACTGTGTCAGAATCATCCGAGAGAGCGGCAGGAGTACGGATGGTTGCAGTTGTTGAAATCGACCTAGGCGCCCTCGGCGTCCATTTTCCACGCGGCGAGGTGGCCTTGGTGGTCGCACAGCCGTTCGTGGACATTGAGGTGGACTTCATCCACGAGGAGCCCTTTACCTGGACTGAACAGTCCAAGGCGCGGGCTCTTGAGTGTATCGACGCCACCCTGGCTTTGTCGTTGAAGGCTCCACAGGGGGTCGGAAAGACGCACTTCACAGTGTTCCCAGAGTGCATGCTGCCGGGGCTGGAAGGAGTGGACCGCGTCACGCAAACTATGCAAGCCGACGCTTGGCCTGCCGAAACGGTCGTTGTTGGCGGCGTTGACGGTCTGACACGAGCCCAGTTCGTCGAATTGGTACAGCGCCCCAACACCACCCATGATGCGGTGAACAATGGGCTGGACCTTATTACCGACGACCACTGGGTGAACTGCTCCGTCACATGGGCAAAGCTTCCCTCGGGCGAGGTGCGCAGTTGGGTGCAGCCGAAACTGTCGCCGGCCCGAATTGAGTTGGACGTCACGTACATGTCGATGTACCGAGGGCGCTCCATCTACGTGTTCAAAGGTCGGTACTCCAACGTCGCTGCCTGGTATCGATTCGCCACGCTTCTCTGCTTCGACTGGATTGCGAAGGCCGAGGAGAAGCGTGTTTGGGAGTGGTTGTTCGAGGGGCTGACTGAGGTCGCCGGGCCGGAAGGGGCGCAGATTCCGCTCACGTGGCTGTTCGTCGCACAGTGCAACGCCGCCCCCTCCCACGCTTCATTCATGGGTCAGGTGCCCGCATTCTTTGAGCAGGACAACTATCCGCAAGTGAATCGGGATGAGACTTGTCTGGTGATGGCGAACGTCGCCGGGAAGGCTGAACCAGGACGGGCAAATCGCTTCGGGCAGTCAGCCGTCATCGTCATGCCAAGCCGCTTCTCGGTGCCCGACTGCATGCCGACCTATTGCAATGGCGGACCACAGGGGCGTCCCGGGGCTCCGCTCGAGAACTTGCGCGACGCCCTGTTCAGGGAAAGTGGCGCTTGTATTCATTCGTTCCTCGTCACGCATCCGTCGTCGCTTCCAATCGGGTCTGCCGGACATCGGTTCCCCTTGCGCGAGGCGATGGTGCACCCGCTGGATGGCAAGTTTCGGCCTCGTACGCCGGGAGGCACCGTTCCCGCGGTAGTTAAGTGGGTGAACGACGAGCTCGACGACCCATCAATGTCGCTGGCTTCCACCCACGAACACGCCGCGCTTAGGGCGGTTGCCCGTGGCGCCCACGTGAAGACTGTCGATGAGCTTCGAAACCTTCAAGACAAGGGCCTCGACGCAACGGTCCGAATCGCTACGGCCCGAGCCGAGGACAAAAAGCCGAAGAAACGAAGCCCCGATGATTGGGATGCGGGTGAAGGGCTGGCCCTCAAGCATGTCCTGCACACCTTCTCGATTTTTGACGTGGCTCAGTACTCTTCGACCTTCCACGGACAGGGCGCGCACGCAACCGTCCTGACGGGCGAGTCCAGCATCGATGTCATCGCAATTCGAGGGCCGAGCCACGAGGACTGCGACAAACATGTTCTCGCGCGCCTGCCACACCATACGGGGCGTCTCCTTCTGGTGAGTCGAGATGAAGAGAATACGTCGTGGGATGCGCGATTCCAGCGCATCTACGACCAGGTCCCTGATGAGCCCTCGCCGGAGTCGAAGTTCACGGAACCGACGAGCGCCATCGTGCGCCTAGGCTACAGAGACGTGATGGACGCGTATCGCAGCGCGGCCAACGAAGCTGCGTTGAAGGAGGCACTCGATGCAAAGCTCTCCTGAAACGTTGGAACTGCTGACCGACATCCAGGCAACTTTAAGCGGGCTGCTCGAAGGAGTGACATTCACAGAGGAAGTGCTCAGTGAGGAGCGACTACCGGTCGTTCTCATGCAGCGCCCGCATGCAGTGACGGCCTTTGCGGTCGGAGACCAAGAGGACTACCGACCGCTCTACGAGGCCTTCAAGAAGCACTACCTGAAGCACCGCGCACAGTGGTCAGCGAAGGACCTCGCGTTCGTTTACTGCATCCCAGAAGGCGTTGAGGTATCCCCCGAGTTCTGCTCCCAAGTGGAAGTCGACGTGTACTTCTGCAGGAAGTACGCGGTCCGCTTAGACGGCACCATGGACGCGAGTCTGGCTAGGCTCCCGTTCCTTCCTCTGGCCCCTATCACCCCCGGGGTGCAGGTACGGCCACCGACGGCTCAGACGCTGCTGCGTCAGCGCAACCTCAAGGCGGAGCTCGCCACTGCACTCGTCCTTCCGCAGAAGAGCAGCGCGGCAACAATCCTTGCGGCCTGCTTGGCGAACAACTACGGTTCTCCTCACTCTCTGGAGACAACGGCTTCGGCACCATCGTCAGCCGTGTCCAAAGAGGACCGCATCCAAGCCACGCTGAAGTCGATTTCGATTCAGAACTTCCGCGCGTATCGCAAGAAGAAGGAGTTCGAACTCGGCTCCGCGGTGACGGTTCTATATGGCCCCAACGGATTCGGAAAAACGTCGTTCTTCGATGCCATCGACTTCGCCGTCACCGGCGGTATAGGCAGACTGAAGAAGGCGAGCTCCAGTCTGGCTCAGCTTGCGAAGCATCTTGATTGTGAGGACGACTCAACCGAGGTCGCATTGACGCTTGCGCGAGACGGCAAAGAGCACGTCATCACGCGCAATCTTGCGAACCCCAATCACGCCACGGTGGACGGAAAATCCCTCCAGCGCAAGGACGTTCTGAGCTTCATGACCGGCGGAGCGGCGCCGGATGCCGACCACGTGAATAGCATAGTCGACCTCTTCCGCGCGACGCACCTGTTCAGCCAAGAGGACCAAGAGCTGACCCGAGACGTAGCGTCGAAGAGCGAGCTATCACACGGGCTCGTTACGAAGATGCTCGCGTTCGAAGACTACGCACGTGGTCTCAAGAAGGCCGAGGACGTGCTCAAGCTAGCCACTCAAGAGCACGCAGACGCTGCGGCTGTAGTCAAAGCTTCTAAGGGCGCCATTGAGGAGGAGCGCGCCGAGCTTGAACGGCTGCAAGGATTGGCAGCGGCAGACACGTCGCCTGAGGTGCTGGACGCTCACTTCGCCGCGTTGGGGCAGGCGATTTCGTCTGCTGGCTTCGAACTTGCCGGAGTTGGCCTTCGCGACACGAGGGGCGTCAGGGCCGTGCTTGACGCGGCGGCGGCTCAATCGGTTGCTTGGCGGAACACTTTGACTCGCGCTGTCGACCTAGTCGCCACGCTCACGTCACTTCATCAGCAGCTCGAACCTCTACAAATCCAGCTGACCGGACGCCAGACGGGCCTTCAGCAGGCGCAAGCAGCGGAAACGACTGCGCTGGATCACCTCAACAGCCTCTCGACGCAACTCGCAGAACTCAAGTCTCAGGAGGGCGCGGCCCAGAACCGTCAGGAATGGCTCACCTGGGCGGTTTCCGTGCAACCTGAGTACGCACGGTTGAACGAGGAAGCCAATCAGCTCTCGGGCGGTCTAAGCGCGCTCGCTCCGCAGGCGACGCAACAGCGTGCTGTTCTCGAGCAAGCTCAAGCGACACAACGTCAAGCGGCCTTGACGGTCCAGACTTCTGAAGCCGCGCTCAAGTCGGCATCTGGCATGCGTGTGCGCGTTCAAGCGGTGAAGGAGGTCGCTGCACTTTGGGAGCAAGCCGCCCCGATGTACGCGGAGGTTCGGGATAGTGAAGCTCAGCTCCTGTCGTCAGTGGAAACTTTGCGGAGGCAGTTGGGCGAGAGCCATCTTGCCGTGCAAGCCCAAGAGCTCCGGTTGGCACACGCAGAGCGCGAGCTTGAGAATGCTAAGAGCAGCGACTCTAGGCTGAAGGTGCTCATCGCCGAGCTCCGCGGGCATGTGGATGGTCCGAGCTGTCAGCTGTGTGGCCATAACCATGGAACCACTGAAGCCTTGCTCTCGGCCATCGACCAACGCATGGAGCAAGGCGGCCGTGTGCTCCAGCTAAGTGAAGCGGTGGCGCAAGAACGCCGCACTCATCAGACGCTCGTCGCCCAGGAGTCGGCGCTCTTCGAGCAGGAGAGGCAGGGCAAGCAGAGTCTCGGACAAGCCCAAGCCCAGCGTGTTCTCTTCGAGCAGCAACACGCTACCTACGCAGCATCGCTGAACTCGGTGGGACTCTCGTTGACAGACGGGACGGTTGCCCAACTGCAGAGCCTGAGCGACCAAGTTCATGAGGGTGAGTTGCTGGCTGCTGCGGCCGTTGGTACTGCGCGGCAATACCTGGCCTCTGTGGAGACTGCAGTCGCCGACGCGCAAGCGGGACTCCAGGCAGTCCAGGAACTGCATCAGACAACCGATGAGGCGCTAACCGCAGCGAGAAACCGCTTGAGTGAATTGGTGACAGAGGCCAATCGAGGCTCGGTGACCCTTGTGAGTTCCTTGCAGGAGTTGACGAGCGCAAGGGACGCAGCCGAAGCCCAGCGATCCTCAACGAACGCAGCGGCGATTGGTGGTGAGGGGCTGGTGACGCATCAGAGGGCTGTGTACGCCGCCGCGAAGGCCACAACCGCAGCCGCTCGCACTTCCCATCAGCAGGCAAGCCAAGCCTGGACTTCGCATCAGACCCAGGTGCAGTCCATCTTTTCGGAACTTGCTGCTGCGAAGTTCTCCACTTCGGTGACGCAGGAGGAGCTGCGGCAATGGATGGATGTATCGACAACGCGCGAAGTTTCGGCGCTAGCCCTACGGGACCGAGTCGCCGAACTTGAGGTGGCCGTCGACACAGCAGCGACGTCCGCAGCGTTCCAGAGCATCCGTCAACGCATGCAGGACTACGAGCAACGAGTTCAAGAGGCGACGGCCCGCGCTCAAAGCGTCCAACCGTGGGTTGAGTATTTCACCGAAGTCACGAAGCTCCTCGGCGCGCAGCAGTCCTTCGCCACCGAACATTTCATCGAAGAGTACGGGCCTCGGACCGCCGTCATCCAGCAACGACTCCGCCCCGTCTACGGATTCGATGGGATTGAACTTACGAGCAAGGATAAAACCATCAGCATTAACGTCCAACGCAAGGACGAACGGCTCCGACCAGCGGACTACTTCAGCCAATCGCAGGTGCAGACGCTCATCTTGGGCTTGTTCCTCACAGCGTGCAGCTCGCAGACTTGGTCGGGGTTCTCATCCATCATGATGGACGACCCGGTCACCCACTTCGACGACCTCAACACCTATGCCCTGCTCGACCTGATTCTTGGTCTACAGAGTTCGTCGGAAGGGGAGCGTCAATTCGTCATCTCAACGTGCGATGAGAAGCTGCTGCAGCTCGCCCGGCACAAGTTCCGGCACCTCGGCTCCGCAGCGAAGTTCTATCGCTTCCAGGCCATCGGGGCAGACGGGCCAATGGTCTCGGAGCTCTCGGCATAGCCCGTTAACCCCGGCTTCGGTTGCAATTTGGCTGAGACTAGTCGCAACGGCTAGTCTTACTGGTGGGCGCCTACCCATAAAGCTGTCGTTGACGAATGGCCGGTTCGAAACAGGGTGCTGGGATCGCGCGGCAGGGAATGAACGACAGCAGCCGCTGCATATCGGATTTTCGCAGTCATTGCATGCGTGTACGGCACTGATTTTGACCAAGTCGGGGCATCTCATCCGGCCGAAAGCGCTGCGGTGCACCCTGGGCAGGTCGAGGCTGTCAACGTGAATCGTGGGAAGTCACCGTCGCGCCGATCGCCAGAAGATGCTTGATGTTCAGGCGCCTTTCTCCTTGGTCAGTCGGTCACTGCTTGTCCGGGTAACCGGCCTCACGAAGCACCGTGAGAAAGGCGCTCTCGTCCAGGGCGCTCTCGACGCGGACTTGACGCGAGGGCGGGTCGGTTTCGATGCGGGCTTGCGGATCAACGCTGCGTAGCGCTGCGGTGACGGACTTGGCGCAGCCGCCGCAGGTCATGTTGGGAATGTAGAAACGGAGCATCTGGATTTCCTGGTTGGTTGCTGTGAGTGGCTACTGTGGGTTTTGACAGCGTGGCAAGGTCAACGCTTTTCGGTGAATTTCTTGTCGCACGCGGGAGCGCCCCAAGAAGCGAGTGCGTCCGCGCTCAAGAAGGAGTCACCGTGGCCGCGCGATGGCGTGACGAGGCAGGCGTGTCGACCCCGAACCGCGGCGCGCGATGGGGTGCTTGTGCGCGTTGCTTCACCACCGTAGCGGCGGTAGGCTCGGCCAGATCCGCCAGGATCGGGCAGTCCGGACGGTCGTTGCCGTGGCAGTGGTCGGCCAGATGCCCGAGCGTTTGCGCCATCGCCTGCAGTTCAGCGATCTTTTCGTTCAAGCCGGCGACATGCGTGAGCGCCATCGCTTTGACATCGGCGCTTGCGCGGTCGCGGTCGTGCCACAAGACCAGCAGCTCCGAGATCTGTTCGACAGAAAAACCGAGGTCGCGTGCGCGGCGGATGAAGCGCAGGCTGTGCGCGTCCGCCGCGCTGTAGTTTCGATAGCCTGCGTCGGAGCGGCTGGCTTTCGGGATCAGGCCGATCTGCTCGTAGTAGCGAATCATCTTCGCCGAGACGCCGGAGAACGTGGCTGCTTGGCCGATGTTCATCATTTCTTCCTCACAAGGGATTGATCGAATGCCGCCCGACGAACCGGGGGCTCAGTGGTGTGCCGATGCTTCTTCTGGCGTGAAGAACACATCAGCATGCAGGTCCTCGGACCGCAGCCCGCGTGCCGTGCCGAGCTGCATGGCCGCTTCGACCATCGGTGGCGGCCCGGCGACATAGGCTTTCCAGCCGTCGAGGTCGTGCAGGTCCTGGGCGACGGCCTCGGTCACCATGCCCGTGCGCCAACGCGCTGCCATCGGCGCGCTGGAGACGACGGGCGTGAAGCGCAAGTTGGCGTGCCGTCGGGCCAGGGCCTCGAAGTGCTCGACGAGATACAGATCGCGATCGCTGCGTGCGCCGACATACACATGGATCGGCTGCTTCATGCCACCCGCAAGGGCCGCCTCGACGATCCCCTTGATCGGCGCCAGGCCCGAGCCGCCGGCAATGCACAGGATCGGTCCGGCGTGCTTGTCGCGCAGGTAGGACGACCCGAACGGCCCTTCGACCCACACCGGATCGCCGGGCTTCAACAGCGCGTGGATGCGCCGGGTCGCGGCACCACCGGGCACCCGGCGGATGTGGAATTCAAGCGTTGGCTCGCCCGGCCGGCTGGCCATCGAATAGTCGCGGGTGGGGGCACCCGGGAACGTGAGCCGGGCGTACTGGCCCGCTGCAAAGGCCAGCGGATCGGCCCCTTCAATGGCGAGTTGCACATGCTTGATGTCGTGGGTCGCGTTCTCGATCGCCGTCACGCGGCAGTTCAGACGGCGGTGCGGATGGCGGTGCGGATGGGACGGCGCTTCCTCGTCGCCGCCGATCCAGGCGACGCTCGCATCGGTGGTCGGGATCGCGCGGCAAGCGAGGATCAAGCCCTGCGCCTTCTCCTCCTGCGACAGCGCGAAGCGGCTGTGCTCGAGAAGCTCGACCGAGCCGCTGACGAGGCGCGACTTGCACGACCCGCAGCGACCGGAGCGGCAGCCATGCGGATAGGCGATGCCCTCGGCGAGCGCCGCGTCGAGGATGGTGACGCCCTCGGCCACCGCGATGGTGCGTCCGGCCTGGCGCAGCGCGACCTGCTTCGTCATGGCGCGCCCTCCCGATCGGGACGGGGCAGGCCGAGCGCCTCGATCAAGCCCGGCTTCTGCGACGGGAACGTGCCGTAGAAGACCTGCTCGCCCACCAGGGTGATCGGTGCGACACGCACGCCGGTGCGTGCCTTGGCTTCCATCATGATCTTCGGGTCGGTGAGATCGCGTTCTTCGAACGCGATCCCCTCCCGCTCCAGCCAGGCCTTCAGCATCCGGCAGTCGGGGCAGGTCGGTGTCGTGTAGACGACGACGGGGGGATGGATTGCGCGGGTGGTCATGGCCGCCTCCTCAGTCGTTCGCCAGGCGCGGCCGGGGCGATGCCGCTGCGCTGTGCGCCGTCTCGGCGCGGGCGTCGACCGCCATGGGTGCGCGAAAGCGCTTGAGCCGCAGCGCGTTGCCGAGCACGAACACACTGGACAGCGCCATCGCCGCCGCGGCGAAGATCGGCGACAGCAGCATGCCGTTCACCGGGTAGAGCGCACCGGCCGCGACCGGGATCAGCACGGCGTTGTAGGCGAAGGCCCAGAACAGGTTCTGCTTGATGTTGCGGATCGTCGCCTGGCTGAGCGCGATGGCATTCGGCACGCCGCGCAGGTCGCCCGACATCAGCACCACGTCGGCCGCCTCGATCGCCACATCGGTGCCGGTGCCGATGGCCAGGCCCACGTCGGCTTCGGCGAGTGCCGGTGCGTCGTTGATGCCGTCACCCACGAAGGCGACCCGCGCGCCGTGGGCCCGGAACTTCTTCAGTGCCGCGACCTTGCCATCGGGCAAGACCTCGGCGGCGACTTCATCGATGCCGAGCTGCCGGGCGATTGCCGCGGCCGTGGCCGCGTTGTCGCCGGTGATCATCGCGACCTTGAGGCCGAGCGCGTGCAGCGCCTTGATCGCCGCGGGCGTCGTTTCCTTGATCGGGTCCGCGACCGCGATGATTGCTGCCAGGCGGCCGTCGATCGCGGCATAGAGCGGGCTCTTGCCTTGCGCACCCAGGCGCTGGGCGGCGGGCAGGAAGCTCGACACGTCCAGGCCGAGCTGCGTCATGAAGCGGTCGGCGCCGACGGCGATGGTGCGGCCCGAGACCCGGGCCGACACGCCGAAGCCCGGCGTGGCGTCGAAGTCTTCGACGGGGTCGAGCGCGATGCCGCGCTGCTCGGCGGCGGCAACGATGGCTTCGGCGATCGGGTGTTCGGAGCGGGTCTCGACCGCGGCCACGAGCGCCAGCACTTCTTCGTAGGCGAAGCCTTCGGCGGGCACGAGGTCGGTCAGCTCGGGGCGTCCCTTGGTCAGCGTGCCGGTCTTGTCGAGCGCGATCACGCTCACATCGCGCAACGCCTGCAAGGCTTCGCCCTTGCGAAAGAGCACGCCGAGCTCGGCCGCGCGGCCCGTGCCGACCATGATCGAGGTCGGCGTGGCCAGCCCCATGGCGCACGGGCAGGCAATGATGAGCACCGCGACCGCATTGACGAGCGCGAAGGTCAGCGCCGGTTCCGGGCCGAAGACCAGCCAGACAATGAAGGTCAGCGCGGCCGCGGCCATCACCGCCGGGACGAACCACATCGTCACCTTGTCGACCAGCGCCTGGATCGGCAGCTTGGAGCCCTGCGCTTCCTCGACCAGGCGAATGATCTGCGCGAGCACCGTGTTCGTGCCGACCTTGGTGACGCGGAAGCTGAAGGCACCGGTCTTGTTGATCGTGCCGCCGACGACTTCGGCGCCCACGCCCTTCGACACGGGCACCGGCTCGCCGGTGATCATGCTTTCGTCGACGTAGGAGGCGCCTTCGACCACTTCGCCATCGACCGCAATCTTCTCGCCGGGACGAACCAGCACCACGTCGCCGGTGGTCACCTGGTCGAGCGCAATCTCGACGGTCGCGCCGTTGCGCACGACGCGCGCGGTCTTGGCCTGCAACCCGACCAGCCGCTTGATCGCCTGCGAGGTGCGCCCCTTGGCGCGCGCCTCCAGCACGCGCCCGAGCAGGATCAGGGTCACGATGACCACGGCGGCTTCGAAGTAGACGTTGGCGGTGCCGGGCGGCAGCACGTGGGGCGCGAAGGTCGCGACCACCGAATAGCCGTAGGCCGCCGCCGTGCCGACCGACACCAGCGAGTTCATGTCGGGGGCGCCGCGCAGCAACGCCGGCACGCCCTTGCGGAAGAAGCGCAGACCCGGACCGAACAGCACCAGAGTGGCGAGCACGAACTGCACGTACCAGTTCGTCTGCTGGCCCAGGACGCCCATCGCCCAATGGTGCATGGCGGGAATCAGGTGCGAGCCCATTTCGAGCACGAAGACGGGCAAGGTGAGCGTGGCGGCAACGAGCAAGGCGCGCCGCAGCCCCTGCGCCTCGTGCTCGCGACGCGCGTTGTCCTGGTCGTCCGCATTCGCCGTTTCGGCAGACAGGCGGCGGGACTTGTAGCCCGCCTGCGCGACCGCCGCTTCGAGGTCGGCCGTGGTGACGACCCCGGCCAGGTGGCGTACCCGCGCGCGCTCGGTCGCCAGGTTGACGCTGGCCTGGAGCACGCCCGGGATCTGTGCGAGCGCCTTCTCGACCCGGCCCACGCACGACGCGCAGGTCATGTCCTCGATGGCGAGCTCGGTGGTCTCTTCGCGCACGGTGTAGCCGGCGCCTTCGATGGCTCGCACGGCCGCCTGCGCATCGGCCACGCCGGTGAAGCTGATGTCGGCGCGCTCGGTGGCCAGGTTGACCGCGGCCGTCTGCACGCCGGGGACCGCCTTCAGCGCGCGTTCGACGCGGCCGACGCACGAGGCGCACGTCATGCCTTCGACGGGCAGGCTCAGGCGGGCGGCCTGGGAGCGGGAGGGAGGAACGCCTCTTGGGAGGGCAACGGAAGCCATGGAACTACCCCTTGGATGTGTGTGTTGATGCCAAGGTTAAAGATTGACATCGTGTGAAGGTCAAGGCTTTTGTGCGATTTGATTCATGACGCGCGGGTTCGACGTTCCATCGGCCCCGCCGCAGCCGTGGTCGGCCTGCGCACAGACTTCCCAGCCACCGCCGAGCGCCTTGTAGATGCTGACCACGGCCAGCCGCTGGTGGGTGCGTGCGACGGCGAGCGCGCGCCGGCTGGTGAAGTCGGACCGTTCGGCTTCGAGCACATCCAGGTAGAGGCCTTCACCTGCCGCAAACCGCACCCGGGCCAGACGAGCCGCCTCGCGATTCGCCGCGGACTCCTGCAGACGCAGCCCCAGCGTGGCTCCCGCGGCGCCATAGGACTTGAAGGCGTCGTCGGTTTCCTGCAGGGCACGCAACACGGTCTGGTCATAGGCGATCAGGGCCTCTTGCGTGCGTGCCTCGCTGGCGGCGATCCGTGCGCGCACGCGCCCGGTGTCGAGCACAGACCAGCGGATGCTCGGGCCGAGCACACCGGACAGCGCGCCCGCGCCGCTCATCGCATCGAGGCTGCCCGCAACAAAGCCGATCGAGCCTTGCACCTGGACCTCGGGGTAGAGCGCGGCCGTTTCCACCCCGATGCGGGCGGTCGCCGCGGCGAGGTTTCGTTCGGCCGCTGCAATGTCGGCGCGCCGCGAGAGCAGCGCGGCGGGGTCGCCCACGGCGATCTCTCGAACGGCCAGCGTTTCAGGCGCCGGCGTGGCGGCGGGTGGCTTGAACGTCTGCGGCGTTTCGCCCAAGAGGATGGCCAGTGCATTGACAGAGGCCGCGCGGCGGCGTTCCAGTTCGGGCACGGCCACCTCGACATGGCGCAACAGCGCTTCGGCGCGGAGCCGGTCGAACTCGCTGGCAGAACCGGCGCCCACGAGCGCTTCGACCAGGCCTAGGCTGTCGCGCTGGCTTCGGCGGATGTCGGTGACGACTGCGAGTTCGCTCTCGATGCCGCGCAATTCGAACCAGGTGGCGGCCACCGCCGCAGCAACGCCCGCCTGCACACCGCGCAGCAGTGCCTCGCGGGAGCCGGCCTGTGCCTGCGCCGCCTCCACCGAGCGACGCACGCGGCCGAAGAGATCGATTTCCCACGAAGCGTCGACCACACCGCGGTAGGTTTCGGCCTGGCGCGGTTGGCCGGGCAACCGTTCGACTTCCGCCCGGCGGCGGTTCTCGTAGCTGAACGAGGGACCACCGCGCGGCAGGAAGTCCTGGCGGCTTTCGCGCAGCCCCGCGTTCGCCTCTTCGAGCCGCGCGGCGGCGATGCCGACGTCATGGTTCGCCGAGAGTGCCTGCTGGATCAAGGCGGTCAGCGCCGGGTCGTCGAAGGTGCGCCACCACGCCACCTCGACGGCCCCCGGGACCAGGCCCTTGGCCGGCTCACCGAAGCTGGCGGGCAGTTGCGACGCACGCTGTGAAGGCGCTGCGTAGTCGGGCCCCACCGCCGCACAGCCGGCCAGCAGCAGGAGTGCGCTCAGGGGAAGCAGAGCGGCTTGACGAAGCGTTCTCATGACGGGCTCCCTTCCATGCGCGCTCGGATGCCGGACCCGGGCCGCTCGAAGCGGGCCGCCAGGCCGCGCATCACCACATAAAAAACCGGCGTCAGGAACAGGCCGAACAGCGTCACGCCGAGCATGCCCGCGAAGACCGCGATCCCCATGGCGTGCCGCATCTCGGCCCCGGCGCCGCTGGCCAGAACCAGCGGAACGACACCTGCGATGAAGGCCAGCGAGGTCATCAGGATGGGCCGCAACCGCAATCGGCACGCCTCGACGACCGCATCCAGCGCGCTCAGTCCTTCGGCCTCGAGGCTGCGCGCGAACTCGACGATGAGGATGGCGTTCTTCGCCGCCAGGCCGACGAGCACGATGAGCCCGATCTGGACGAAGACGTTGTTGTCGCCGCCCACCAGCCAGACACCGATGATTGCGCTCAGCAGACACATCGGCACGATCATCAGAACCGCCAGGGGCAACAGCCAGCTGTTGTATTGGGCGGCGAGGATCAGATAGGCCAGGAGCACGCACAGCGGAAAGATGAACAGCGCCGAATCCCCGGCCAGCTTCTGCTGGTAGGTGAGGTCGGTCCATTCGAAGCTCATGCCTTCAGGCAGCACTTCCTTCGCCAGGCGCTCCATGACCGCCACTGCCTGCCCCGAGCTGACACCGGCCATCGCGCCACCCGAGATGTCGGCCGACGGGTAGCCGTTGTAGCGGATCACGCGGTCCGGGCCAGAGCTCGGCGTGACGGTGACGAACGAGGACAAGGGCAGCATGTCCCCAGCCGCGTTGCGCACCTGCAGGCGGCCGATGGCTTCGGCCTGCATGCGGTGGTCCGCATCGGCCTGGGCTGTCACCTTGTAGGTGCGGCCGAAGCGGTTGAAGTCGTTCACATAGAGCGAGCCCAGGTAGACCTGGAGCGACTCGAACACATCCGCCAGGCGAACTCCTTGCGCCTTGGCCTGGGTGCGATCGATGGCAACGTCGAGCTGCGGGGCATTGACGTCCAGGCTGGTCATGAGGCCGACCACCTGTCCCGACTCGGAGGCCTTGGTCATCAGAATTTGCGTCTGCCGGACCAAGGCATCGAGCCCGGCGCCGCTGCGGTCTTCCACCTGCATCTTGAAGCCGCCCGTGGCTCCCAGACCCGGCACCGGCGGCGGCGGGAACACACCGAGGTAGCCGTCGGGAATGCCGGCGAATTTCGCCTGCAGCCGCCCCGCGATCGCGGTCGCGGTGAGGTCGGGCGTCGTGCGGTCCTTGAACGGGTCGAGCATGACGAACATGACCGCCGCGTTCGGCACGTTGACGAAGCCGTTGATCGACAGCCCCGGGAACGCCACGACACTTTCGACACCGGGTTCGGCCAGCGCGATCTTCGACATCTGCTTGGCAACGGCGTCGGTGCGGTCCAGCGAGGCCGAGTTGGGTAGCTGGGCGATCGCCACGAGGTAGTACTTGTCCTGCATCGGCACGAAGCCCGGCGGGACGACCTTGAAGCCGAAGTAGGTCAGCGCGAGCAGCCCGCCGTAGAGCAGGAGCGCCACGCCGCTGACGCGCACGACCTTGCGCACCGTGTTACCGTAGGCGTGCGGTGCGCGCTGGAACGGCCGGCCGAGCGTCTCGAACAATCGACCGGCACGGCCCCGCAGGCTGCGCGGGTCATGCACGACCCCATGCGTGCGTGGGCGCAGCAGGAGCGCGGCGAGCGCCGGGCTGAGCGTGAGCGAGTTGACCGCCGACAAGATGGTCGAGATGGCGATCGTCAGCGCAAACTGGCGATAGAACTCACCCTGCAGACCGCTCAGGAAAGCGGTCGGGATGAACACGGCGGCGAGCACTGACGTGATCGCGATGATGGGGCCGGTGACCTCGTCCATGGCGCGCCTCGCGGCCTGCGCGGGTGCCTCGCCGTTCTCGATATGGCGCTCGACGTTCTCGACCACCACGATCGCGTCGTCGACGACGATGCCAATCGACAGCACCAGGCCGAACAACGACAGCGTGTTGAGCGAGAAGCCCATAAGGTGCATGACGGCGAAGGTGCCGATCAGCGACACCGGCACGGCCATGAGGGGGATGAGCGACGCCCGCCAGTTGCGCAGGAACAGCACCACCACGATGACCACGAGAAGAATCGCCTCCAGCAGCGTGGTGGCCACCGACTCCAGCGAAGCACGCACAAAGACCGTCGGGTCGTAGGCGATGCGCGAGCTCAGCCCTGCGGGGAAGTTGCCTTCGAGCCGCTGCATGGTGGTTCGCACCGCCTGCGCGACGTCGAGCGCGTTGGCGCCTGGGCTCTGGATGATCTGCAGCGCGACGGCCGGCTCCCCGTCGAGCAGGCTGCGCAGCGCGTAGGCATCGGCTCCCATCTCGATGCGGGCCACATCGCGCAGGCGCGTCACCTGGCCGTCGGCGCCTGTGCGGATGATGATGTCGCCGAACTGCGCCTCGTCGGTCAGCCGCCCCAGTGTGTTCACCGTCACCTGGAAGGCAGCGCTGGAGTTGGGTGCCTGTCCGACGGAGCCGGCGGCCACTTGCACGTTCTGCTCGCGCACCGCGGCGATTACGTCGCCGGCCGTCAGCCCGCGCGCGGCGATCAGGTTCGGATCGAGCCACAGCCGCATGCTGTACTCGCCCGCTCCCCAGACCAGCACGTCGCTCACCCCCGCGATGCGCGACAGCTCGTCGCGCACCTGGAGGTAGGCGTAGTTCGAGATGTAGAGCGGGTCGTACCGCTTGTCGGGCGACAGCAGGTGAACCACCATCAGGATGTCCGGCGAGGTCTTCTGCGTGACGACGCCCTGGCGCTGCACTTCTTCAGGCAGGCGCGGCAGCGCGCGCGAGACCCGGTTCTGCACCTGGATCTGCGCCATGTCGGCATTCGTGCCCTGCGCGAACGTGACGGTCAGGATCATCCGGCCGTCGGTGGCCGATTGCGAGGACATGTACAGCATGCCCTCGACCCCGGTGATCGCCTGCTCCAGCGGCGCGGCCACTGTTTCGGCGATCACCTTGGGATTGGCACCCGGGTAGGAGGCCGTCACCTGCACGGTCGGCGGCGTCACCGCCGGGTACTCGCTGAGCGGCAACTGGAAGAAGGCTACGCCCCCGGCAATCACCATCAGGACCGAGAGGACGATGGCGAAGATCGGGCGATCGATGAAGAAACGCGGGAACGTCATTGCGCGGCTCCTGAGGCTGGGGGCGCCGCGGCGGGCGTGCCGTCGATCGCGGCCGGCTGCGGCGTGACCTGCATGCCCGGTCGCACCAGCCCCTTGACGACGATGCGCTCGCCCGGCTGCAGGCCCTGCTCGATTACGCGCAAGCCGTCTACCACCGGGCCCAGTTCGACGGGCCGGTATTCGGTCTTGTCGTCCTTGCCGACAACGAGCACATAGCGGCTGCCTTGGTCGGTGCCGATCGATTGATCGGAGATCAGCACCCGGGCTTGCGGCGCACCGGTTTCCAGCTTGACCTTGGCAAAGAGCCCGGGCGTCAGATGCCCGTCGGGGTTGGCGACCACGGCGCGTACGCGCACCGTGCCCGTCCCGCGATCGCTGGCGTTGGAGAGATAGTCGACACGGCCGGGCCGCGAATAGGTCTTGTCGGTGAGCAATGCCACCATGACCTTGGACGCCTGCGCCCCCTGTGGCGCCGCTGTGGCCCGGCCTGCGGCGAGCGAACGCAGGTACGTGCGCTCATCGACATCAAAATAGACATGCAACGGATCGATCGAGACGATCGTCGTGAGTGGCGTCACACCGCTGGCGACGTAGTTGCCTTCGGTGACGAGGGCCTGGCCCACACGGCCGCTGATCGGCGCTGTGACGCGCGCAAAACTCAGGTCGAGCTGGGCAGCATCCAGCGCCGCCTTCGCGGCATCGACCTGTGCCTTGCCCGCATGCAGCGCGGCGGTGGCGGTGTCGAGGCGATCGCGCGCGACGATCTTCTGGGCAAACAGCTGTTCGGCCCGCGCGTGGTCCGCCTGGGCAAGCATCGATGCCGCTTCGGCCTGGCGCAGGCGCGCCGTCGCGGCATTCAGCGTGGCCTGGAACACCCGGGGGTCGATGACGAAGAGATTTCGGCCCTTCTCGACAAAGCGCCCCTCGGGCACGCTCACGTCCTGGATGTAGCCGGCGACACGCGGGCGCAGTTCGACCCGCTTGACTGCAGTGAGCGAGCCGGTGAACTCGACGAATGGCGTCACCGGACGGACGACCACCTCGGCCACCGGAACGTCGGGGGGCTTGGCGGGGGCGGCAGCCGGTGCCGTTTCCTTGCAGCCGGCGATCACGAGCGCGAGCGCGACGCTCATCGCCGCAGTGATCGGGGTTACGCGTTTGACCTTCATCTTTCTTGCCTTTCGCGACGGGAGTCGATTTGGTTTTTTCCGAGCTGAAGCAGCTCCCGTTGCGTTTATCCGGCTTGCCACGCTTGGAAGGTCAATCGCTGATTTGGACTGTGCGGAGCGTTGTTGCATAACCCCGCAGGACTGGCGCCCGATCGTGGTTAGGCGGGACAGATGAGCAACCCACCGCGGCCAAGTACTGCACGACGAACTGGAGTGAGTACAACGAGGCGCTCAAGCGCAGGGTTCATTGATGGTCTGGCCCGGTGCACACCTTCAGTGGCAGACTCCTGCGAGTGGGCGCTCAGGCCGGCCAGCTGTGCTCTGCGATGCTGCGATCCAGTTCTGCTTGACCTTGACGTGCATGTTTGGGCTGTGCCTGCACCAGGCTACGGGCCTGGCAAAGCTGAGGCGCGGGCAGGAAGCGAGATCCTGAGGGCGACATACAAGCTGGGTCGCTCAATCTGGAAGAAATGGAGCGGCTATCACCGCCGTAGCTTGGTGGAGATCAAGATAAGGTGCTTCAAGAGACTGGGAGAGCGCGTGATGGCACGGGGCGTCCAGAGGCAGGTGACCGAAATGCAGGTATGGGCATCGATCCTCAAAGGTTCGCCAGTCTGGGAGTGCCTGTGACTGTGCGCATGGCATAACTGCGTCTGGGGCAAAGGGAGGCTCGCCCTGAATTCGGGTCATGCAACAGCGCCGTCGAAGTCGACAAACGCTGCCTTGTTGCCATCGAGTAGATCTCCTCAAAGGCATGGACATCTGTGCCGAGTCCCTGGTCTCACAGCTCGAAGGTTTGTACCGCGCTGTCAGGCGACTAAGTCGATGCCTTCACTGCGAACGATACGTTCTGAGCCATTGATGGCAGCTAAACGATGTCGATCGACGAGGAAATGAGCTTGTCCAACGCTTTCCCGGCTTTGACCCCGCAGGCTGCACACCAACGTGCAAATAACAGGACGTCCACGAAATTTTCTCCGCGCTCGAGTTTCGAGACGTACGACTGTCCTACGCCCAAAACCTGAGCTAGCTGGGCCTGAGTGAGCCCTGCCTTTTCCCTGACGCTACGCATCAAGGTGCGCAGCGCTTCATATTCGGCGTGATAGAGGGAAACCGGCATGCCCTCATCGTTAAGTCCATTTAGGAATAGTCGTAACGCGACTTTTCAAGATAGGATTCATGCTGAATAGGTGCGATTCCAAAAATCTCCAGACACATATGACTTACCTGAGCTGGAGTACGCGAGCGCCTGCTTCGCCTGGCGAGGCGGACTGCGGGGGAGTAAGGCCCGAATGAGCGTTGCTTGAGGACATTTCCAGCGAAAACTAAGGAGAAATCACATGACCAACTTCGCCCACTGTCGTGGCTATGGCCACCAGATGCCGAGGCCCGCGCCGACGTTCCCCGAACGCGCTGCACGGCGGGGGATAGCTGCGCAGACATTCACATCAAACACAGGGAAAAAATGACTAGTACGCACATTCGGAAAGTGCATCTCGCGCTGGGGGCGCTGTTTGCAATGCTGGCTCTGGCCGCACCGGCCGCGGAGGGGCGATGGAGCCAAGGGTTCGGCCAGGGCAACCTCGAGTACTTCATCGACGCCCAGGGCATGCGGCTGCACATCGGCTGTCCAACACAGGAGGGCAGTGCCGACGCCGCTTCTAGCGTCACCCTGGTGTCGACAGCCTCCTCGCAGGAAGTGAGAAAGTTCACCGTCAAGGTCGGTGGGCACGCCTTCGAAGGCCCCTTCGATGCTGACAACCGCGCGGGCGAGAACAACTTCATCGCCTTACTGAACGACCTTCGCAAGGGCGATGCAGCGGTCAGCTACGACAGCAAGACGATCGCCTTCCCGAAGAGCAATGCTGCACAAGTCCTGCCGGCATACGGTAAGAAGGGCTTCCAGTGCAACCTGGGATGAGCCGGCGTCGGCCCACCTCATTCCTGCCATCCCTACCAACTCAGACAGTGCCTTGACCTGGCTCGCCTCAAGCGGCTTGGATCAGGGCCGTCTTCACATCATCATGTCCACCAAAGCCAAGATCATCAGCATTTACGTTGCCATCGGGGTGTTGTTCGCCCTCTACGGATGGCTGTTCGGAGACAACTCCTACAAGAGCTTTGCCTACAACCTGGGCACCGGGGTTGTCTGGCCCATCATGCTCTTCCCGGGGCTCGGAAAAATCCTAGGCGCCGGCATCCTCGCGCTGTTCGTCGGCCTGGTGCTCATGTCATGAGTGCCAGGCTCCTGCGTCTGTCGTCCCGACTCGCCGTCCTCAGCCTGCTGATTCCATTGGCGGGATGTGGTCGTGACGAGGTGAAGGTCGAGTTCATGGAAGGGTGCGTCCAGGGCGGCGTCTCGAAATCGATCTGCAAGTGCATCTTCGGCAAGATCGAACGGGATCTGCGGCAGATGCATGCGGGGCAGCGGGTGGAGGGGCTGGGGCAGCGCATGACCCAGGCCACGGCCGCCTGCCTGCGCGAATGACTGGGGAGGCATGGCGATGAACCGCAAGAAGCTGCTCTGCCTGTCCACCGCCATGGCGCTGCCGTTGCTGGCCGGTTGCTTCTCCAGCACCGAGGACAAGGTCTACACCGTCTTCAAATGCGCCAAGGTCGCCACCCTACTGGGCCGGGAGGCGAACGCCGATGCCGCGTTGCGCAACGGCCAAGCGCAATTGGGCGGCGTCCAGACCGGCGCCAGCCAAGCGCAGTACGCGATGTGGCTGGGCCAACGCTTCCAAGACGATGTCCAGTTGTACAAATACCCGCCAACGTCTCAGCTCTCGATCTTGCTCGATCTGCACGGGTCCAGGGCCTGCCAGGCGCTCTATCAGTGAGCACACCCGACATGAAAGACCCCTACGAGGTTCTCGGCGTTCGCCGCAATGCCGGCGCCGCTGAGATTGAGCTCGCCTACAAGGGCCGGCGGACACAGTACCACCCGGACAAATATCAAGGCAGCGACGCGCAAACGCTGCAGTGGGCCACGCAGCAGATGCAGGAGGTCAATGCGGCGTATGCCGTCCTGTCCAACGTGGAGGAGCGAGCGCGGTTCGATGCTCAGAGGCAACAGCCCCAAGGCAAGATGCCCGAAGAAGATGCTCCGAGAGGGCATGCCTCCTCCACAGGGAAGGGCCTTTCGCTGCGAGAACTGCTGGATCGGCAGCTGGCACCCTACGCGGGTTTCTCTCGCACTTATTTCGCACCTGACATCCCTCTCAAGAAGCTGACCAGTGCGCTGCAAAGCTATGGTGGGGAGCTCAGGGCTGAGGACGTGCTGGTGCTCATTGACTCGACCATCTTCGGCGGCGCGAAGGAGGGCGCAATACTGACCGAAAAAGGGATCCACGTGAAGGAACTGACCGCTGCGCCGGCGCGTTGGCACTGGCATGCCCTGCGCACGGTGATGACCGGCGGCACGGGCGTGTACATCAACGGCCTGCGTGTGCTGGACTGTCCGATGGTGGGTGCTCCCGAGCTGGCCCGGGTGTTTGCCGTGGTGCAGGAGTGGGCTGGGTCGATGCCGCAGGCGCATTCCGTCGCCACGAAGGGATCGACAAGGCGCTCCCCGGCCGCGGCACCGGGCGCTTCGCCAACCTCATCGGCATTGCAGCGCAAGTACCTCGACATGTACCGAATGGCTAGAGCAGAGCTGCTCGATCTGTGCGATCACATCGAGGAACTGGAGCTTCAGCTGGGTCAGGACCTGATCGAGCGCAGCAACGCTGCAGTGCATTTCGAGCATCTGGAAGCCCTCATCCAGGATCCCAGGACTGCCGAAGCTGCCTGGAGTGAGTTGGGACAGGTCGCTGTGCTGAGCAAGTGCGTTGTAGCCTTCGACGGCGACGTTGCACGCCCTCCAGCCATCCTCTGCGCGGAGCGGAACGACGACTCGCAGTTGGTCGGTGAACTCCGGGCGCTGCTGCGTTTTTTGGTTCGTGCGCGCGAAGATCTCAGACGAGAGGAGCGGGCGCGCACCGCCCCGTTCTTCAGGCGATGAGCGATCGCCAGCGCTTCTGAACTCTGAATCTGCAACGCCCCGAAAGGGGCTTTTTTACGTCTGGCATTTCTTGCTCTGCCCGGCTGGCCAGGCCGGGCGATATGCCGCTCGTCCGGTCGAGTCGCCACGCGGCTCGACCACTCCTTCCTTTCCCCAAATCTTCCCAACCCCCAATGCCCCGGCTCCGTCTGGGCAGCATTTTGGAGACGCCTATGGAACTCATCACCCCCGAACTGCGCGAACTGCTGCTCGCCAACGGCCAAGCATCGCGCGACAACCGTCACTTCGATCCATTCCCTGTGGTCAAGTGGTTCAACCCATGCGGTGCCGCCACCTGGCTCATCACCGAGTTGGACCCCGATGACGAAGACCAGGCCTATGGCCTATGCGATCTCGGCATGGGCACGCCGGAGCCGGGCCCTGTGTCCCTGCGTGAGTTGAAGTCCATCCGGCTGATGGGCGGCGCGCTGGGCATCGAGCGCGACCTGTACTGGAAGGCGAACAAACCCTTGAGCGAGTACACGCGCTTGGCACGGCTCGCAGGCCGCGTCGTCGGCTGAGCTCTGTCTCTTCCCTTCCTTCTCCGAACCCGTCCAGATCCACGCAACAGCCCGGTACGACCTCGCGGTCGGCCGGGCTTTTTTGCCGTCGGTGTCCCAGTTTTTCCTTCTCTTCCACCTGCTTTCAAAGGAGCACTTTCACCTTGTCCTACCTTCAATGCCCCAACTGCGGCTCCGACCGCATCGAAACCCGTGACGTCGCCCAGCGAACAGGCGGCACGCTCGGCGGCCTGGCCGGTGCCGCCGGCGGCGTCGCTGGTGCGCTTCGCGGCGCGCGCGCCGGCTTCGCCATCGGCATGGCTGCTGGCCCGGCCGGCGGAACGCTCGGCACCGTCATCGGTGTCGTGCTCGGAGGCCTGGGCGGCGGCGCCCTGGGCACCGAGGTTGGCGCCATCTTCGGCCGCGTCGTCGATGACCGGGTCCTGAACAACTGCAGATGCACCACCTGCGGCCACACATTCAGCGGTCGACGAGGAGCGTCTGACGGGCCGTGGTCGCCCCCGGACCCAGCACCAGCGTCGTCACCGTTCCGGCCAACAGGGCCGTCCCCAGCCGACGGCCCGTTCTACGACGACCCCGAAGACCCGGACCTGGACTGACGCAGCACTCGCGGTCCCGGTTCTTCTTTTCTTCTTCATTTCCTTCCTCATCCCCAATGGCACATCTCATCGAACAAATGGCCTTTGCAGGCGACACCCCCTGGCATCGCCTGGGCCACCACCTTCCACCCAAGCAGCCCCTGGAGGTTTGGGCCCAACAAGCCGGCATGAACTGGACCATCCAGGAGACCCCCGTGCGCTACATGACCAAGGGCGCAGCGGACGTCGAGCCCCTTCAGACCCTGGAATTCTTCGCCGAGCAGAAGGTGCTCTACCGCAGCGACACACGGGCCGCACTGTCGGTCGTCAGCAGTCGCTACCAGGTCGTGCAACCTCGCGCGGTCCTCGAGTTCTATCGCGACCTCACCGAGATCGGTGGCTACGAGATGGAGACGGCCGGTGTCCTCAAGGGCGGTCGCAAGGTCTGGGCGCTTGCGCGCACCGGCAAGCAGGCGGTGCTCAAGGGCAGCGACACCGTCAACGGCTACCTCTTGTTTGCCACCTCCTGCGACGGCACGCTGGCCACCAGTGTCACGCCGACGACTGTGCGGGTCGTGTGCAACAACACCCTGGCCGTCGCACTGGGCAGCACCAGCAATGTCATCCGTGTGCCGCACAGCACCAGTTTCGACGCTGATGCCGTCAAGCGCCAACTCGGCATTGCCATCGGGCAGTGGGATGACTTCATGCATCGCATGAAGGTCTTGTCCGAGCGCAAGGTCAAGAGCAAGGAGGTCGAGGCCTACATCCAGCGGGTGCTCTATGGGCCAACCGAATCCGACGAACGCTCTACGCCCGACGCCGGCGCTCAACCCATGCCGAGAGCCTGGGCGGCCCGCAAGGTCCTAGAGCTGTACGAGGGCAGGGGGCGCGGCGCCGAGCTCGCTGCTGCTCGGGGCACGACCTGGGGCCTGCTCAGCGCAATGACCGAGTTCGTCGACCACGAGCGCCGTGCCCGCAACCGCGAGTACCGCCTGGACAGCGCCTGGTTCGGTCAGGGCGCTGCACTGAAGCAGCGAGCGCTGGCGCATGCGCTGGAGCTCGCGGCCTGATGTTGTCGGATCTGCGACCTCCCGGGCTCCTACATCCGAACTTTCCACACGATTCCTCTGCCAAAGCCCCGCCTCTCCATCGACAGGGCGGGGCTTTTTGCTGGATGGGGATTGATTCCAACCCTTGCATGGAGAGAACTCATGACGAATCCAAACACCGAGACCACGCAACGCACTCTGGCAGCGCGCGTCCGGCGGCGCGGCCCTGCGCTGCAGCTGGTTCAGAGCGCCCATCCGCCGACGCCCGAGCGCTGGCCGAACATGCGCGAAGCCGGCCTCGGACACCTCGACGCCGCTGCAGCCGTTAGCCGTGATCCCTTCAAGACGCCAGTCCGGCTCTGGATGGAGAAGACTGAGCGGCATGATCTGTTGCAGCCCGACCAGAAGCACGGTCCACAGCTCAGCGATGGCGCTTCGTACTGGAATCGTCTGCTCGATCCCATCGTCGCGGCGCACTACACCTTGCGCACTGGCCGCAAGGTGCAGCGCACGAGCACCTTGTTGCGGCACCCGCAGCATCCTTGGATGTTCGCCCACCCCGGCCGCGAGGTTGTCGGCGCTGCCGACGTCCAACTCCTGGAGTGCCGATGCGTCGGGATGGATGCTGCAGCCTTGTGGGCTGAAGGCCTTCCCGGCTACGTGCGGATTCAGGTCCTGCATCAACTGGCCGTTGCCGGTGTCCAGGCCATCGACGTCGTCGCCCTGATCTGTGGGCAGGATCTACGCATCTATCGCGTCGAGCGGGACGAAGTCGAGATATCCCGGCTCATCGAGGCCGAGCGCGAGTTCTGGCACTGCGTGGAGATCGATCAGGCACCGCTCGACCAAGGCGAGACGGTCGCACCGTGATCTCTGAGCCCTGAAAGCTCCCGTCGGTCAACCGACCCGCCAGAACCGCCACCACCGACGCTGCGTTGCCGTCCGCAGTTCCAGAGGGCGCAGGTCCAGAGGGCGCAGGTCCAGAGGGCGCAGGTCCAGGGTGTCGTAGTTCGTGAATGGCGAGCCGGCGCGGCGGCGCATTTCTATCTCGAACTCATGAGCGGTGCCGCGTGCGTAGAGGTCTCCCTGCAGCGCCTTCTTGCGCCACTCGCTCGCCAGTACGCCTAGCTCCTCGTCGGACAGCCTCTCCTTCGTCGTCATGCGTGCAATTGTGCCGTGCCAGGCGCCGGTGGATGAGCGCGCACGCGACAACTTGCCCTGGGACTGGCTGTGGCCATGCCCGGAATTTCTCTTCCCTCCCTACAGCCCGCCTTGCGCGGGCTTTGTTCATCAGTCACATGCCACACAACATCTTTCTCGCGGGGATCGGCGTGCCCGTCGCGCTCGTCCCCACATTCCACCCGCCTTGGGCATGCGTTGCCACGCTTGGCTCATCCACTCGGAGCAACTGACATGGGGAACATCGTCTACCGGGCTACCAAGAACCAAGCCGTTCATGACGAGCTGCAGAACGTGGGAACTTTTGCCGCGGTGCTCGCTCATCGCGCGATCGGCAACCGACTGTGGTTCCTGGCGCAGACCCGCTCGGGGAAACATGTCGGACGGATCTGGATCGGTCTGACCCTCATCGACTGCAGAAATGGCCAGGTGGCCGTCAAGAGCATGGACGAGAGCTGCGGCCCGTGTTACTTCGACTGTCCATTGGCCTTTCTGGATCGTGCCGATCCTCCGACCGGTCCCTACGCGGGACCTTGGCGCGAGAAGGTGCGCGAGTTCCATGCGAATCGCGCCGCCAAACGAGCAATCGCCCGCCCGGGTCTACGCATCTCGTACGGTGAATTGATCTACGTGTTGCGCTGCAGCCTCGGGCGCCGTGGCTGGGAAGTCGCGCGCGAAAGCGACGGACTGATCTTCCGCCTGAAAGCCCGACAAATTGGCAACGCGACGGTGTTGCTATCACAAGAGAAACATCCATGAAAACCAGATTCCGGCGGCACGCCACAGTGCCGCCCCATACGCGCGACCCCTTCGCGCAAGACATGCTCAAGTGGTCGGCCGACTTCGATGTTCCTTCGATTGGCGAAGACGTGATCATCCGAATGAACAGCATCGGCCGCGCCAAGGTGGTGGGCTATGCCTCGCAAGGCGGCTATCTTGGTGTGATGACCGCGCCGTATGGCCCGCCCGACTGGTGGATCCGCCAGAACGGCCTGCCCAGCTCCGACAACCCGGCGCTGGCGTTCGGGACGGAGATCTCGCGCATCGACGCGGAGGAGGGCAAATGAGTAGCGTGCCTTCGCGGCCTCGCACGGTGTTGGTGTTCAACGTCGATCTTGCGGTCTTCGATGAAGAAGCACTGCGTCGTGCCGCCATGACCCGTGCTCGCGAAGACGGTCTGGACGAGGAGGTGTGGATTTCGATGCGCTCAGGCATGTCCGATGACCTGATCATGCTGCTCGATCCGGGCCTTGTGGCCGATGCGGGCTTTGAGATCCTGCAGTCGACATGTGAGGTGTGCGAGGTGATTGAGCATGCCGTCGACCAACGTTGAATTCGTCACCGAGCTGATGGAGTTCAGCGCTCATGGCGCGCTCATCCAGGTGTTTTTCATGCAGGCGCTCGAGCAGTACGCCAAGCGCGTGGCGGCGACGAATCCCGAAGCACTGAATACACCGATGGTCAGCGGACATGCCTGGCACGACTGCGCCCTTGAGGTGCAGCGAAAGCTCAAGCAGCGCTTCGATGACTAAACCCGAGAAGGTCTTCGCGGGCTCTTCGAGCCCATCCACACCCACGCGCCGCGCCCCCTTCTGTGCCCGTAGGAGGAGGGGGAAGGCTGCGCGCCTCGTGCTCGCGATCGCAGCACGCATCCTTGAAGGAGAACACCTTGCTCACCACGATCTCACGCGGTGGTTCGACGCTGAGCGCTGCGTCGACTGCAGCTGCCGAATCATTCATCTATCACTTCACCCGCATTAGCCGCAATGCGAAGACGGGGCCCATGGCGGTCACGACGACAAGCGAAAACTCATGCCCGCCCAACTGCCGATTGCGGCGCAACGGCTGCTATGCCGAGAGCGGGCCCTTGGCTTTGCATTGGAGAGCCGTCTCGGCTGGTGCGCGAGGTAGTACCTTCGACGAACTGCTGCTGGAGATCGCGACGCTGCGTCGCCATTCGCTGTGGCGGCACAACCAGGCAGGGGACCTAGCGCCTTCATCGCCGGGCGTGATCGACGCGAGGTTGCTCACCAGGCTCGCGATGGCGAACAGAGGGCGGTGCGGGTTCACATACACCCACTATCCGCCCACGCCGGCGAACGGCGCAGCCATTCAGCAGGCGAATCAACTTGGCTTCACGGTCAACCTGAGTGCACAGACGCTGGCTCAGGCCGACAGCCATGCCAGCCTGGGGATCGCACCTGTCGTCGTCATTCTGCCGCAGGGCACCGCCAAGCCAGTGCGCACGCCAGCAGGCCGTCAGGTCGTCGTGTGTCCAGCAGGCCTGGGCAACATCGACTGCCTGAATTGCGGCATCTGTCAGCAGCGCGATCGTGCCGTCATCATGGGCTTCCCTGCCCATGGAGTACGGGCCAAGCGCGTAGAGGCGATCTTCTTCAAAGAGGAACCCCGTGAGGCAAGTCGATGAGGCGCGAGCCTCAAGTGCGCAAGCTCCCAGAGAGGTGATCGCGCTTGACGAAGAATTCCTCAGCCAGGTGGACCGTGCAATGCTGGCGCGCAAGCAAGCGGATCCCTCTCGCTTGGAAGAAGTGCGGCGGGCTGTGGAGACTGAGAGTCACATAGCCAACTTGACGAACGTATACGGGATTGATCGGCGAAGCGGTCGCAATCGCAAAGAAATCGGTTGAAGAAAGTCTGGGCGCTCCTTCACGAAACGAATTCGTGAAGGAGCCCCCAGACTGTCAGTCGTGATTTCTTTTTTTTCAAGAAATTCTCGTATCGACTTAGGGCGGAAGATGCGACGGCTCAGAAAGCGCTCCAGGCAGCCGATTCTTCTAAACCGCCGTCCGATTTCAAAACGGCACAATGCGTTCATGCCAAATATCGCCTCGATCCTCAAAGCCGAAATTTCCCGCGTAGCTCGTAAAGAAGTGCGCACCGAGATCGAAACGCTCAAGAAAGCATCGGTCGCACATCGTTCGTCCATTGCCGAGCTACGTCGTCAAGTGAGTGCGCTCGAAAAGGAGCTGCGCCGCATCTCGAAGGGTGCAGTGCGCGCTCCCACAGTTCCTGATTCGGAAAGCGACGCAGCCGGGGCCACGAAGCGCCGGTTTAGCGCTACCAGGTTGGCGACACATCGTGCAAAGCTGGGACTATCTGCCGCGATCTATGGGCAACTAGTTGGTGTGTCTGGACAGACGATCTACCACTGGGAACAAGGCAAGGCACGTCCACGGGCAGCGCAACTCGAAAGTCTTGCTTCAGTGCGAGACCTCGGCGCGCGCGAAATTGCGGAACGTCTTGCCACTCGATAGCACTGCTTTCCTGCAGGCGTGGTGGCTGTGTTCGGATGATCTGCGCGATCCACGCACTCCTCAGCAGGTCGCCCAGATCGACGTGCCAACATCAATCGCGATCTTCGTAGTAGCGGCGGTACTGCTCGCGCTCCCATTGCCGGTGGCGCCATTCACGGCGTTCCGCGCGGCGCTCTTCCCAGCGCTGCGCACGGCGTTCCTCCCAACGAGATCCTGGCTCGTAGTAGCCAGGCGCCGGGGCGGAGTAGACCGGCTGAGCAGGCTGGTAGTAGGTCGGGGCCGGCCGCGAGTAAACGGGCGCGGGCTCGTAGTACACCGGTGCGGGCGCGGACACCACCACGTCGGTACGCTGACACCGATGGACCAGCTTGTGCCCGCATTGGCTGATGCGGCGATGAAAAGGGTGCCCGCCGTAACGAGACCTGCAACACCTAGGTTGAGAGCGATTCGGGGAAAAGTCATTTCATCTCCTGGAGGGCGAGAAATAGCCCCATGCGTACCCAACGCCGGGTCGCGTGACTCGGCGAAAACACAGCATCGCATTTCCCTTCGCGTTGATCGGTGCGTCCAACTTCTTCGAGCCGACCGTGGCCGCCGCCATCAGCCTGTTCGGGTTTCGCTCGGGCGCGGCGCTAGCCGCCGACGCAGCGCTCTGAAACGACGCATTGAGCTTCCGCGCCTCTCGGGTTGAAGCTCTTAAAGCCGAAGTCACGTTCTTACAAGAGCTCTTCTCCCAGAATCGGCAGCAGCAACCAGTTCTTGATTCGCAGCCACAGGAAGTCGCCAGGAACATCCTCATGCACGATATGCTCGCCATCCGCATCGTGACTCAGCCACTGCGTGCGCCCGTCTGAGGAGGAGCGCAGGCGGTATGCGAACTCGATATGCTCTGCGGCGAGTAGGCTGTTGAACTCCTTGACCATTGCAGGACTTTCGACGACAAGCCCAAGTTCTGTGTTGATGGAGGCCGATCGGTAGTCGAGATTCATCGATCCAACGAAAATTCGCTCGTCGTCCATTAGCGCGACCTTGGCGTGCAGGCGGCTGAGTGATTTTCCGAAGTCGCCGAAGCGTTTGGGTCGAACAGGGCTTTCGGGGGCAATCTCGTAGACCGTCACGCCGATCTTCAATAGATCGGGCCGGTAGCGCTCGTAGCCGGCATACGTGAGCGGTTCGTCCGTGGATCCGAGTGAGTTGGTGATGACCACGGCGCGACCGCCGCTGGCAACGAAATTCTTCAGAACCGCCATCCCCCGCGGGCCTGGAATGAAGTAAGGGGAAAGGATTTTCACGCTGGCTTGCGAGGAGGAAATCTCGTTCAGCGCGCCCTCTGAGACGCTGCCGCGGTACGCTGCTTCATGATCCAGCGAGAGCTTCTCGGGACTGTCGGAATACAGGCGTGCCGATGCCTGGTGGAGATCGAGTTTGCCGGTTATCAACTGTTCGCCGACAGGCGAGTGGCCGAGGATGTCGTAGGGGTGCAAGGCGATGTCCGGCGCAGCAGTGCGGGTTCTTTCGTCGAATCGGCGTTGCGCAGCGCTGACAGAAAGCGAAAGTGGCGCGAGATCACCGATAGACCAGACCTGCGCACTGTTCCAGAACGCGTCGAAGGACTTGGACAGTTCCCGAACGATCGGACCGCATGAGAGCAAGTCGACGTCGATGAAGTTGGCCGACGTGTCGCGCATGAAGTATTCGTTGCCGATATTGCGCCCGCCAGAAATCGCGAAACTGTTGTCGGCCACCAGCAGCTTGTTGTGCATGCGATGGTTGACTCGCAACAAAGAGAAGAAAGAGAGCACCAGCCGCATGGGAAGCGCCGCCGCGCGCGAAGGCAGCGGATTGAAATGGCGCACCTCGACGTTCGGGAACGTCGCCAGTGTGGCAAAAAGTTCCTCCTCGCCACCCGTGTAGAGGTCATCTACGAGCAACCGAACGCGCACGCCCCTCGCCGCAGCGTCGCGAAGCTCTCTGAGGAACTGCAGCCCAGCATCGTCGCTACGAATCAGGTAGTACTGCACATCGAGCGATCGCTCGGCACTGCGCACGAGCGCAACACGTGCGTCAAAGGCGAAAGCCGCCTCGGGAAGCAACCGGAAGCCCGAAGTCACTGTCGGACTACTGACATGACGCTGTGCAAGTTTGCCCAGTGTCGTGTCGGCGTATTCGGCGATCGCGTGGGAGGCCTGACGATTGCCTGATGGTGAGGGCAGCCCGGCGCAACCCACCAGGAACGCGGTGGTGAGCATGGTGAGCAGAACACCCAATCTGCGAGATGCGGAGTGCGCGAAAAACTGAATCCGAGCGTCTGGGAGCATGGGGACGCAATATAGCCGCCCCGCTCATTCCAGACGCTGGTGCGCCGGTAGATTAAACATTTGTAATCCGCCCGAGCGGCCATTGACGGATTGGATTTCTAGACTGATGGCAGGGAGATCAACCGACGGCCTACCGAGAGCATCCGGGTCGTCACGGCTTTCTGGCCCGGCATGCACTCACTTGGTCAAAGGAGAGCATCATGTCGTCAAAACTTAGCGGTCCAGCACTCGCCATCGCCATCTGCGCAGTTGTTTTCGCGCCCGCGGCGTATGCAGAGCCATCTCACTTTGCACCCACTGAAGCTGGCGTGGTCTACCATCCCGAGCATGCGGGTCCGGCCAGACCCCGAGCTGACGTTGCTGTTGAACTCGAGACTGCTCAAAAGCATCCGTTCTGGACATGGGCGAGTCGGTACGGCGCGCCTTGGCCTGTCGCCAAGAGCGGTCCTGGCAGGACGCGCGATGAAGTTCGCAAAGAGACCCTCCAGGCGATGCGAGAAGGCACCATTCCGTCCGGCGAGAGATAGTCGAAGTCGGACGCTCTGAGTAGCGATCGCCAAGGAGTGTTTTCTCGGCAGGCGCATTGCTCTGCTTGTCGCGACTGGGCCTTGACGGTCGCTGCGCTACTCTCAAACGAAACTCGCCCTCGTCGGCCTGACCATTTCTGAATGGCCCATATGCGAGCCGGGTCTGGTCAACACAGGTTGAGTCGACCGATTAAGCGTCAGGGAAGCGCTTGAAGCAGCCCTGGGGAATCCCGGGGAAGCGTCAGACCCCGGAAGCGGCGACGACCTTGACCTTTCCCACCATGCCGGCCTGGTAGTGACCGGCGATGAGGCACGCGAAATCGAAATCCCCTGCCCGGTTGAAGGTCCAGGTGATCTCGCCGGTCTTGCCGGGTGCGACATGCGCCATGTAGGGCTCGGAATGCTCCATGCCCGGAAACTTCATCATCAGGGCTGCGTGGTTGTCGAGTTCCGTCTTCGTTCCGAGGACGAACTCGTGCATGACCTGCCCCTCGTTTCGAATGGAAATCTTCACGGTCTCGCCCTGCTTGACCTGGATACGGTCGGGCGTGAAGCGCATGTTGTCGGTCATCTTAAATACCAGCGTTCGCTTGGCCGCACTCGCGTCGCCGGCGATGCCCCAGTCTTTCTGCTCCTTGCGCACAGGTCCGCTCGGTGCACCGTGGTCCTCGTCGCCGTGCGCGAGGGCGAGACCTGAGAATGCCAGAGTGCTGGCGAGCATCAATGTCTTGATCGGTTTCATGGGGTTCCTCGGGTTGTGGTCGGATTCGTCTGGAAAGGGTTGGAGATTTCGCAGCATCAATGCACCAAAATTTTGGAGAGAAAGTCCTGAGCCCGCGGGGTTCGACTGTCGGGCCGGTCGAAGAATTCGTCGCGCGGGCAATCTTCGACGATGCGGCCCTGGTCCATGAAGATCACCCGGTCACTGACCTGCCTGGCAAAGCCCATCTCGTGGGTGACCACCATCATCGTCATGCCCTCGCGCGCCAACTTCACCATCACGTCGAGAACTTCCCCCACCATCTCGGGATCCAGTGCAGAGGTCGGCTCGTCGAAGAGCATGACGATCGGATCCATCGACAGTGCCCGCGCAATCGCGACGCGCTGCTGCTGGCCACCGGAAAGCTGGCCCGGGAACTTGTCCTTGTGGGCCGCGAGGCCCACGCGTTCGAGCATGCGCAGTCCGCGCTCGACGGCCTCGGAACGAGAGCGCCTGAGCACCTGAACCTGCGCCAGCGCGAGGTTGTCGGTCACGCTCAGATGCGGAAACAGTTCGAAGTGCTGAAACACCATGCCGACGCGACTGCGCAGCTTGGGCAAATCGGTCTTCGGATCGGTCACCGCGATGCCGTTGACCGTGATGCTGCCGCGCTGGACCGGCTCGAGCGCATTCACCGTCTTGATGAGCGTCGACTTGCCCGAGCCCGAGGGGCCGCAGACCACGACCACCTCGCCTTCGCCGATGCGCGTGCTGCAGTCGGTGAGCACCGCGAACTTGCCGTACCACTTGGAGACGTTGTCAATTTCGATCATCGTTTTCATTCGCTTGTTCGTCATTTATTCAGACGGTCGATGCGGTCTTGCGCCGCTGCAGCCAAGTGATCCACCATGCACCCGCCGTACACAAGACCAGGTAAACGACGGCGACCAGGATGTAGACCTCGACCACGCGCCCGTCGCGTTGTCCCACCTTGCTGGCGGCGCCGAGAAAGTCGTTCAGGCTGATCACGTAGACCAGCGAGGTGTCCTTGAGCAGCGCGATGGTCTGGTTGATGAGCGAGGGCGTCATGTTGCGAAAGGCCTGCGGCAGGATCACGTGTCGCATGGCCTGCCCCGGCGACATCCCCAGCGACTGCGCCGCCTGCATCTGGCCGGCGCGCACGCTGCCGATGCCGGCGCGGATGATCTCGCAGTAGTACGCGGACTCCGCGAGCACGAAGGCCACGAGCGCGGCGTAGATCGGCCCGACGCCGAGGTTCGGGTCGCCGGTCACGGCGCGCAACACCACCGGCATCAGGAAGTAGATCCACAGGATCGTGAGGATCAGCGGGATCGAGCGGAACAGGTTCACGTACCCCGCCACGAGCGCCGCCACCGGCCGCGGCGCGAAGATCCGCGTGATCGCCAGCAGGGTCCCCAGGCCGATGCCGGCGGCCATGGAGGCCGCCACCAGCAAGGCGGTCATCTGCAGGCCCTGCAGCAAGTAGGGCCAGGCGCGCTGCAGGGCGACCCAATCGAAGTCGTAGCCCATCACGCAGCGCCCAGCAGCCCGGGCACGCGCGCCCGATGTTCGATGCGGCGCATTAGCACGATCACACCGTAGGTGATCGCCATGTAGATGACCGTCGCGGCAATGAAAGCTTCGAACGGGTGGGCGCTGAATTCACTGAGCTGACGCGTTTGGCCCGTCAGCTCCATCAGCCCAATGGTGAGCGCCACAGCCGAGTTCTTGAACACATTCAAGAAGTCCGAGGTCATCGGCGGGATGACGATACGCAGGGCCTGCGGAAGAATCACATGCCGATAGGCCGCCACTGTTCCCAGGCCGAGTGCCATCGCCGCCTGCTTTTGGCTGTGTGGCACTGACTCGATGCCGGCGCGCACCTGCTCGGCCGCCTTCGCAGCTGTGTAGAGGGTGAGCGCCACCAGCACGGTGAGGAACTGGTTCGTCGTCGGGTTCATCTGCTTGAGCGCATTGCCCCAGTCGACCGGCAGCAGTTCCGGCACCACGAAGTACCAGAGAAACAGCTGCACCAGCAGCGGCGTGTTGCGAAAACAGTGGATGTACACCGTGGACAGGTAGCGCGCGGCCCGGTTGGGCAAGGTCCGTGCAACGCCGGCGATCAGGCCGAGGCCCAGCGCCAGCGTCCAAGCCAGCAACGACAGCACAACCGTCCACAGCAACCCGCGCAGCAGCATCAGGCCGTACAGGCCCTCGCCCGTGACCGAGGGCTTGAAGAAGATCAACCAATCCCAGGAGTAGTGCATCGTTCAGGACGTTCGTAGAGATCTTGAGGCGGCGTCAAGGCATTCACAGCGGCTGGTCGTTCGGATGACGCATGAGTTCCTGCATGTCGGGCGACATCGGGAAGTTGACCGTCACGTTGCCCTTCACCGCGATGGGCTTCAGGAAGTACTTCTCGTACAGCGAGACGAATTCGCCGGAGCGCATCATCCCGGTGATCACGCCGTCGACGAGCTTCTTGAAGGCGACGTCGCCCTTGCGCAGCATGCAGCCGTAGGCCTCCTTTTGCTGGGGAACGCCGACCACTTCCCAGTCGGCCGGAGTGCGTGCGCGTGCGATGTTGCTGAAGAGAATGATGTCGTCCTGCGCGGCCGCCACGGCCCGCCCGGTCTCGACGGTGAGGAAGTTTTCGTTGATGTCCTTGGCCAGGATGATGTTGATGCCCCACTTGTTCTTCTCGTTGAGCTGCCGCAGCATGCGCTCGGCCGTGGTGCCCGCGCTCACGACCACGTTCTTGCCCACGAGGTCGGACCAGTGCTTGATGCCCGAGTTCTTGCGCACCAGCAGGCGCGCACCCACCACGAAAAAGGTGCTGGAAAACGACACTTGGTTCTGCCGCTCGACGTTGTTCGTGGTGGAACTGCACTCCAGGTCGACGGTCTGGTTGGCCACCAGCGGAATGCGCGTCTGCGGCGTGACTTCCAACGTCTTGACCTCGAGCTTGGCGAGCTTGAGGTCCTTCTTCACCTGTTCGACCACACGCTGCGAGATCTCCCACGCAAAGCCGGCCTGCTTGTTGTTGTCGTCCAGGTAGTTGAACGGGATGGAGGCGCCGCGCGTGGCCACCGTGATCGCCCCGGTGTCCTTGATCTTCTTGAGCGTGCCGTCCTGCGGTTGCGCGGTTTGCGCGGCGACACTGGCGCATAGCGCGAGTCCGGCTGCGGCGAGGAGGGGGCGGATCAACGCTGTGTGAAAGGTCGGCTTGAGGGTCATCGCAGGCTCCAGGTGTCGGGAATCAGAGGTTGAAACTCGTCTCATGGGTGCTCAAGGCGCCCAGCAGTTCGTCGAGCAGCGCCTGGGGATCGTCCAGGCCAATCGACAAGCGGATGACCGGCCCTTGGACGTCGCAGAAATTGCGCTTGGCGATCTCCTCCGCGGGATAAAAGGCCGCGATGCTGCGCACGCCGCCCCAACTCGCGCCGATGGAAAAGAGCTTCAGCTTTGAGAACAGTGCCCGGTAAGCGTCGTAGGAGCTGTCTACGAGCTGCAGCGACATCACGCAGCCGGATTGCTTGAAATCGCGCGCCCAGAGGGCATGGTCCGGTGCGCCAGGCAGCGCCGGAAAGAGCATCCGACTCACCAGGGGATGCACCGCGAGTCGTTCGGCAATCAACTGCGTGCTGGTGGCCTGGCGCTCCATGCGCACCTGCATCGTGTCGAGACCCCGGGCGATCAGGAAGCAATCCTCCGGGCTCACCGCCAACCCCATCTGCGATTGAAGGCCGCGCAAGGACCTGTACAGGCCTTCATCATTGGTCGCGATACTGCCCATCAGCACGTCGGAATGGCCTCCCATGTACTTGGTACATGCGTGAATGCACAGGTCGACGCCGTGCGCCAGCGCGGCAAAGCCCAGCGGGCTGGCCCAGGTGTTGTCGATGGCGGTCAGCACGCCACGGGCACGCGCCACGGCGGTGATCGCCGGCACGTCCTCGACTTCCATCGTCACCGTGCCGGGCGACTCCAGCCAGATGAGCCGCGTGTTCGGGCGCACGAGGCGCTCGATGCTCGCGCCGATGCGCGGCGCATAGAACTCGACCTCGATGCCCAGCGCCTGCAGCCGTTCGACGGCGAAGGATTTGGCCAGGCCGTAGGCGGCGTCGGTCATCAGCAGGTGGTCGCCCTTCTTGAGCAGTGCGAGCAGAGCACTGCAGATGGCCGCCTGCCCGGAGGGGAAGACGACGCAGTGAGCGGCGCCATCCAGCTCGGCGATGCGCGTCTCGAGGGCGCGCTGCGTCGGCGTGCCCGTCGTGCCGTAGCTGAAGCCATCCGGCAGGCGGGTGCGGCGATTGACGAAATCGTCGAGCGAATCGAAGACGATCGTGGAAGCGCGCCACACTGGTGGGACCAGGCTGGCGAACGCGCTCCGGGGGACAGTGTCAAGGGTGGGAATGGGAGAGTTCACGATAGAAGACTGCGCTGTTCGTTGGGGTTGCGATCAGTTGGCGGGTGCAGATTCGATGAGCTGCAGTGCCTGCTTCATCTGGTCGACGGCCATGTTTTCGAGATCGGTATAGACCTTCATCTCCACCGTCAGGCGAGCGAAGGTTTCCTTGGCCGCGGCGATCTTGGCCGGGTCATTGGTCTTGGGGTTGGCCAGTGCCGCCTCCAGGCGCTTGTACTCGCTGGTGAGAAAGGCCGGTTGCTCGCCGATGGCGCGCAAGCCCGCGTTGGTCATCGAGCGGATGCGCAACACCATCTTCACGTCCGACTGCTCCATCTCGCCCTGCGCGCGCTCCAGCGCGAGCCTCGCGGCAAGCGCCTGTTGGCTGTCGGGCTTCTTGGTCGCAGCGATGGATTGAAACTTGGCGATGTCGCCGGAAAAATCGTGTGCCCATGTGGACCCAGCACAAGCCAGGACGGTCACTGCAAGAACTGTCTGAAGTTTCATGTTGCTTCTCCGGGAGGTGGCTGAAGACGTCAACTCTAGGACGATGGAGATAATCCGGATCGCGCTCGAAATTCTTTCTCCATAAGTGGTTGTTATATGTTGCTCCGAGAGATCGAGGTGTTCCGTTCCGTGATGTCCGTGGGCTCCGCGAGCAAGGCGGCCGCGCTGCTGGGCGTGACGCAGCCGGCCATCAGCCAGTCGCTTCGCAGGCTGGAGGAAGCCGCGGGCTTTCCCCTGTTTCGCCGGCTGCGGGGGCGCCTGCATCCGACGCCCGAAGCGCAAGCCTTGCTGGTCGAGGTTGAGCGCGTCTTCGTGGGGCTGAGCAGCATCGAGCACCGCATGCGCAGCCTCAAGCGCTTCGGCGTCAACACGCTGCGCATGGCGGTGTATCCGGCCTTTGGCCTGAGCTTCGTGCCGCGGGTGCTGTCGCGGCTGGTGGCCGAGCGCGGCGACGCCGACGCCCGCCCGCAGATTTCGCTGCAGGTGCTCAGTTCGCGGGAGGTGCACGAGGCCGTGCTGGGGCGCCAGGTCGACTTCGGGCTGATGGCCGACGAGATGCCGACGACGGGCCTGGAGCACTCCGAATTCGCGCGCTTTCCAGGCGTAGTGGTGATGCATGCCAAGCACCGGCTGGCCCGCGCCAGGATCATCCAGCCGCATCAACTCGCCGAAGAGCCCTTCCTCGCGCTCAACCCGGAAGATGCGTCCCGGCGGCGCCTGGAGCGGGCCCTGGCGGACTGCAACGTCGCGTTGAGCGTGCTGGTCGAGACCCCTTACGCGGCCAGCGTGTGCGAGATGGCCCTGAACGGTATGGGTATTGGCTTTGTCAACCCGATCACCGCCATGGAGTACGCCCAGCGCGGCCTGGTCATCCGTCCCTTGTCTCTGGAAGTTTCCTTCGCGGGGGTGCTCGTACTGCCTCCCGGGCAGCCACTGTCCGGCCTCGCTTCGCGAGTGCTTCAGCTCATGCGCATGCAGTTGGCCGAAGACCAGAAGGCCCTCGCCAATCTTCTCAAACTCCGCGCCAAAGCTTGACTGCCAAGCCTCAGTGACGCTTCGTTCGCGTCTCGCAGCAACGGGGTTTTTCCCCTTCGGCAGCCAAGACACCGTAGGCCTTGGCCACTGTCTCGCTGATCGGCGCATCTGCAGGGGCGCACGCCTCGATAGCGCACAGCAGGTGCTCGGCAACCGCCCAGTTTCGCTGTCGCAGAGCCTCCTGGTAGATCTCCAACAAGTGCAGCTCGAGTGGTTTTTTTCTCTTCATGGGAACTCCTTCGCGCGCAGCGAAGTCGCCGGGCTGCTCGCCTAGGTCGATCTTTCGCCGACGTGGGACGCGTGGACGTCGCTCTTGGCTCCTCGCAAGCGCAAGGCATTGGTGATCACCGACGCCGAGCTCAGGCTCATCGCCAGCGCGGCGATCATCGGCGACAGCAGCCAGCCGGTGAACGGGAACAGCACGCCCGCGGCCAGCGGCACGCCCAACGCGTTGTAGAGGAAAGCGAAGCCCAGGTTCTGCTTCATGTTGGCGATGGTCTGCTCGGAGATCACGCGCGCCTGTGCAATGCCGCGCAGGTCGCCCTTGACCAGCGTCACCTGGGCGCTGTTCATCGCGACATCGGTGCCGGTGCCCATCGCCACGCCGACGTCGGCCTTGGCGAGCGCGGGGGCGTCGTTGATGCCGTCGCCGGCCATCGCGACGATGCGGCCTTCGCGCTGCAGTTTGTCGACCAGTGCGAGCTTGTCGGCGGGCTTGACTTCGCCGTGCACCTCGTCGATGCTCAGCTTCGCGGCGACGGCCCGGGCGGTGGTCAGCCCGTCGCCCGTGGCCATGATGACGCGCAGGCCCGAAGCCTTGAGCGCGGCCAGCGCCTCCAGCGTGGTGGGCTTGATCGGGTCCGACACCGCGAGCAGGCCGGCCGCCTGGCCGTCCACCGCCAGGAACATGACGCTCGCGCCCTCGGCCCGCAGGGCCTCGGCTTGCGGCTTGAGCGCATCGACCCGCACGCGCAGCTGTTCCATGAGCGCCGTGTTGCCCAGCGCCAGCTTCCGGCCGGCCACGGCGCCGCTCACGCCGATGCCGCTGCTGGATTCGAAACCCTCGGGCGTGTCCAGCGCCAGCTGGCGCTCGCGCGCCGCCCGCACGATGGCGTCGGCCAGCGGGTGTTCGCTGCCCTGGTCCAGGCTGGCTGCAAGGCGCAGCACCTCGTCCGCGGTGAAGCCCGGCGCAGGCACCGCGCGCTCGAACTGCGGCCGGCCTTCCGTCAGGGTGCCGGTCTTGTCGACGATGAGCGTGTCGACCTTGCGGAAGTTCTCGATCGCCGCGGCATCGCGGAACAGCACGCCCTGCGTGGCCGCCTTGCCGGTGGCCACCATGATCGACATCGGCGTCGCGAGGCCCAACGCGCAGGGGCAGGCAATGATGAGCACCGCCACGGCATTGATGAGGCCGTAGACCCAGCTGGGCTGCGGCCCGAAGAAACCCCAGGCGAAGAAGGTCAGCACCGCGATGGCGATCACCGTCATCACGAAGTAGCCGGCGACCTGGTCGGCCATCCGCTGCATCGGCGCGCGCGAGCGCTGGGCTTGCGCGACCATCTGCACGATGCTCGCGAGCACGGTCTGCGAGCCGACCTTTTCCGACTGCATGACGAGGGCGCCGTTGGTGTTCAGCGTCGCTCCGATGAGCTTGTCGCCCACGCGCTTGGTCACGGGCAGCGGCTCGCCGGTGAGCATCGACTCGTCGACCGCGCTGCCGCCTTCGATCACCACGCCGTCCACCGGCACCTTCTCCCCGGGGCGCACGCGCAGCCTGTCGCCGACATGCACATGGCCGATGGGCACGTCTTCCTCGGTGCCGTCGGCGCCGATCCGGCGCGCCGTCTTGGGCGCGAGCCCCAGCAGCGACTTGATCGCCGCGGAGGTTTGCGAGCGCGCCTTGAGCTCGAGGATCTGGCCCAGCAGGGTGAGCGAAATGATCACCGCCGCCGCCTCGAAGTAGACCGACACGCGCCCCATCGACACAAACGACGCGGGGAACACGCCCGGCGCCACCGTGGCCACGACGCTGTAGACAAAGGCGGCGGCCGTGCCCAGGCCGATCAGGGTCCACATGTTCGGGCTGCGGTTCGCCACCGACTGCACCGCGCGCACAAAGAACGGCCAGCCGGCCCACAGCACGATCGGCACGCTGAGCACGAGCTCGATCCAGCTTTGCGTGCCCATCTCGAACCACTGCAGGCGGTGGCCGGCCATGGCGAGCACGGTGACGACAACGCTCAGCGGCAGCGTCCAGAAGAAGCGCCGCTTGAAGTCTTTCAGCTCGGGATCTTCGCCCTCGTCGAGGGTCGGCATCTCAGGCTCCAGCGTCATGCCGCACTTGGGGCAGTTGCCCGGGTGGTCCTGCCGGATCTCCGGGTGCATGGGGCAGGTGTAGATCGTGCCTGCGGGGGCGTGCTGGCTCGCACCCGCATTCCCACCCGCAAGGACGAGTGGTTCCACCGGCTTCGCACTGCGCTTCGCGTACTTGACCGGGTCGGCCTCGAACTTGGCCTTGCAGCCGCCACTGCAAAAGTAGACCGTCTTGCCTTCATGCTGCAGGACGTGGGGCGACTGCGCGCTCACATTCATGCCGCAGACCGGATCCTTCAAAGACGCATCGGACTCACCGTGCGACGTTCCAGCCGCGGCATGCGCGTGCGGCCCGTGGTGGCCTTCATGGTGTCCTGCTTGTCTCGTGGGCATGTCATTCATTCGCGTTCTCCGACGGGAAATTGAGGGAGGCCGTGCGCCGCCACCAGCCGCTCACCCTGCAGGGGCCGGTTGGTCGGGGTTGATGGGCCGCTCAGGGGCTGATCGAGGGCCGCAGGGGTGCTTACTTCGGTGCGTATCCCGCTTCTGCGAGAGCTGCTGCGATGCTCGCGCGGTCCTCGGTGGTTTCGATCCGGACCGTCCTGGACGGCAGGTCCACCTCGATCTTCGCCTGTGCATCCAGGTTCTTGAGCGCCTGGGCCACCCGGCTGGCGCAACCGCCGCAGGACATCGATTGAATTTCGAACTCTTGCATGGAGACTCCTTCGTTGAAATTGACCTGCAGTATCAGGGTTGACATCATGTGAAGGTCAAGGAATATGTCGAGGTATTTCCGGGAGACGTCGGAAAACGGCATTCAGGCCTGCACGTCCAGCACCATCATCAGGCCCCCGCCGCCGTCCTGCTCGACGTTGTTGTTGGTGGTGTGGTGCGGGATGTGGCAGTGCACCAGCCACTTGCCGGGCCGCAGGGCCTTCCAGACGACGTCGTAGCGCTGACCCGGGCCGACGTTTACCGTATCCGCCTGGAACCGCGCCGACTCAGGCAGCACATAGCCGTCCCTCGCAACGACGGTGAACGGGCCACCGTGGACGTGCATGGGGTGCACGAAGTTGTTGTTGCTGCCCACGAATCTGAGCTTGATGGTCTCGCCGACCTTCATCTTCACCGTGTCGGTGGCGGGAAATGCCTTGCCATTGATGGTGAAGTAGTTCGGCAATCCGCCTTCCATCAGCATCGCCGGATAGGTCAGGCCTTCGCGCTTGAGCCATTCCTGCAGCTGGATCACATACTCGTGATCCGCCTTGGGTGGCTGCTCGGCGTTCTTCGGATCGATGATCAGGGCCCCATATAGACCGAAGGCCTGCTGGCGGTCCACATGGTCATGCGAGTGATAGAAAAACGTGCCTGCCTGCTCGGTCGTGAACTCGTAGGTGTAGGAACCACCGGGCGGAATCGGCTGCTGCGTGATCTTGGCCGGGCCATCCATCTCGTTCGGCAGGATCAGTCCGTGCCAATGCACAGTGGTGCTCTCGGGCAATCGATTCGTCACCTTGATGCGCACCCGATCGCCTTCGGTGACGCGAATCCTTGGGCCTGGGATCGTCGCGTTGAATGCGTAGCCCTCGACGGTCACGTCCGGCAGGATGTTCCACCGGATGACACTGGTCTCGAGGTTGAAGACCTTGATGTCGTTGTCCAGCGCGGGGGCAAGGTCGACGTCGCCGCGGGTCTGCGCACCAGCGATGTGGGCGATCTCGCGTGGGTGTATGGCCGACATGTCGCGCATCGCCTGGCCGGGCGTGTCCCAGCCCATGATCATCGACGGAGGCATGATGGCGCCACCAACGTCCCGGTTCGACAGACGCATGTTCACGAACATCGCGGGCATCGTCATGCCGGCCAGCAGCATGAGCGTGGTGGTCATCGTCACGGCCGCCAGCTGCGGCCGCGTCACGTTCGGTCGCATACTGTGGCCGCCGTGACCTCCCTGCGCATGGCCCGATTTGTCGCGCGGCTTGTCCAGCGCGGGCTGGGCGCTCGGTTCAAGGCCGGCCTGTTGGGCTGCGGGGGCGGCGACAGGCATGGAGTCATGCGCATGCGCAGGGGCATGCCCGGGTGCCATGGCCGCATCAGCTTGCGCCTGGGGCTTCTTCTCGGGCCGACGCTCGGTCATCAGCCCGTGCTTCATCTTCCGGGACACCATCCAGACATTCACCGGATACGCCACCGCAAACCCGGCGGCCACGCCCAGCGACATCACGCCCCAGAAGACGAGTTCGGTCGGATCCATCGCCCGCATGTCGCGGCCCATCATGAGCAGCGCCATCACAGGGGCCATACCGGCCATCATCGCGTTCATGCTGATGAATTCCGGCATGAACGACTTCTTGACGTTTTCCCAGTAGGTGCCGCCCATCATGTTCTTCATGAAGAGGGACTGGAAAATGAACAGGCCGAACGCAAAGCCGGCAACGTACTCGACGATCAGGTCGATCCACATCGGCAGCCCCAGCACCGCGGTTACGACCGCCGCCAAGATGATGCCCGTTGCATCGCCCGCCACGCAGTGGATCGTGGAGCCCACGCCCTGTTTCCACAGCGGCTTGACAAATTCTTCGTGCTCGCCGGGGGCCGGCTCTTTGTCCGCCATCACGTAGAGCAGCAAGCCCAGCGGGCCGAGGTAGAGCGTGACGAGGATGAACCCCCACTTCATCACGACCGGCTCGGGGTTGTGCCGCAGCTGGTCCCATGCGACGTAGGCGGTGGACAGGGCCGCCAAGACGAACCAGACGGCCAGGAAGTAGTCGATGGGTTGAGCGAACATGGTGATCCCCATTGTTTGAGCTCAGGCGCGCACGATGCGCTTGCGCCTGCCGGTCATCTGCGCCGGACGGACCGGAAAAGTGCCTCGGATGCTGATAGGAGCGGGCCCAGCGCAGCGCACCATCATCTACCGCTCAAGGATTCTTTTTCATCCACGCATCCAGCTGCGCGATCTCCTTGGTTTGGTCCTTGATGATCTTGCGTGCCATCGCTTTCAGCTCCGGCGACTTTCCGTGTGCGATCTCGGGCTTGGCCATCTCGAGCGCCTGCTGGTGATGCATCTTCATCAGCATCGCGAAATCCTTGTCGGTGTCCCCTGACATCTGCATCTTCTGCATGCCCTCCATGCCGCTCATCATGGATTTCTTCATCTCGTCTGATCCGCTGCCTTTCTGCATCTGCGCTGGGGACATGGCCATCGGCCCCGATGCAGGTGGAGTGGAGGGCTGAGTTTGCGCCACCGCGGTCAGCGCAAAGGCCGCGAGCGCAGAGGCGCTCGCCAAGGTCCTGAAATACAGGGAGTTCATGGTTTTCCTTGGTGGGTTGAAACTCAATGTGCCATTTCAAGGCAGGCAACCGCGCAGGCACGACAGGCTGCGGCGCAGGACTGGCAATGTGGTGCCTTGTGCTTGCCGCATTCCTCCGCGCAGGCTTCGCAGATGTCGGCGCACAGTTCGCAAATTTCTTTTGTGTGCTCGCTGTCACGGGAGATCGCGGCGGCGGCCAGCTGGCAGATCGCCGCGCAATCCATATCCAGCGCGATGCATCGGGCCATCATCTTGACGTTGTCTTCCTTCAAGCAGGCCATTGCACAGTGATTGCATGCGATGGCACACTCGTTGCACGCCTCGATACAGGCAGAGTTGGTTTCATGTGACATGACTTTCTCCTTTGTGTAGCGGCCGGCAGCTGGCGACCGGCGAAGAGGGACGATGCAACCGTCCCGAGTTGCGCGACCCGTCGGATCGCGTGTGCATGAAAAACCTCGAACAATCGGTTAACGATGCGCGGCGTCGATACGAACGACGGTGCGAATGCCGACCGTGCGGAAACCCTGAACCTGTTTGCAGCGTGCCGAAGACCCGGACGGGCGTCTGTCGGACGACAACCCGGTCACGGTTGCGACTTGCCGGAAGCCTCATCGCTTGCGCCGCCGGGACTTCCTGGATGCACTCGAGCGAGAGGCTCTTCGACTTCTGTCGTGGTTCGGCCGGTTCTTATGATGTTTGCGGCGCTGCCAATACACGATGGCCAAGAAAGCGATCACACCCAAGATCCAGGCAATGAACATGGTGCTCACCACATTCACGGAGACCCATCGGCCTGTCACGTACATGCGTCACCCCACTTGGCTTTCCAGCCGATGCTGCGCGCGCCTGGCGGCAGCAGGCGCGTGAGGGGAGGGGGCTGGATTGGCTGCACGATGATTTCAGGCAGCTCGCTGGTCGAGGCTTAGCGCAGGCCTGCGATGTAGTCGGACACCGCCTTGATTTCGCGATTGTTGAGCTTCGCTGCAACGCCACTCATCGGCACGCTGTTGAGTCGTGTCCCATCGCGAAACGATGCCAACTGCGCGGCGGTGTATTCGGCGTGTTGTCCGCCAAGCCGCGGGTACTGGCTCGGGATGCCGGCGCCGTTGGGACTGTGGCAGGCCGCGCAGGCCGGCACACTGCGGTCCCCAATGCCGCCCCGGTAGATCTTCTCGCCCAGCGTGACCAGGTCTTTCTCTTTCGCAAACCCGGGCTTGACGGGCTTGGAGCCGAGGAACCAGGCGACGTCGCGCATTTCCTGCTCGGAAAGCATCGCCGCCATGCCAGTCATGACAGGGCTCTTGCGCTTGCCGGACTTGAACTCCTGAAGCTGCTTGACCAGGTATTCAGGATGCTGCTGCGCCAGCTTGGGATTGGCGGGAATGGCCGAGTTGCCATCCGCGCTATGGCACGCGGCGCACGACTTTCCGTTGAAGACGACTTCGCCGTTCGCGATGTCTGCCTTGGGCGACCTGACGGGGGCTTTCTCGGTCGCGGCCATGGGCATGGGGTCGGCTGCGAAAGATGAGGCGGAGGCAAGCCCACTGAGAGCGGCGAGCAAGAGGGGGGCGAACAATTTCATGGGGTGTTCAAGTTGTGGGCGGGCTGGCTGCAAAAGATGGCTGGAGATCGCGTGGTGGCCGCCTCACCCGCGCGGCGCTCGTGCAGGCGACAAGACGCGAATGGGCGTGCCGCACTTGATGACATTGGTCGAAACGATGTCGCCCAACTCGACGGATGTCGCAGGATCCAATATCACGATGTGCGCGTGGCGCTGCCCCGTGGAACGATCGACCAGGATTGCGAATCGGCGCAGTGCAAGCTCGTCGGGGCTGACTTTCTTCCTGCAGTCTGTGCGACCGCTTCGCTGAATCTCGCTCGCGCGGCCGATCTCGACAATCTCGCCTGTACGCCAACCATCCTGAAAGTCGCGATGCTGCTTGTAGAAATCGGCGCAGCCCGTCAGCCCGACGCAAATCGCCGCACAAAGAATCCCGCTTGCGACAGGATGCGCCGTGCCGATGATGTGATGTTTCATCTTCTCGATATTGGCGGCGGACAATGTGCGGCCCGATGCCCCATGACCGGCTAGGACGCATCGACGCTTTGACTTGCACCGTTCAGCGTGCGGAAATAAAGGCCGCTGTGCGCCGGGATGCAACGCTCGGGAAACCCCGGCAGGTAGAGCGAGCGTTCGGGAACCTGCCACTCGTCACGCAAGGCGTAGCCGAGCGCTTCGACCTCGTCGATCAATCGCTGGCGGTTGTAGACATGCATCGGCGCAAAGCAGCCGGACCCGATGTTCTGCGCCGTGACGTAGTCTTCGCCGTCATAGAGCGGGAGCTTGTTCAGCAAGATGTGCCGCGGACGGCTCTCGCACTGCTTCAGCAGATCGGCAGGACGCGCATGGTCCAGATAGTGCAGGGCTCCAGCGGAGAGCCAGATGTCCTTGCCTGCCAGCGCCTGCCCCAGGGCGTCCGTGTGGGTGAAGCTCAGCGCGTCGGCGTGTGCCTCCCGGGCCATTTCCCGGCCGATGGCAGCGATCGCGGGCACTTCGACGACGTGCCACGACAACGCCTGCGGCATCTCGAAATAGCGCTGGTATGCGTAGAAATGAACGCCTACTGAACCGCCGATATCGAGCACCTTGGTGGCACCGTCGCGAAACGCGCGCTCGAGCCACCACATTACCGGATAGTCGTAAGCGAAGACCTTCTTCGTGCGGACGTTCACATACTCGGCCGCCAAGGCCGCATGGTCGAATTCCGGATTGTCAGGAAGCCAGTCCCGCGCCTCGGAAAAGTCCTTGAAGACGCCGAAGTAGCCGGCAAAACCAGCCTCGGAGAAGAATTGTCGACGCCGCCAATGCAGCAACGCCGGCCGGGTAACCGGCCCCTCAAGGATTTGCCGAACGACTTGCGAAGCACTGGCGTACGTCATGTCTTTCTCCACCCTTTTGGCGATCACTGCCGGCCAGATTTCCTGATGCGCTCAGCGAGCCGCTTCGATCTTGGTGACGACGATCTTTCCGTCGATCTTCTCTGCCTGGAAGCGGACCTTGGCGCCAGTCTCAACCTTGTCGAGCATGGCGTCGTCCTTGACGCCGAACACCATGGTCATGCCGGGCATGTCCAGGTTCTTCAGCGGACCGTGCTTGATCGTGAGTTTCTTGTTGTCCTTGTCCACCTTGCGGACCTCGCCGTCGGTGAGTTCCGATGCTGCGGACGCATCGGCGGCGCCGGCTGCCGATGCCTTGTCCGCCATGCCGGGCATGTCCGCCGCGGGTTTGGACGATTGCGCGCTTGCCGCGCCAGCAAACGAGAATGCAGCAGCGAATGCCACGAGTGCGATGCGAATGTTCGACATGAGGATCTCCTTGGATATGAATGAATATGGAGTCCCGGGGGGGGGGGGGGGGGGGGGGGCCCGCTGCGGCCGATGGAAGGCCGCAGCGGAAGCGTCGCGCTTACTTGCCGGCCTTGGTCACCTTCACGGCGCCCTTCATCCCGGCGTCGTAGTGGCCCGGCTGCAGGCAGCCGAAGTCAACCTTGCCAGCCTTGGTGAACTGCCAGACGATCTCGCCGGTCTTGCCACCGGCCAGCGTCACCATGTTCGGGTCAGCGTGCTCCATCTCGGGGTTCTTCTTCATGGCTTCGTAGTGCTCCTTGAGCTCTTTCTCGGTGCCGAGCACGAGTTCGTGCTTGATCTGGCCCGAGTTCTTGATCACGAAGCGCACGGTCTCGCCTTGCTTGACGCTGATGTCGGCGGGCGTGAAGCGCATGCTGTCCGTCATATCGACGTTGATGGTGCGCGTGGCTTTGGCAGCGACGCCGGGCTTGCCGATCGCCTCATCGGCATCGTGGCCATGACCGCCGGCATGCGTGCCCGATGCGGAAGCGCCTGCGGCGGCCAGTGCCACCAAGGCAGCGAGCGCGGTATTGCGGAGGGTGTGTTTCATGTGTTTCCTTTGAGAAGTTGAGGTTGGAAGGGAGTGGCGAAAAGATCAGTGGCCGGAGTGACCACTGGCGGGTTTGCGAATCTGGACTTCGATGTTCTTGGCGGGCATGTTCTTCGCAGGCATCGCGGCCGCGCCGGCGCCGCGCTGCCGCGAAGTCTCGGGTGCCGGGCCGTCCAGCTCGTAGGCTACGGTGCCCTTCGGGTGCTTGAACCAACCGGGATTCGAGTAGTCACCCGCCTTCTGGTTTTTGCGCACTTTGACCATGCTGAACATGCCGCCCATCTCGACCGAACCGAACGGGCCTTCGCCCGTCATCATTCGTGCGGTGTTGTCGGGGATCGGCATCTCCATCTCGGCCATGTCGGCCATCCCGCGCTCGCCCATGACCATGTAGTCCGGCACAAGGTTGGTGATCTGCTTGGCGACGTCCTTGTGATCGAGGCCGATCAGCGTGGGGACGTCGTGTCCCATGGCATTCATCGTGTGATGGCTCTTGTGACAGTGGAAGGCCCAGTCGCCTTCCTCGTCGGCCAGGAACTCGATCTGGCGCATCTGGCCCACCGCCACGTCGGTGGTCACCTCGTACTGGCGCGAAGACTTGGGCGTTGGGCCCCCATCGGTGCCTGTGACGAGGAACTCGTGCCCGTGCAGATGGATCGGGTGGTTCGTCATCGTCAGGTTGCCGATACGGATGCGCACCTTGTCGTTGAGCTTCACGTTGAGCGAATCGATGCCCGGGAAGATTCGGCTGTTCCAGGACCACAGATTGAAGTCCAGCATCGTCATGATCTTGGGCGTGGCGCTGCCGGGCTCGACGTCGTATGCATTGAGCAGGAACACGAAGTCGCGATCGACCTTCTCGATCAGCGGATGCTCGGTCTTGGGGTGCGTCACCCAGAAGCCCATCATTCCCATCGCCATCTGCGTCATCTCGTCCGCATGCGGGTGGTACATGAAGGTGCCGGGGCGGCGTGCCACGAACTCGTAGACGAAGGTCTTGCCCGGCCGGATCGGCGGTTGGTTCAGGCCGGCCACGCCATCCATGCCGTTGGGCAAGCGCTGGCCGTGCCAGTGGATGCTCGTGTGTTCGGGCAGCTTGTTGGTCACGAAGATCCGCACCCGGTCGCCTTCGACGACCTCGATGGTCGGACCGGGGGACTGGCCGTTGTAGCCCCAGAGGTTCGCCTTGAAGCCCGGTGCCATTTCGCGCACCACGGGTTCGGCCACGAGGTGAAACTCCTTGACGCCGTTGTTCATGCGCCAAGGCAGGGTCCAGCCATTGAGGGTGACCACGGGGTTGTAGGGACGTCCGCTCGAGGGGATGAGCGGGGGCATGGTGTTTGGCGTGGTCTGGAGCACGGGCTCCGGCAAGGCGGCCATGGCCACCTTGCTCACGCTTGCCGCGGCGACGGCCCCGGTGATGGCACCGGCGCCGGTGATGAAGTTGCGTCTGCTGGTCATGTCGTTCAATTCGTTGTGGGGTCAGTGCGCGGCAGCGGCGGAGGCTTCGCCGCCGCCGGTGGCCATCGAGCCACCCGCTGCGGTGGGTTTGCCCATCACCGAGGCGGACAGTGCCGCGTCGGCCAGCCAGAACTGCTGTTGGGCGTTGATAGCGTTGGTCACGCTTGCGATCTGGTCGCGTGCTTCGGCCAGCAACTCGAACACGCTGATCAGCATGCCGTTGTAGCGAAGCACGTTTTCTTCGCCCATGGCCTGGCGCAGCGGAACGATCTCGTCGCGGTAGTGGCGCGCGATGTCGTAGGAAGTGCGGTAGGCCGAATACCCCTCGCGCAGTTGCGACGCCGCGCCGCGAATCGTGGCGTCGTACCGGTTCGCTGCGGCCAGCGACTGTGCATTCAGCATGTCGCGTTGTGCTGACCCCCAGTCGAACAGCGGCAGGCGCATGTCGAGCTCGAAGCCTCGGCGGGTGCTCTTCGTGTTCTCCGCGTTGTCGAACACGGTGTCGCGGCGGCCGCCCACCTCGACGTCGATGAACGTCGACAGCAGGTTGATGCCTTGGGACTTGCCGGCTACGTCCAGTTGCGCGCGCGCAAGCTGAACGTCGAGGCGTTGCTCGGTCGCAGTCGCGGCAACTTCCTTCGCTTCGCGCGGCGTTTTCGGCAGATCGGGCAGACGCTGCGGCAGGGTCAGCTTGGCGGCCTGGGTATCGTCCAGGCCCAAGGCTCGGATCAGTTCCTCGCGCGCTGCGGTCGTTGCGTGCTGCGCCGCAGCAAGTTGTGTCGTCGCATCGGCATAGAAAACCTGCTGGCGTGCACGCTGGAGCTTGGAGAAATTCCCGATCTGTTGCATGCGTCGCGCGAGTTCCGCACTGGCTTGGGCCGACTTGTTGACCTGCTCTGCGTACACCAGCGACTGCTGGGCAGCCACGGCGCGGACCCACGCTTGCTTCACTTGCGTCACTTGGTCGACCACAGTGCTGGTCAGCTGAACCTTGGCCTGGCTCGCCTGGCTCTTAGAGATCGACAGACGCTGCGGCAGCAGGATGAGGTCTACCAGACCGAAGGACAGCAGCCGCTCCAGCTCGAGCTCACTGTTCAGGCGTGTGCGCGCGAAAGAGAGAATAGGGTTGGGCAGTCGGCTGCTCTGGTTCGCTGCGGCGATGTCGCCCCAGCTTTGGGCGATCAGCGCCTGGACGGACGGGCTGTTGGCCAGCGCGAGCTGCACCGCGTCGCCTTGCGACAGCGGCTTGGCCAGCAGTTCCTGCGTCAGTGCAGAGCGACGATCACGCTGTTCCTGGGTGCGGCTGAGTTCGAGCTTGCCTCCGGTGAACTGTTGCGCGCTGGAGTTCGTCTCCTTCAGGGCGTCGTCGATACTGACCGAGGCGCATCCCGCCAGGAAAGCGGCTGCAACGGCGACGGCCGTCAAACGCAAAGCGCGCTTCATGGTTTCTCCTTCTTCGCAGGCATGGGCATCGAGTGGCCTGGATGTGCGGCAGGTGCAGCGGCTGGGCTCTTGGGCGATTCGGCCTCTGCCGCGCCGGTGCCCGATGCTTCTTTGGCGTAGGCCTGCCAGCCACCGCGGCGATAGACCGTCTCGTTGGCTTCTTTCCAGGGGATGGTTTTGTCGTCCGCAAAGGGGCGATAGCCGTCGAGTGCGGATTTGTAGGTCAGGACTGGCGGCGGCGCCTCAGTCGAGGCTGCGCTGGCAGGCGCTGGCGCGGGGGGCTGCGTGGACGCAGGCTGGGCCACGGCGGCCAGTGCTGCTAGGGCGGAAGAAGCGGCCAGCCAACGGGCCGGCGAAAGATGGAACATGGAGTCCTCGCAAGTTCATGAACGGAGTACGTCAGAGCCGCCCGAAGGGCATGACGCAGGCGATGCATGAGCGTTCGTGCGCCCGTGACGCGGGTCACGGGCGCACGAACGCGTCAGAAGCGAGGAGGCTTATCGAGAACGCGTGGCGCGAGCGTGGCTACCGTGATGGCGGGCTCCGCCAGATCGGCGCGGGGAAGATCGTGGAAGACGGCCACTTCCAACGTACTGGTCAGCGCTGTTGCATGACACGCGCCGCAGGTTCCGCACTTGTGCATCGCGTCAGGTTCCGCGCTTGCAGCCTTGGCAGTGCTGTCTTTCGCAGGCGGTTTGACCGCCTGTGACGCCTCGTGGTGATGGTCGCCGCGCCCGTCCGCATGCGGATGTTGGGCGTGGTCTTGCATCCCGGTCCGCTCAGCGGACATTTCCGTCATTGCACCGGCGTGTCCAGGCCCGCAAAAGACCATGGCAGCCGCAGCGTACCCCTGGAAGGGTACGGCAAACATCATGATCCAAAGGACGAACAGGCGAACCCGGTGCATGTGGCGAATTCTAGATCGAGCGGTGTGTCAGATGGCCTGTACGTACATCCAGTCCTACACGCAGCCCTCAGGGTTGTGCTTGTGCGCGGCCCTTGCTCGCGTCAGCCTTGGGCGCAAGCAGAGGTGCTCCGTACCTTGCTGCTGCATCCCAATTGGGCTGCTTTTGCGCGGCTTCCAGTTCGGCCACCACTTCGGCGCGCGACTTGGAGGCCCCGACCTTTGGTGTGCTCATCGATCCCCAGCGCAGCATGCTGGCCCCGGCAGGGGTTTTCTGAGCATCCGCGAGTTCAGTGGACACCTGCGCTGCAGTTTTTCCCGATCCGGCTTCGCCCGGGTGATAGACCACGCCGGCTTCGTTGGGGGCGAAGTGCGACGGGCCTTCCGCATAGGCCGCGAGCGGCGCGACGAAGGCAGCGCCCACGCCGGCAGCGAGTGCGAATGAGAGGAATTGACGGTTCTTCATGACAGGTCTCCTTCAACGAATGGCTCGGACTTTGCGAGCTGCACTGAACGCGTCGGCATCGACCACCGAGCCGGCGATGCCAGTCAACTGGCTGGCATGTAATGAACTCTAGGAAGCCAGTCCGCCAGTCACCCGCCACTTGGATTACAAAGAAGTAATCCACGCACACGACCCCGCGCCGTAGCATTCGACGATGCGAATCCTGGTCATCGAAGACGAACACAAACTGGGCGACTACCTCGTCAAGGGCCTGACTGAGAGCGGCTTTGTGGTCGACCTAGCGCGTTCTGGCCTGGAAGGTCGCAGCCTCGCCCTCGACGGCGAGTACGACCTGCTGGTGCTGGACGTGATGCTGCCGGGCATCGATGGCTTCGCCGTTCTGGAGGCCCTGCGCAAGTCCAAGTCAATGCCCGTGCTGATGTTGACGGCTCGCGACGAGGTGGCCGATCGGGTGCGCGGACTTCAAAGCGGTGCGGATGATTACCTCGCCAAGCCCTTCGCGTTCTCCGAACTGCTTGCACGGATCCAGGCGCTGCTGCGCCGCGGCAAACTCCATGAGGTGTCCAACTACACGCTCAAAGACCTGAACCTCGATGTAGTGGCGCGCAAGGCGACGCGCAACGGGCATCGTCTGGAGCTGACCGCCAAGGAGTTCGCGCTGCTGACGCTGCTCATGAGGCGCCAGGGCAACGTGCTGTCACGCACGCAACTGGCAGATCAGGTCTGGGACATGAGCTTCGATAGCGACACCAACTTGGTGGAAGTGGCGATCCGGCGACTGCGCAGCAAGATCGACGATCCTTTCGAAGAGAAGTTGCTGCACACGGTGCGCGGCATGGGGTACGTGCTTGAGAGCCGACAGGGCAGTGGATCGTGAACGCCGGCGAAGCCATCCGCGAGCCCGGTGCCTCGAGCCCCCCTGCGGTCGTCAAGCCAGCGAAAGCCGAGGCAACCTCCAATATCGAAGGCACAGGCTCCATCCAGGTCGCGCTGTCTCGCTGGTTTGCGGCGCAGGCATTGATCGGCCTGAGCCTCGTCTGTGTGGCGATCTACGCCGTCACGGCATGGAGCTTTCAGGTCAAGCAGGCCAGCGAGTTCGAACGCCAGTCCGAATTGATCCGGCACCTGATCCAGGAGTCGCGCGGCGATCCTGGGCCGGACGGCTTGCGCCACAAGCTGGACGATTTCTTTCTCACTCATGCCGAGATCAGCCTGGTGCTGCGCCGTGGCGACGAGACCATCTACTCGACCAGGCCGACCCGGGCATCCGCACGCTGGCTTTGGAAGCCGACTGAGGAGCTCCAGGCGCAGCCGGGTGATGCCGCCATGCAACTGCAACTGGGCATCGACATCCAGGAGGACAACCGGCTTCTGCGTCGGTTGGCCTGGACACTGGTCGGTGCGGTCGTGCTGGGGTCCGCGATGATCTCCCTGACCGGTGCGCTGTTGGTGCACCGGGGTCTGAAACCCCTGAAGAAGCTGATTCAGCAGACCGCCGCCACGGGACCCGCGCATCCGGGGCTGCGCATCGATCCCTCCCCGTATGCCTCCGAAATTACCCCCTGGGTCGCTCAGTTCAACGCGGTTCTCGACCGGGCGGAACAGGCCTACCAGCAGTTGGAGTCGTTCAACGCGGACGTTGCGCACGAACTGCGCACGCCGCTGGCCAACCTAGTCGGGATGGTAGAGGTCGAACTGGCGCGGCCGAGGTCGATCGAGGAACTGCGCGACGCGCTGCTGTCGGCGCTGGAAGAGGCAAGGCGCGTCTCCGCGATCGTGATCGACATGCTCTTCCTGTCCCACGCGGACCGCGGCGCTGTTGCTCGCCGCTCGGCGCCTGTCAGCCTGGCCGACCAGGTGCGCACGGTACTGGATTTTCACGAGGCCACGCTAGAGGACGTGGGGCTGAAGGTGCATGTCAGCGGGGATGCGCGCATTGGTGTCGACACCGGACTGGTGCGTCGGGCGCTGTCGAACCTGCTGAGCAACGCGAGCCGATATGCGACGCCGGGCTCAACCATCGCGGTCGTGATCGACACGCAGCCTGACGGCGTCTGGGTCAAGGTTGCCAACCGTGGCGAGCCGATCGCCGCCGACGTGCTACCCAATCTTTTCAAGCGCTTCTTCCGGGCAGAGCGTTCCCGCTCGGACTCGTCGGAGCACCACGGGCTGGGCCTGGCGATCGTGGCCGCGATCGCGCGGATGCATGGAGGCCAGACCCGCGCCACCTCCCGATCGGGCGTCACTGAGATCAGCTTTTCCATGGCGGTGTCGGAAAGCTGATCCGCGGCCGACCTGGTCGGCGCGCCGAGATTGCACACCGGCTGCAGCAGGGACCGTGTTTCAATCGGCGCTATCGCGGACTGCGCATTGCCCTTTTTCTCCCATGACTATCGGTCTTGAAGTTCTCATCGGTCACTGGAAAGCCGATTCGTTGAGCACCTACAACTCATGGTTTCTGTGGGATGAGAGGCTCAAAAACTTCCGATCCATCCGCCGCGGCCTGGCCCAGGTGGTCAAGGACATCGATGCAGGGACTTTCGGCAGCGCGTTTCGAGGATCCTCACTTGAGACGGTCGTGGGCTCGGTGGCGGAGCAGCGCCAGATATTCAAGGGCGCTGACCACGCGTTTCTCTGGAAGCCCAAGCTGCGCATTCCCGACATCTATGAGAACGCCGCTAACCAGCGTGCCTTCGCCCGACTCCTGCATGCCTGCGACTGCTGTGACAGCGCCGCGGAGGTGGTCGAAGCCATCCGTCGGATCGACGCGCACCAGATCAAGGGCCTCGGGCCGGCCGTGGCGAATCTTCTGTACTTCGTCCATCCCACGATCGTGATGCCATTCAATACGGCGATCGTGAAGGGCTACAACGCCGTCACGGGCAGCAACGTCAAGCTTGGCAAGTGGGACCACTATCTTTCGATGCGCGAAGGCTGTCTGCGGCTGAATGCGCAGCACCGCCGGCTGTTGTCCAACGACATGGGCGCCCTGGCCGGCCTGCTCTTCGACATCGGCTCGGGGCGGTACACGGCACCGCCGCGTGACGACGATACAGCGGCCATCCGGGGCTGGGAGGCCGATCTCGAGAAAGTGCGCGAGGAATCGGCCGCCGCACACAAGCGCTGGGCCGCCGAACGCGAGAGCGACGCGACCCACACGGAAATCCAGGGATGGCTGCGCGACCTGGGCAGGTCGCTGGGCTACGGCGTCTGGATCGCATCCAACGACCAGGGCCGCAGCTATGCCGGAGGGCGACTCGGCGACGGCTGCCTGACGCAGTTGCCTTCGGGAGCTCAGCCCGGCCTGGACTCGGTGCGTCTGATCGACGTGATCTGGGTGGAAGCCGACGGCTCCAAGATCGCCGCAGCCTTCGAGGTGGAACACTCGACCTCGATCTATTCGGGCATCGTGCGAATGCTGGACCTTGCACTGGGCACGGAGTTGGGCGCCGGAGTGTCGATGTTCCTGGTAGCACCCGATGCGCGACGCGACGACGTGCGGCTTCAGCTGCGCCGCCCGGCGTTTTCGCGTGTCGCCGAACTCGGTATCCGGTATCTGCCCTACAGCGAACTCGGCAACCACCGCGAAGCGATCGGCCGCTTCGGTTCGGGGTTGAAGCCCTTGAGCGAGATTTCACACCTGCTTTGAGACCCGTGCGCGAGAGGTGTGATCACCATGCCCGTCAACGACTGCGCTGGATGACGCAACTGTAATCTTCGCGTGCGGGAATTCGCCGACCTGCGACCTAGAGTTGGATTCACGGAAAGAGACAAGCGCACCTTCAATTGCGCCTCCTCGACCGGGAACATTGCCCACTCTTTGCCAAAGGATCGAATCATGAAGACCTCTCTCAAGACCTCCCTGACGCTGGCCGCGCTGCTCAGCGCGATCGCCGGCCCTGCGCTTGCTGGCAACTATGCAGAGGGTGACCCCCGCCCCGTACCGCTGACTTCCAGCACCAGCCGCGCCGCCGTGGCTTCGGACACGCGAAGCTGGCTGCAGAACTCGCCAGACCAAGGCTACCCCGAAGGCAATCCGCGGGCTGTCGCGAGCGTCGGCGCCAACAGCCGCGCAATGGTTCAGGCCGACACGTTGACCTGGATTCGTTCGGGCTTGGCTGCGGCCACCAACGGTGAAGCAGGCGCCAACCTGTCTCACCCCGCCTACAGGCAGGCCGCCGCCGAGTACGCACGCCTGCGCAACGGCCCCGAGTTCGGCGCCTTGGTGGAACGCATCACGCGACAGGGCTCGCGGTCGGCGGCAACCGCCAGCCGCTGATGGATTGGCGCACAGCCCTGGAGCGCCCGAGACCGCAAGTCGCGCTTTTTGCCGCGACTTGCGGTTCGGTTTGAGCGACAAGGCCTAGAATTCGCGGAACTACCTCGCTCGCACCGGTTCCATACACAGCGTTCCACACGTCCTTCCATGGCTCCCATCGCAACCCTTTCCAGGCAGGTTCGCGCACCCCGCGTCACGAATATGCTTTGGTCGGCATTGCCAAGGATGGGGTCATGACACGTCGGCTGGTGCACCTGATCGCCCGTGGACTGATCGGTGTGCTGCTGTTCGCGCAGCTGTCGATCGCAGCCTATGCCTGCCCAGCGCTCTCGTCGGGCGCGATGGACATGGGCTCAGCTGCCTTGATGCAGATGGCCGGCGAAACGACCGCAGTTGTCAATGCAAGCGTTGACGCAGCCACGCAGTCGCCTCCCTGCGGAGACATGGTCGGCATGACAGATACAGGTTCTGCCAACCTGTGTGCCGAGCACTGCAAATTCGGCCAACAAAGCGACCATGCATCCACGCTGACGATCCCCGTCGCGCTGCTGGCGCCGCTTCTCCTGACGCCTTGGGCGCCCGAGGCGACACAGCCTCCACGCCCTGCGGCGGCTTCCTTGAGTGCACTGGTTGCGGCATCGCCCCCGCACGCCATCCTGCACTGCGTCTACCGAACCTGATCCACTGATCGACGCTGCGCCGACGGCTCTCGCGAGCTGGGACGGTGCACCTGTCGTGCCTTGCCGTCCGCACGGGCTTCACCTGTGCGTGGCGCAGCGGCCCGACACCTGCCCCACGGGGTTCGTCGTCAGGAGATCTCATGTTCACCGTTTCTTTCCCCGCCAGGCCGAACGCACGGCGCTGGCCCCGTCACTGGGCCGTGGCGTTGGTGCTGTGTGCCGGCACCCTCAGCCTCGGCGCCCAAGCGCAACAGACCCCACAGGTGCTCACCCTCGACTCGGCGCTGCGGCTTGCCGAAGAGCGCTCGCGCCAGATCGTCGCGCAAGACGCGGCCGCCAGCGCGGCGCGCGCGATGGCCGTGGCCGCCGGGCAACTGCCCGACCCGGTGCTGAAGGCCGGCATCAGCAACCTGCCGGTCAACGGCAGCGACCGTTTCAGCCTCACGCGCGATTTCATGACGATGCGCTCGATCGGGGTGATGCAGGAGTTCACCCGCTCCGACAAGCGCCAGGCCCGCGCGGCTCGCTTTGACCGTGAAGTCGAGGTCGCAGAAGCGGGTCGCGCCGTGGCCTTGGCCAACCTGCGGCGCGACACCGCAACTGCCTGGCTCGATCGCTACTACCAGGGTCGGATGCGGGACCTGCTGCAAACGCAACGTGCCGAGCTGAACCTGCAGATCGAGGGCGCCAACGCCGCCTACCGTGGCGGTCGTGGCACGCAGGCCGATGTGTTCACTGCGCGCTCCGCATTGGCGCAACTGGACGACCGAATCCTTGCGCAGGAGCGCCAGATCGCCACGGCTCAAACGCGCCTGGCGCGCTGGGTTGGGCCGGGCACACCCCAGCCCTCAACAGTGCTCCCGGATCTGGGCTCCGTTCGCCTGGACGCCCGCAATCTGGAGGCTCACATCGGTGAGCATCCCCAGATCGCGTTGATGGCACGGCAGGAAGCCGTGGCGCGCGCGGAGGCCGACATCGCGCAGAGCAACAAGCGCTCCGATTGGACCGTCGAGCTGATGTACAGCCAGCGTGGCCCGGCCTACTCGAACATGGTGTCGCTCAACGTGTCGATTCCGCTGCAGCTCGACCAGAAGAATCGCCAGGACCGGGAGCTTGCGGCCAAGCTGGCGACAGCCGAGCAGATGCAGGCCCAGCGGGAAGAGGCCACCCGCGAAAGCACCGCCGAAGCACTCTCCCTGCTGCAGCAATGGCAGAGCAACCGGAAGCGGCTGGCGTTGTACGACAGCTCGCTGATTCCGCTCGCCTCCGAACGCACGCAGGCAGTACTGGCCGCCTACCGCGGCGGCGCAGGAACGCTGAGCGCCGCGCTCGAGGCGCGACGCATGGAGATCGACACGCGCATGGAACGCCTGCGCCTCGAGATGGAAACCGCAGGCCTATGGGCTCAGCTCGAATTCCTGATTCCGGCCGGCCACCCAGCACTCGCTGCCAGTGCGTCGACAACGACCGTGGACGTCAAGGAGCCTCAACAATGAAAACCCAACCCTTTTTCCTTGGATTGATCGCCGCGGCGGTCCTCGCCGCAGCCGCCCTTGGTGCGTACACCTTCGGGTTGCAGCGCGGCAGGAGCATGGCCGCGTCACCCACCGCCGACGGGATCCCGGCGGCGTCCATGCCCACGGCGAGCGCCCCGACGGCATCGCCAGCTTCCCCCAACGAGACCGGCGAGGACGCCACCCGGCGCCACATCGCAGCAGGTCTGAAGGCCGGCGACACCGATCCGGCCAACGGCAAGAAGATCCTCTACTACCACGACCCCATGGTGCCGGGGAACAGGTTCGACAAGCCGGCCAAGTCGCCCTTTATGGACATGATGATGTCGCCCGTCTACGCAGGCGGCGACGGCGACCAGAACAGCGTGACGGTGAGTGCACGGGTCCAGCAGAACCTGGGCGTGCGGACCGCTCTTGTGTCCGAGGGCACCGTGTCGCCGCAGGTGGCCACGGTCGGCAGCATCGCCTTCAACGAGCGCGACCAGGTCATCGTGCAGGCCCGGGCAACCGGCTACGTCGAACGCCTGAACGTGCGCGCCACGCTAGATCAGGTGAAAAAAGGCCAGGCCCTGGCCGAGCTCTATGTGCCCGAATGGATTGCGGCCCAGGAAGAGTTCTTGTCGGTACAGCGCATGCGTGGCACCGATCTGGCCCCACTGGTCGACGGCGCGCGTCAACGCATGCGCCAGGTCGGCATGAACGAAGGACAGATCGAACTGGTCGCGCGCAGCGGTCGCACCCAGCCTCGCATCACGCTGGCCGCGCCAATCGGCGGTGTCGTCACTGAACTGGCCGCGCGCGAAGGCATGACGGTGAGCGCCGGCACCACGCTGTTCCGCATCAACGGCCTGGCCACCGTCTGGGCCAACGCCGAAGTCCCCGAGAGCCAGGCGCCGCTGGTTCGATTGGGCGCCAGGGTGCAGGCCAGAACGCCTGCCGCGCCCGGCGAGACCTTCGATGGAAGGGTGCAAGCCATTCTTCCTGATGTGAATCCGGCGACGCGCACCCTCAAGGCACGCATGGAACTGGCGAATCCGACCGGTAGGCTGGTGCCTGGCATGTTCGTCTCGATGAACTTCACGGATACGCGTGCCGACAAGGCGTTGCTGATCCCGACCGAGGCAGTCATCCAGACGGGCAAGCGTTCGGTGGTCATGCTGGCGGAGGACAACGGTCGGTTCCGACCGGTCGACGTCGAGATCGGACTGGAGAGCGGCGGCCAGACCGAGATCAAGCGCGGGCTGCAGGCTGGCCAGCGTGTCGTGGTGTCCTCTCAGTTCCTGATCGACTCAGAAGCCAGCCTCAAGGGTGTCGAGGCGCGCCTGAACGCCGCGCCCGCCGCAACAATGCCTGCCGCGCCCATCCCTTCCGCACCTGCTGCCGGGACCGCGAGGCACGTGGGCGAAGGCAAGGTGGAAAGCATCACCAAGGACGCGATGACCTTCTCGCACGGGCCGATTCCGACGATGAAGTGGGGCGCAATGACCATGGAGTTCAAGCTGCCTCCCGGCGGCGCGCCGGGCAACTTGAAGCCCGGCGACCGCGCGAGCTTCGAGTTCTTCATCGACGCGGACGATCTGCCGCAGCTCACCCGGGTGACGCCCATGGCGGTGGGTTCTACGGCAAACGCCGCTGCGGACCCCAAGGCCCCTCCAGTCGCAACCCCAGCTGCGCCCGCAACCCCGGGAAGCAAGCCATGATCGCCAAACTCATTCGGTGGTCCATCGCCAACCGCTTCCTGGTACTGCTGGCGACGCTGATGATCAGCGCCTGGGGCGTGTATTCGGTGATGCGTACCCCGCTCGACGCGCTACCGGATCTCTCCGACGTCCAGGTCATCATTCGAACGACCTATCCGGGCCAAGCGCCGCGCATTGTCGAGAATCAGATCACCTACCCGCTGACCACCACCATGCTCTCGGTGCCGGGTGCGAAGACGGTCCGCGGCTATTCCTTCTTCGGGGACTCGTTCGTCTATGTGCTGTTCGAGGACGGCACCGATCTCTACTGGGCGCGCTCGCGGGTGCTGGAATACCTGAACCAGGTGCAGTCACGCCTGCCGGCGGCTGCCAAGGCTTCGCTCGGCCCCGACGCCACCGGCGTGGGGTGGATCTACCAGTACGCGCTGGTCGACCGTGGCGGTACACAGGACGCCTCGCAGTTGCGCGCCTTGCAGGACTGGTTCCTCAAATATGAACTCAAGACCGTGCCCAACGTGGCCGAGGTCGCTTCCATCGGTGGAATGGTGCGCCAGTACCAGGTTGTGCTCGATCCCGAGAAACTCGCCGCCTACCGGATCCCGCACACCAAGGCGGTGGAGGCGATCCAGAAAGCCAACCAGGAAACCGGTGGCTCGGTGCTCGAGTTGGGTGAGGCGGAATACATGGTGCGCGCGTCGGGCTACCTCCAGGGCTTGGAGGACTTCCGCAAGATTCCGCTGATGACGACCGACGCGGGCGTGTCGGTGCGCTTGGGTGACGTCGCGCGCATCCAGGTTGGACCGGAAATGCGCCGAGGTATCGGCGAGCTCGATGGCGAAGGCGAAGCGGTTGGCGGTGTGATCGTGATGCGCTCTGGCAAGAACGCATTGGAGACCATCACCGCCGTCAAGGAAAAGCTCCAGGCCCTGCAGGCCAGCCTGCCCAAAGGCGTGGAAATCGTGCCGACCTACGATCGGTCCAACCTGATCGAGCGAGCGGTGCGCAATCTGGGCTTCAAGCTGCTCGAGGAATTCATCGTCGTCGCGGTGGTGTGCTTCATCTTCCTGTTCCACCTGCGTTCTGCATTCGTCGCGATCGTCTCGTTGCCGATCGGCATCCTGGTGGCCTTCATCGTGATGCGCTACCAGGGCGTCAATGCCAACATCATGTCGCTCGGTGGCATTGCCATCGCCATCGGCGCGATGGTGGATGCCGCGGTGGTGATGATCGAGAACGCCCACAAGCACATCGAGAAGTGGAGGCACGATCACCCGGACCAGACGCTGTGCGGGGAAAACCACTGGCGCGTGATCGCGGACTCGGCCGCAGAAGTTGGGCCTGCGCTGTTCTTCTCGCTGCTCATCATCACGCTGTCGTTCATCCCGGTTTTCACGCTGGAGGCCCAGGAAGGCCGCATGTTCTCGCCGCTGGCCTTCACCAAGACCTACGCGATGGCCGCCGCAGCCGGCCTCTCGGTGACATTGATTCCAGTGCTGATGGGCTACCTGATCCGCGGCAAGATTCCTGACGAAAAGACCAACCCGTTGAACCGGCTCCTCATCGCGGTCTATCAACCTTTGCTCAATGCGGTGCTGCGCTGGCCCAAACTGACGCTGTCGGGCGCCGTGGTCGTGCTGGTGTTGAGTCTCTGGCCGTTGCAGCACATCGGAGGCGAATTCATGCCGCGCCTAGACGAGGGTGATCTGCTCTACATGCCATCGGCACTGCCGGGCCTGTCGGCGGGAAAGGCCGGCGAGTTGCTGCAGCAGACCGACCGGCTGATCAAGACGGTTCCCGAAGTTGCGAGCGTCTACGGCAAGGCCGGGCGCGCCGAGTCAGCGACCGATCCGGCGCCGATGGAAATGTTCGAGACCACTATCCAGTTCAAGCCGCAGGACCAGTGGCGTGCCGGCATGACGCAGGACAAGCTGGTCGAGGAGCTCGACCGCATCGTCAAGGTGCCCGGGTTGACCAACATCTGGGTGCCACCGATCCGCAATCGCATCGACATGCTGGCCACCGGGATCAAGAGCCCGGTGGGCGTGAAGGTGGCGGGCACAGACCTTGCCACCATCGACCGCGTCACCGGTGAGATCGAGCGCGTGCTCAAGGACGTGCCGGGTGTGTCGAGCGCCTTGGCCGAACGGCTCACCGGCGGCCGGTACGTGGACGTGAACATCAAGCGCGACGAGGCTGCGCGGTTCGGCATGAACATCGCCGATGTGCAATCGGTCATCGCCTCGGCGGTGGGTGGCGAGAACATCGGCGAGACGGTCGAGGGACTGCAGCGCTTCCCGATCAACGTGCGCTACCCGCGGGAGATCCGTGAATCGCTGGAGCAACTGCGGGCTCTGCCGATCGTCACCGAGCGCGGTGCGCGGTTGGTGCTCTCGGACGTGGCGGACATCCGTGTCACCGACGGGCCGCCGATGCTGCGCAGCGAGAACGCACGGCTGTCCGGCTGGGTCTACGTGGACATTCGGGGGCGGGACCTGCGCTCGGCGGTACAGGATATGCAGCGCGTCGTTGCGAAAGAGGTGAAGCTGCCGCCGGGCTATGCGGTGTCATGGTCCGGCCAGTTCGAATTCCTGGAGCGTGCCACGGCGAAGCTGAAGGTGGTGGTGCCGTTCACCCTACTGATCATCTTCGTGCTGCTGTACCTGACCTTCAAGCGCATGGACGAAGCGCTGCTGATCATGGCTGCGCTGCCGTTCGCCCTGGTCGGTGGTATCTGGCTGCTCTACCTGCTGAGCTACAACCTGTCCGTCGCGGGAGCGGTCGGGTTCATCGCGTTGGCCGGTGTGTCCGCGGAGTTCGGCGTGATCATGCTGCTGTACCTGAAGCACGCCTGGGATGAACGGGTCGACGAGGGCAAGACGAGCACGGCTGACCTGCTCGACGCGATCCGCGAAGGCGCGGTGCTGCGCGTGCGCCCGAAGGCGATGACCGTGGCGGTCATCCTGGCGGGCCTGTTTCCAATCATGTGGGGAACGGGGACCGGCTCCGAGGTGATGCAGCGTATCGCGGCGCCAATGGTGGGCGGGATGATCACGGCCCCGTTGCTGTCGATGTTCGTGATCCCCGCGGCGTACCTGCTGATGCGCCGGCCGCGCAAGGCGCGTGATAGGCATGCACCTCGCCGAGCGTTCTGGAGAAGAGGTCATGGACCGACCTGAACGCGTGCAGCAACAACGCACACTCCTCGGTGTCGCGCTGCTGCTGTATCTGTGCCTGTCCTTGTTCGGCACGGCGGCGCTCGCCTCGACGCCTGCGTCGCAGGAGGAGGGATGGGCGGAGCACTCGATCGTTTCGGCTACGACGGAGCCGGTCGCGTTTGCAGCCATGGACGAGACGTCAATGCCGGCGGCTATGGATGCCATGCCCTGCGCGCTGTGCTACAGCGCCCCGGCGCCATTGCCGCATGAGGTCGGCGGCGAGTGCCGAGCACACGAAGCAGCAGCCTGGCCGGTTCATGTCGCGCCGGTGCCGGATACGGATTATTTCGACCCTGGAGATCGGCATGCCCGGTTGCCGGTGCGCATCCTGTACTGCCGTTGGCTGGATTGATCGGCGACAGCGAGCACTACAGCTCGCGCTTGTTCCCGTCCATCAATTCCAGGAGTTCATCATGAAAAAACTACTCGTCACTCTCATCGGGTCCCTGACCTTGGGCGTTGTCTTGCCCGCTCTGGCAGGGCCGGATTTCCAGGTCATCGAGCAAGGGCGCAAGGCCGCACGGGTCGCGGCCGCTGAACGCCGAGCTGACACCCTGGCCGGCAAGGGTTCGCCGAACTGTCCGCCACCGCCACTCGTGCTGCCGCTGGACCATGGCCCACGAGCGCTGACCACGCCGGGCGAAAACCGCCAGCGCCGAGCCCGCCATGAAGCCCAGTTGAGGGCGTGCAAGAATGTGCCGTCGTAGTGCCCGCGCGCGCCCGGAAGACATCTGCGTCTTCCGGGCGCAGAGGACTTCGGTGCCGGTGCCGCGATCCGGGCAAGGGTCGCGACGAGCGCGCCGCTAGGCTACGAACTGCAGCATTGTTGTTGCGCCTGGACCGGCGGGCACTTCACCGAGCCGAAGGAGCAGAACACGCAGCAGTCGCCGGATTTCGGGCGCAGCAAGATCGTGCAGTTCTCGCATTCGTAGAAAAACTGGCAGGCATCCACAGGCATTGCCTCGCGCTTTGCGTGGCCGCAGTGGGGGCATGTCAGCACGGAGTCGAAAACGACTGCGCCGTGCTTGCCTTGTCCTTGCGTCATTGGCGCACTCTCCCACTCTCACAACCATCTCCACTGCATCGCTTGTGCGCTGGCGAAAGAAGGTCCCACAGCGACACGCCGACCATCAAGGCCAACCCGGCATACAGCAATTCTGCAGTCCGCCACCGGCCGAAGAAAAGCAGCATGGCCACGAGCACAATCACTGGGCCGATCATGCCCACCAAGCCGCGATACCACTGCCGATGGCGATACCAGCCGACGGCATTGGCGACCAGTGCAATGCCTGCAAACAGTGGCAGCAGCGTGGTGAGAAACAGGCCTTCGTAGCCACTGAAGATGCCAAGGCCCGCCGCAGCGCCAAGACTCGCTAAGGCCGGAAAGCATGCTGGACACGCTGCGGCCGAGACGATGCTGCCCAGGGCTCCGGCTTTGTCGGCAAACCGTGCGATCCATTCCATTGACTGTCTCCATGTCTTTCGAAAAGCCCACAATACTTCCGTAGTCAAGTACGGAGTCAAGCGCCATGGACCAGTTCAGCATCGGCGTATTCGCGCAGGCCGCGGGGGTCAACGTGGAGACCATCCGGTTCTATCAACGCAAGGGGCTGCTGCCGCAGCCCGCCCGGCCTTGCGGCAGCATCCGTCGATACGGCCAGAAAGATGTGGCGAGAGTTCGATTCGTGAAGTCTGCGCAGTGCCTGGGTTTCAGCCTCGACGAGGTGGCCGGATTGCTGGCACTGGAAGATGGCACCCATTGCGGTGACGCTCGCCAACTCGGAGAGCAAAGACTTGCCGACGTGCGCACCAAGCTGATGGACTTACATCGCATCGAGTCAGCCTTGGCGACCTTGGTTGACGACTGCAGCACAAGCCGCGGCAGTGTGTGTTGCCCGCTGATTGCTGCGCTGCAGGAATAGCCTGCAGGCCGCCATGGCGCGGACACTGCGCCTGCGGACCTACGCGGCACCGCCTTCGGATTCTTCGCCTGGTCAGCGGCCTTGCCATGCTGGCCGCTAGCATGATCGCCGGCCTGTTGTGGGACCGACTCGGAGCATCCGTCAGGTTCTATGCAGGGGCGGCCTTTTGCGCGGTGGCGCTCGCAGGGCTGACGCGTCATCGCAAATAGGCGAGTGGCGAATCCGAGCTGGTTCTGATAGCAGTGCCATGAACGGGACACTCCGATTTCGGGAAGTTGGTTTCAGCTAGATTCGGGCGCGAGAGCGGGCCTTTGTATATCGGCAGTCATGATCACCAGCGCAAGACAAGCGGACAGACCAAGTAGAGCGGAGAACCACAGTGCCCCGTCGCCCCATCGCTCCACCGCGATGCCGAAAAGAAACGGTGCCCCGGCCTGAACGATGCGTGCTGGCACCATGAGGAATCCTTGGCGTTGTCCGTAGCCCTTGGCACCGAAGATCAGGAGCGGAAGAGTTCCGATTGCGATGGTCAGAATGCCATTGCCCAAGCCATGCAGCACCGCGAAGGCGGCGGCAGCCGACGTACCGAACAAGCCGAGGCACAGTGCACCCAGCGGATGCGCCAGCGTGGCCAAGCGTGCCGAAAGCAACGGGTGCGCACGCTTGAGAAAGGTGAACTCGATCACCCGACCGGCCACTTGTGCGGGACCGACCAGGGAAGCAATGCCCACGGCTGCGGCCAGTGTGGCACCGCTGGCCAACAGAAGCTCCGGCAAATGCGCCGCCATCGCTGTGCTGATGAACCAAGTCACGGCGAAGACATACGCCATCAGGATAGCGGCGCGACGCTGGTGTGCTGACGAAGGACCGGCACCTACATCCTGCGCGGCGGTGGTGGACTTCGGTGCGGGGAGGGCATGAGAAGCTCGTGGGAGCAGCGCGTTGAGTGGCAGACCAATCACCAGATGCAATGCCGCCCATGTGAGACACGCGCCTCGCCACCCGACGGTGCTTTCCAGATAGGCCGACAACGGCCACCCCACAGTGCTAGCAAAACCCGCGAACAGTGTGATGCCGGTAATGGCTCGTCGCGCCTCTTGGCCGTGCAGCCGCACCACGGTGGCAAACGCCGCTTCGTAGAGGCCACTGCCCATGGCCAGCCCCATCAGCGCCCAGGCAGCGAACACATGGCTGGCATGCGTGGCCTGGCTCAGTGCAGCCAGCCCTGCGGCAAACACTAGGTTGCTGGCGATGAGCACCGAGCGCCCGCCCATGCGGTCGATGCGTCGGCCTGCGACAGGCCCGATGCCAGCCGCGACAAGCAGCGCCACCGAGAAGGCGCCGAAAACCGTAGACGTGCTGACGCCGATGTCCTTGCTGATGGCGCCGGCCAAGACAGCCGGAAGGTAGTACGACGAGGCCCACGACAAAGTCTGGGCCACGCCCAGCATCACCGTCGTCGTGGTCTTGCTTTGCACCCTGGCTTCGCCTCGCTCAGATGCTGCGCAGGTTGACCCGCTTTGAGAGGGTCTCCGCACTCTCGCGCCGCTCGCTGTAGCGATCGACCAGGTAGGCCGCACAGTCGCGCGTGAGCAGCGTGAACTTCACCAGCTCTTCCATCACGTCGACCACGCGCTCGTAGTAGGGCGAGGGCTTCATGCGGCCTTCGTCGTCGAACTCGAGGAAGGCCTTGGCCACCGACGACTGGTTGGGAATGGTGAGCATGCGCATCCAGCGGCCCAGCACGCGCAACTGGTTCACCGCGTTGAAGGACTGCGAGCCGCCCGACACTTCCATCACCGCGAGTGTCTTGCCTTGCGTGGGCCGCACCGAACCGACGGCCAGCGGTATCCAGTCGATCTGCGCCTTCATGATGCCGGTCATGGCGCCGTGGCGTTCGGGCGACGTCCACACCATGCCCTCGGCCCATTGCGCGAGGTCGCGCAGTTCCTGCACCTTGGGGTGGTCGTCGGGTTCGGCGTCCGGGAGCGGCAATCCGCGCGGGTCGAAAACCCGCGTCTCCGCACCCAGTGCCCGAAGCAGCCGCGCCGCTTCTTCCGTGAGCAATCGGCTGTAAGAGCGCTCGCGAGCGGAGCCGTACAGCAACAGGATGCGCGGTGCATGCGTGGAGCGCCGTGCCGATAGCAGCAGATCCACATCGGGTTTCTCGAAAAGTTCGGGGTCGACGTTCGGCAGCTCACGACTCATACCAGCCTCGCGACGAATTCACCACCTTCACCACTGCCAACATGATCGGCACCTCGATCAGCACGCCGACCACGGTGGCCAGCGCTGCACCCGAGTGGAAGCCGAACAGGCTGATGGCAGCGGCCACCGCCAGCTCGAAAAAGTTGGACGCACCGATCAACGCCGACGGGCAAGCGATGCTGTGCTTCTCGCCGAGCTTTCGATTGAGCCAGTAGGCCAGGCCGGAGTTCAGCACCACCTGGATCAGGATCGGCACCGCGAGCATGGCGATCACCAGCGGCTGTTTGATGATGGCCTCGCCCTGGAACGCGAACAGGAGCACGAGCGTCAGCAGGAGCGCGGCAATCGACCACGGGCCGATGCGATGCATGGCGCGCTCGAACGCAGCCGCCCCGGCCTTCAACAGTTGCTTGCGCAGCACCTGCGCGAAGATCACCGGCAGTACGATGTAGAGCGCCACCGACGTGATGAGCGTGTCCCACGGCACCGTGATCGCCGACAGGCCCAGCAACAGGCCGACGATGGGGGCGAAGGCGAACACCATGATGGCGTCGTTCAATGCGACCTGCGACAGCGTGAAGACCGGGTCTCCGCCAGTCAGGCGGCTCCAGACGAAGACCATCGCCGTGCAGGGCGCGGCGGCCAGAAGGATCAGGCCGGCCACGTAGCTGTCGAGCTGGTCGACCGGCAGCGAGCCGGCGAACACCTGGCGCACAAAGAACCAGGCGAGGAAGGCCATGGAGAACGGCTTCACGGCCCAGTTGATGAACAGCGTCACACCGATGCCGCGCCAGTGGTTTTTTACCTGCGCGAGGGCCGCGAAGTCGACCCGCAGCAGCATCGGGATGATCATTACCCAGATCAGCACGCCCACGGGGATGTTGACCTTGGCGACCTCGAGGCGGCCCACCGCCTGGAATGCCGCCGGGAACAGTTGCCCCAGCGCAATGCCGACGACGATGCAAAGGAACACCCACACCGTCAGGTAGCGCTCGAACACGCTCATGGGGGCCGCGCTGGTGCGCGGGCTTTCGATGACTGCGCTCATGGTGTCAGTTCGCCGAGATGCGCTTCAGCCGCTCTTGCAGCTCGGCGTCGCTCATCGCTTCCGGGTTGTCCAGTGCGAGCAGTTGCAGCATGCGATAGGAGATCGCCTGGCGCGTCAGCTCGAAGGCCTGGCGCTTGGCGGCATCGCCCCCTTCGGTGTTGGACGGGTCTGGATAGCCCCAATGAATCTTGACGCGCGTGCCGGGCCAGTAGGGGCAGGCCTCCTGCGCCGCGCTGTCACAGACCGTGATGACCACATGCATAACCGGCGTGACGAACTCGTCCCAGCTCTTGCTGCGAAAACCTTCGGTGTTCACGCCGGCAGCCTGCAGCACCTCAATGGCGAACGGGTTGATTCTTCCGCTGGGTGCGCTGCCGGCGCTGTACGCTTTCACGTCCTTGCCGAGCTTCTGGGCCCAGTGGTTGAGCATGCCTTCGGCCAGCACGCTGCGGGCCGAGTTGTGGGTGCAGAGGATGAGTACGTTGAGCGTCATTGCGTGGCCTTTTGAACCTTGCCGATGTCGCGGATCTCGCGCTGGATGGCCATCGAGTCGAGCCGAGCCAGAGGCAAAGCCAGCATCAACTCGATCCGGCGCTTCAGCGTGAGAGCCGTGTCCATGAACTGACGCTCGGTGGCTTCGTCCGACACCTCAAAGGCCGCGGGGTCGGCAACGCCCCAGTGCGCCGTCATCGGTTGACCCGGCCACACCGGGCACACCTCGCCCGCAGCCTTGTCGCAAACGGTCAGAACGAAATCCATCGCCGGTGCATCCGACTTCGCGAACTCGTCCCAGTTCTTGCTGCGATATCCAGTGGTCGGGAGGTGCATCTTTTCCAGCGTGAGCAACGCATAGGCGTTGACCTTGCCCGTGGGATGGCTGCCGGCCGAGTAGGCCTTGAATCGCCCTTCGCCCAGGTGGTTCAGCAGGCCCTCGGCCAGGATGGAGCGTGCAGAGTTTCCAGTGCAGATGAACAGCACGTTGTAGGTCTTGTCAGCCATGACGATGTTTCTCGGTAGAGGAAGTGGGGTTGATCTCTTTGAACATGCACACGGCCGAGGCTGGGCACAGGCTCTTGAATTCGCTGCTGGCCTGCACGGAAGCCGGCAGCGCCGTGCGGTCGCATCGCTCGAAGCCTCTGGCTGCGAAGAAAGGTTCTGCCGTGGTGGTGAGGATGCAGAGGTGATTCACCCCCTTCGACGCGGCGAAGGCTTCCATGGTCTTCAGGGCCTGATCGCCCACGCCATGGCCGCGCGCATCAGCGCGAACTGCAAGAGAGCGAAGCAAGGCGGTGTCGCCGAACCGTTCCAGACCGACACAGGCAAGAATCCCTTCGTCTCCCGCGCGGCTCACGAAGAAGGCCTCCATGTGCTCTTCTCGAAGATCGGTTTCGGGAAGGCCGGCATCCCGAAGAAGGGACTGCACCGGCGCGAGAGACGCGGCCTCTGCACGGACAAACAGCGATCTGACCAGCGAATCGGAAAGTGCTTTGGGCATGGCGCAGCCCTCAGCAGCAGGCGCCCGTGGCTCTGACCGACACGTTGACCGGGATGCCCCGGGCCGCACCAGGCGCGCAGCAAGCGGACTCGGCCTTGGCTGTGGACTTGGATTGGCCATAGACCGGCACGGCGCCGTCCAAGGTCTGGAAATGCTCCCATGCGATCCCCTGCGGATCGGTGACCCAGTGCTTTTCGCTGCGCGCGTAGCAGCACACGGTCTCACCCTCGTCGAGCAGGGTGCGGTCGGCGGCTTGGCCGCGCGCCTTCAGCTCGGCCAGTTCCGCGTCATCGTCAGCCTGAATGCCGAGATGGTCGATGCCCTTGCCATGCCCGACCGTGGAGATCGCGAAGTTGACGCGCGGATCGTCGAGCATCCATTTCGCATAGTCGGCCTCGACGCGTGCTGGCGGCGATGCGAACAGGTTGGAATAGAAGTCGATGCTCTTGGCGAGGTCGTCGACGTGCAGGTGGACGTGGAAGCGCTTCATGGGTTTCTCCTTCAGCAGTCGCAGGCAGTGGCGCCGTCGACGAGGCAAGCCTCGCCCTGACAGCAGTTCTCCGTGAGGTAGCCGAGCAGCGCATTCATCTGCTCGAACACCGCGCGATAGATCAGGTTTCGGCCGTCGCGCTCCTGACTGACCAGGTTGGCGTGCGTCAGCTCCTTGAGATGGAACGAGAGACTGGTCGATGGCACGCCAAGCTGCTCCGCCAGTACGCCTGGCGTGAGTCCAGCAGGACCGGCAACGACAAGCGCCCGAAAGACCTGCAGCCGCACAGGTTGGGCCAGAGCCGCCAGGGCTTGGATGACATTTTTTTCTTCCATAATTCAATAATAATTGAATCATGGAATAAATCCAGGGAACTTTAACTTTGGATGAGCGAGGTTCTGCTTCTTGGCTCGAAGAGGCCGGAGCTTTACAGCGTGCCCTGTTGTCCATTTGCGTGACGCGATGGGCCGCCTGCCTGCACTGCCGGCGATCCGGCCTGAGGCAGGCGGCGAGTGATGACTTCGCAGCACATGGTGTGGCTGCTGCGCGTTCCCGGTGTTCCCGGCTCAGTCCACCCCCAGATGACTTGGCCGGACGGATGCCTTGATCTTCCATGGGACGAACGCCAAGCGGTCGGCCACGCACAGCGAAATGACGGCGAATACTGCGCGCGACAGACCAATCACATGGTGATTGGCGAGGCCCCACCAGACTGGGCTATTGGGGCCAGAGTCCCGCGGTGTCAAACAAAACGTGGTTTTTCCTGGCCTTGACGGGCTTGTTGCTCCTGCGAGGCGTACGCAACCCCATCGGTTTGCGCGGCTTGCCCGCATTTGAGGTCTTCTGCGGAAACGCCGATGTGCCGAAGGTCTGCACGCGCTCCAAATCGATCAGCAGTAACTGATCGCACTTGGTCAGATACTCCACGCCCCGCCTGAGCAGGCACTCGCGCTTCTCCACGTCAATCGCGTCGATTCTCCCCAAGTATGGGTAACGGTAGTCGCTTTCACGGCAATAGTGGACGTCACCGCGCCCCTTCGTGGCACGCTCCACCCAGCGCTGCCCCACCTTCAGGCCGCGGTAGTACGGGTCCTTTACTTGCGATCCATCGAAAAGCAAGATGAGGTGATAGTGAAAGCGCTCCAAGTCCGTGTACTCCAGGCTCCACATGTAGCCCACTAGGTCCTTGAATCGTCGGTTCTTGCGCCGACCATTCCAGAGGCGCCGGAAGTCCTCGCGCACCTGTGAGAGCGTCAATTCCGCCTTGAAAGGCTTTTGATACTTCAAGTCCAACCGCGCTACCTCCACCCGGGAGTACTTCTTGAACACAGCCTCCAGAAATGCGCGACCAGTTTCGTAATTTCGATCGCAGCTCCGTTTCTTCTCGTATTCACTTCGCTTGAAGCCTCGGCCCTCGGCCTTGCTGCGTACTGTCGAAATCAGCCAGTTCTCCAACTCCCAGTTGCGCATCCACGGGTGGCTCGACATCGCTTGCAGGTTCGGGGAGTGCGTCGATTGAAAGTGAAGCGCATCCATCGCCTCGTAAAGAATGGTGCTGCAAAGGCTCGGAGTGAACCCAGAATCGCGATGATCGAGGTACACGCGCTCCATGAACGCCTGCAGCAAGCCCGAATACCGGGACAAGCACAAGTTTTTCAGGACGGGGCGTCCCGTTTTTCCTTCCTGCAACTGCCAAGCGACGGCCGTACTGGAGCAAATATCCAGCACGTATTGGTCAATCAAAGGGCGGACAGAGTCAAACGCCTCAGTGATGACGATCACGCCATCTTCGCCCATGAAGGCAGCCTCATTGAGGAGGAGGCCTTCATAAATCGGATTGTCGAAAAGAGGCCGACTGAGCGTCGGCTTTTGGGATGGAGATGATTTCTTCATGGAGATCAGTTTCTTTAATAGCGCTGATCCCCCGTGAGTGCCAGATGCACTCAATGGAACATCAAGGCTCTGTACATGGGAGAAGTCGACAGATGCTGTAGGCATCTGTCTTTATCTTTCCTTTTGGAAGGAGGAAAGAGGAGAGGCTTCCTCGTTGACTATGCTGGTATCTTGGCTGTCTCTATCAATCTCATCCTTTTCCAATATTCAAGGTTCAGAGGCATCGTGATTTCGATTGCGAAAGAGGTCGCTCATGCGATTGACCGTCTGCGTTTTCTGGCGTTGAGGGTGGTACAAAGTTATGCCGTAGCAGGGCTATAGAGGAACGCTCCAGCCGCGACACAGGACGCGATGCACTTGCCATCTTTCGCAAAGGATGAGGTGGCTGCAGTATTTTTTTCAAGGGAGTTTCGCCTCTTTCCGATATCGCGCTGAATGGCGCGCCTTCGGTGGGCTCCGATCTTTTCCTTGGGTCGAATAGACGGCAATTAGACTGGGTGCTCGAACGGATTCGACGCCGCAGCTCGAACGATGTCTTGGGCGTCGTCTGCCCTGTGCTGGTGTACCGCTGCAAGGTGTTTCTCAATAACGTGAGCGGCTTCGCGGACTGCAATGGCGGGGTTTTCATCTGCCAAACGGCAAGGCCAATGTCATATGTGCATGAAAGACACGGGCACATACCACGAAGGCCTGGCACCTAGGCGCTTTTCCTGCACGATCACACGATTGTGGTCTCAGTTGTGAAGCCGCGGCAGGTCAAGCCATTCATGAAGCCGGAGGCGCGGTTGTTTGCAATGACAGCCACTGGTGTGTGAGGCGCCATCTGTTGGTGTGCGCTCTTTGCAGGCGCTGGTGGCCCGGCTGGACATGCTGCTGGAGCTCAGGCAGGGAGGGCTAATAGCCTAAGTTGCCCACGATGCGGTCAAGCCCTCGCTCGGCAGCAAGACTCGAATAATCATTTTTACTTTAGTGCAACTATGCGAATCGCATGCGATTCGCATGGAATCGCACGGTCGCACCCACAGAGGATCAGATTTTCCCGAATGGATTGCAAGGCCTCAGGTGCGAGGCACCATCGATCTCGATGAGCTCTAACTGTTGGCTGTCTAGCAAGACTTTGATGGCCGCATCCAAGCGGCTGACTGGCCGAAGTCCCCCATTGTGAAGAACATCATTTTTCTTCCAAGGGGCTGGCCCCATTTTTGCCAGATAGCCCGTTAGCAAGGATGCATCGGCAACTGCACTATCGATGCTGGAGTGCGGCGGGAAAAAGGCAATGAATTGGTTTAGATGCCAATGGCAGATTCTTCCGGCATGCTCCATGGCTGTTGCGCTGATCTCTGTTTTTCCATCTGGAAAATAGGTCAGTAACGCCGCAAGTCGAGTCATATTTTCCCGAAGCTTTGCCGTTACATCTTGTGCGCCAAAAAATGCATGTCCAAATTGAGAATGCTTTGCCATGGCGTCGGATACCAGTGCGCGGATTTGACCCGCTTCTGTCGAAACCTCAACATTTGATCTCTTCGATTTGGTGCTTCTTCGCACCGTGCAAGTTTCAAATAACGATGCAATTCTATTGTTGAAAGAGTGGGGTGCATGGGATTGATATACGGGTATATCCCATTTGGGTCCTTTGGATTGGGGGGCAGAAAAAAGAACTCGCGCCAAGAATCCGTTTCCTCGGGAATTTGCCCCTCTTTTGCCAAGAAAGTTTTGCAATGTAGATCGCTGGGTCATTAATGAAATTGTCAGTCTGGCATCTTCGATGATCTGCGTGCCAGTACCTTTTCTGTCAACAGTGAGGGCATCTCCATCCCATAGTTTGTTGTAATCTTGGAGATTGCTGAAAGTTCGGGAGTTGAAGACAATTTCAGCTTCATCCGAAATAATTCCAGCAGAGTTCCAGCTGTTGGCTAAATTCTCGCGCAGCGATTCGGGGGTGGCATTTTCGTAAAGAAGCTTTGCGTATTTGGGTGGTATCGGAGCGTTTTTCTTCAGTTGTTCGAGTTCATTGACTAAATCGTCTGTTGGCCTTGAGGCTCTTGCTCGAGTTGCGGCCTCTTTGATTAAGATTTTTTCTATTGCCTTGTGTATATCAAGTTCTGCCGAATATCTTGCGATTAAATCGTTATGCTTTTCGATCGATTTGCTTTGAAAGGAGTGAATGGATTTTGTAAAGCGACGCGAAACACCACTTTTCCTTTCCCCCGATTCGGCAACGGTCAAGAAGAACAGGCTGCATGGAACGCTGCGGCCTGGATATAGATCTACATCGATCAAATCTTGGCACACAAGGGATACGGCGCTTAGTGCTGCCGCAGCAACAAGCGGTATCGGAGCTTGGGCTTCTTCTGCGATGGCGTGAACGGCATCGTGAATAAGTGGGGGAAGGCTGGTGATTGGATATTCGGCTTCTGGCAGCATGAGTCAATAAGCGTCAAAGATGGCAGCAAGTGCCGGAGAGGCCGAGTGCTGGCGGGGCTAGATGAAGAAGCGCGAAAACGAAGGTCTTGCATTGTTCATAAAGGACAGACTTGGCTTGCTTGGATGAGGCCCGTGGTGGAGGGGCTGTTCTTGGACGGTGAAGTCGCGTTCCCGCAGTCCGTAATCGGACAGATATTGTTCGACAGAGTTACCTGTCATGTCGATCAAGGGGCTACCTCGGGTTGGTCACCGTCTGGTCATTGGCGCGACACGTGTGTCCTCGCTGCGAGCCAGTTTTCAATTTCGCTTTCCAGCCAGCCAACGCTGGAACTGCCGAGCTTTACCTGCTTGGGAAAGGTGGGGTCATAGCGCGGGGAGTTTGCGTCGAGCCGGTCGTAGATGGCCGAGCGCGACAACGAGGTTCGGGCCTCGACTTGGCGCCGGCGCAAGATCACTGTGGCAGTGCTGTGCTGCGTGGGGGCAACCGAAATTTCTGTGCTTTCCCTCGGTAATCGGTGAAGCTTGCCGTCCTGTTGGGAGGATGGCGGCTTCATTTTTGGCCGCGGGGATGCCGAGATTGGCGTCGTTACGGGAGCAGCGAGGTCAGCGAGTGCTGTCGTCCCTTCGGGGGCGTTGGTCGAGTCTGCTTTCACCGAATCACTTTGGTGATCGGCTTCAAGTGCTTTGGATGATGTTGCCGTTCTTGCAGCCGAGGCTTTCGGTTTCGACACCGAGTGGATGGAGCGAGAGCCCGGATCATCAACCGTGCGAAACCGATGTGCCTTGAGGTAGTTCAACGCATCTTCGCGACGGATGAGGATGTTCTTTCCTGCACGGGTTTCGGTGACGTGGTGCTGGTCGAGCGCTGTGATTTTGCCGGACGCGATTTCTTGTTGAAGCTCGAGAAGATGTTTTTCCTGAATCTGGAGAATCTTGAAGCTATTGGCGGTGACTTCTTCTTCGGTCACGAACACCGGGCTCCAGGGGAGACGATCGGGATGCCTCAGATAGGCATCCATGAACACTTGGCGATCGTTCTTGGACATGCCTGCGTGCGAGGGAAGTTCGGGCAACAGGCGAAGCAGCGAAGCTCTTTCATCTGCCGTCATCTCAGAGGCAGTTTCGAAATCCGAGCCAGGCAGCTTCTCAAGTTTTTTCTGAAGCCAGGCGTGGCCTTCAGCTTCTCGCAGACTGGGACAGATGGATTTGGCGATGAGCCGGGTGAAATCCCACATATCGATCAGGTCATCGGGTGGAAGCTGGATGTCGATCATCTGCACGCGCAACCTTCTTAAGAATTTCGGTGTTGGCTAAATCCGTTAGCGCGGGCAGTGCGCTGAACACGCCCTTGTCCTAAATGTATCGGCCCCGACCGTGACACGGACCGCCTGTGTCAGCTGGCTGATCTTTCTGCCCCGCGCCTCACGTCGCTGCAGAAGTCATCCCACTCCTGCATCATCACGCGCCGTTTCTCCAGCGCATCTCCGCGCCGGTAGGCGGCCTCGACCTTGTTGTCCAGAGCGTGGGCGAGCGCCTGTTCGGCCAAATCTCGTGGGTAGTTCGTGCGCTCCCTGGCCCAATCGCGAAATGTGGAGCGAAACCCATGGGGTACGGCATCCACTTCCATGCGTCGCATGACGGCGGTCATCGACATGTCGGAAAGCTGCTTGCCTCGAGCAGAAGGGAAGACCAGTTCGTTGTCTTTGAGATGGGGCTGGGCACGAAGGATCCGAAGCGCTGATTCGGACAACGGAACGCGATGCTCCTTGGTTGCCTTCATTCGCTCTGGCGGGATGGTCCAGACCCCAGCGTCTAGGTCGAACTCCGGCCAGACCGCGCCGCGCGCTTCGCCGCTGCGTGCTGCGCACAGCACGGTGAATTCCAACGCTCTGGCCGCAGTTCCTTCTCGCTGCCGCAGGTCGGCCATGAAAGCCGTAGTGGCATCGATTGGCAGCGCGCGGTGATGCTCGACCTTCTGGATTTTCCCGGGCGCCGGCAGCAACATGTCCAGGTGACCTTTCCATCGTGCCGGGTTCTCTCCTGTACGGTATTTGCGGACAGTGGCCCAGTCGAGCACGTTCTCGATTCGGCCTCGTAATCGTGATGCGGTTTCGTTCTTGGTTTTCCAGATGGGCTCCAGCGCCGCGAGGACATGCTCTTGGCCTACGTCACGAACGAGCAGGTTGCCCATGACTGGATAGGCGTAGGTTTTCAGGGTGCTGGCCCATTGAGTGCGGTGCTTAGGGTTCTTCCAGGTGTCCCCATGCGCCTCCAGGAACCCTTCGGCCGCTTGTTGGAACGTTTTTTCGGTCGCTTGCTGGGCGCGCAGTAGGCTGGCCGCCGCTTTACGTTGCGCAATGGGATCAATACCTTGATCGATCTCGTCGCGAGCTGCTCTTGCCTTTTCTCTGGCTCGAGCAAGAGGGACATCGGGAAAGCCGCCGAGCCCCATGTGCCGGCGCTTGGTGCCGACCATGGTGCGAAGCACCCATGAGCGAGCACCTGCGTCATTGACGTACAGGTAAAGACCGGACACACCACCAACGGCGTGGTTGCCTGGGGAGGTCAATCGACCCACTTGGAGTGCTGATAATTCCTTTGCCTTGCGCGCCATGACAGTCCTGCATCCTTAGATATTGACCTACCATCCTTTCTACCATAGATTTTAGGATTGAAGCGGATCGGAAAGGATCGGTCAGGAATGCTGTTGAGGCGTTTCCCCAATGAAGGAGCATGAAAATCGGTCGACTTAGGACTGCTTGGGACGTCGCAAAGGCAGACTCCCTCTCCTCCAGATTCAAGCCCCTGTAGCAGCCCTGCTACAGGGGCTTTGTCTTTGGGCCGCCCATGTCGCCTCATGGCGCCCGCTGCGGCTCCCCGCACCCCCTGCGTTGCAGCACGGGCAGCAACTGCGGCCCCAGCGACTTCAGCAGCTGCGTCGGCAGCGCGCTCGTGAACCGGTGGCGCGCGGCATGGGGCTCGTGCACGTAGGCCAGGATCGTGCCGAAGTAGCGGTCGCCGATCATGAACACGAAGGTGGCCGAGCGGTCGATCTTGCGCTGCGAAATCACCCGTCCGCCGCGGCCGGTCTGTTCGTAGCGGTGGTCGCCGGTGCCGGTCTTGCCGCCGATCTCGAGGGCGCGGCCGCTCTCGTCCACCAGCGCGCCCTTCAGCCGCCGCGCGGTGCCGTCGTTCACCACCTCGACCAAGGCACGGCGTACCGTGGCGGCCACCTCGGCGGGCAGCACCTGCTGTGCGCTCGCATGGCGAGGCTCCAGCCGTGTCTCGTAGGGCGTGTCGCGCGCGAAGTGCAAGGCGCCGACCCGTTGCGTGGGCAGCCGCACGCCGTCGTTCGCGAGGATGCCCATCAGCTCCGCCAGGGCGGCCGGCCGGTCGCCCGACGCGCCGATCGCGCTGGCGTAAGACGGCGTCAGCGACGCGAAGGGGTAACCCACGCGCTGCCATGAGCGATGGATCTGTGCAAAGGCGTCGAGCTCGATCAGCTCGCGCAGGCGCCTGTCCTGCGCGCTCTTGTGGCGCGTCTTGAAGAGCCAGGCGTAGACCTCCTGGCGTTCGCGCACGCTCGCGTCCAGCACCTCGGTCAGCGAGGCGCCGGGGTGGCGCCGCAGGTAGCCGACCAGCCAAAGCTCCAGCGGATGCACGCGCGCGACATACCCGCGATCGGCCAGCGACAGGCCGGCGTAGGTGCGGCGCAGCGCCCCCAGTGCGCGCGGCGAATCGGCGCCGCGGCCCAGCCGCTGCACCAGGAGCGCGTCGAGCCGTGCGTCGTCGGCCTCGGGCTCGATGGTGAAGAGCACGCTCGCCAGGCGCGGTGCCGATGGCCTCAGGCCGCGCAGCAGCAGCGCTTCGGCGTCCGCGGCCGGCAGGTGCTGGTACTTGCGATGGAAGCGGGTGAGGAAGGCCGAGCCTTCGCGGTCGGCAAAGCGCGCGAGCAGCTCGCGCCGGCCCGGGTCGGCAGGGTCCTTCAGCAGGCGCTCGGCGCCCGACGCGCCACCGAACATGCGGTGGCGCACCAGGTCGCGCATCAGGCGGATGAACACCAGGTTGACCGAATGCTTGAAGCCTTCGCGCACCGTCATCGAGCTGCTGTTGCGCGAGCGCTCGAAGTTCTCGAACTGGTGCAGGCCGCCGCCGGTGAAGAAGGCCTCGCCCGGGTTCGCCGAGTACTTGCGCTCCATCGCCGCCTCCAGCATCGGCGCAAGACGCCGATCCTTGGCGCGCAGGAGGTACTGCCGTGCCCACATACCCAGCGGGTCGCGCGGGTTCGGCGCCAGCGCCGACAGCTGGGCCGGGCTCAGGTCGACCCAGCCCGCGTGCAGCTCGGCCACGAGCTCCAGGTAGCTCACCAGGGTGCGCAGCTTGGCGGTCGAGCCCAGGTCCAGCCGCGCGCCCTGGTTCACGTCGAACGGCTGGTCGATGTTGTCGGCCTGGATGCGCAGCAGGTTGGTCCCGGCGCTGCGCTCGAACAGCGTGAAGCTGTAGATCAGCGGGCTGGGGTCGGCGCCCGGGTCGAGCATGTGGGAGCCGACCAGCCCCGCGGCCTTCGTCGCGGCGGGCGTGCGCAGGCCGGCCAGCACGCGCGCCACCAGCGCCTGCGCTTCGCCGTCCAGGCTGGTTTCGGCCTCGAGGTCCAGGCGCTCCAGGTCGTAAGCCCGTGGCACGTCGAGCAGCGTGCCGATGTGGGTGCGCAGCGCGGTCGCGGCCTTGCGCTGCACGAAGTCGGGCCGGGGCGTCGGCGGCAAAGGTGGCTGCAGGTGCAAGGACAGCGGCAGCGCCGCGTCGCGCAGCGTGGGCGAGATCAGGCCGGCCTCGGCCATCAGCCGCAGGTAGCTGTCGGTCAGCCGCGTCAGGCCGGCGCCGTCGCCGAGCAGGTGCTGCGACGGACGGCGCTGCGCGATCATCAGCGACAGCGCCTGCTTGAAGGCCTCGGCCTGCTGCCGCAGCGCCTCGTCCGAGGGCGCCGCCGCCTCTTCCGCTTGGTCGGCGAGCAGGCGGTTGATTTCACCGAAGTCGCGCCCGTACCAGACCCACAGGCCGTCGCCCAGCCCGTGCACCTCGCCCATGCCCGGGCGCGCGGCCAGCGGCACGGTGTCGAGGTAGTCGACGACGATCTGGCGGCGCCGCGCCTGCGTGTCGTCGCCGTCCTGGTAGGCGCGCAGCGAGGCTGACGCCATCTGGCGCAGCTTGTCGCCGACCGACCCGGTGCGGCCTTGCGGCGAATGGCGGTACTTCTCGAGCTGGGTGGCCAGCGTGCTGCCGCCCGTCGCCGTCTGGCCCAGGCCGACCGCGCGCAGCGCCTGCTCGAGCGTCGCCTTGGCGAAGCGTTCCGGATCGATCGCGGGGTTGCGCTGCAGCGGCTGCGCGTCCAGCAGGTGGCGGTCTTCGACGAAGAGTAGGGCGCTCACCAGCAGCGGCGGCACCTCCTCGAAGCGCTCGTAGGCGCGCTGGGGCACGCGGGTGTGCAGCAGCGCCGTGTCCCGGCAGTCGCGCACGGTCAGGCCGGCCTGGTTTTTTTCACGGTAGGGCGCGAAGAGCCCGTAGTCCTGCAGTTCGAGCAGCCGCGGCGACATGCGGGCCTGGCGGGTGACGACATAGCCCTGCGGCGCCAGGCGTTCGACGTAGCCCGGCAGCTGGTGGTAGCCCAGCCGCTCGTCGTAGGGCCCGGTCCGAGGAAAGCGGATGGCATCGCTGGCGCCGTCTTCGACGCTGAAACGGGCGCCCTCGGCCAAGTCGCGCCACAGGGCCGATTGCAGCCGGGACGTCTTCAATTCGTCCAGCACGAACAGGGCAAACCCGCCTCCCACGGCGAGTCCCGCGCCGATCCAGAAAAGCTTCTTGAACCAAGTCATGCTCTGCCTCGCGAACAGTCCGCACCATGGGTTCGTCAGTGACGATGATGCGCTTTTTGAGGCGATTTGGCATGTGTGCGACGTCGCAATCGGCCGGAGTCATGCCCTCCCGCAGTGGGGCGGAAGAGGTACCTCGACACACATGGCGCATGTCGATCTGCACGGACGTGCGGATCTATTTCCGGGCGAACTGACCTGCTAACCCTTCACGACCCCGGACATCCCACTAGTCGTCGGAATCCTGTGGGCCCGCCAGCAGCCCGAGCACCAACCCGCCGAGGACGATGGCCAGGGCAAGAATCAGCGATGCCTCTGCGAGTAGTCTCATGGTGTCCTGCAATGAATCTCCCCCTCACGATGTGCCCGCCATTGAACGTGCGTTCACTGACTGGCGGCTGAGTGCGGAAGCAGAAGGGTTTTATGCGGGGCTTCAGCCTGTCTTCAGCTAAGGCGCGGATACTGGCGGCGACGGTCTTCTGGCGTTGGTAGAGGACGCTTCGGCACCCGCCCTTCGGGGTGGTTCCTCGAGGCCGGAGGTCGTCACGGTTTTCTTGTCGCGCGGGCGCATGCTCAGGCTCGCGCGCTTTCGCCGAGCCACACGGGCTCGTTCGAGGTGTCCGGGAAGTCCGCGGTGTCGATCAGCGGCGCCTCGTCGACGTCCGACGCGCGCCGCGCGGCCGGCGCCATGTGCCGCAGCTCGTAGCCGCGCCCATACACCGAGACCAGCACGAACTCGCCGCCCTTGTGCAGCGACAGCTTGCGGCGGATGCTGGCGACGCAGCAGTCCAGCGTGCGGCTCGTGCGTTCGATGCGCGCATCCACCCACAGCGAGGCCAGCAGCCAGTCGCGCTCCAGCAGCCGGCCGGCGTTGCGAAACAGCAGCAGCGCCAGTTCGAACTCGCGTGGCTTCAGGCGTACCTCGGTGCCGTGGCACACCACCACGCGGCGCTCGCCCAGGAACTGGTAGTCGCCGAAGCACGCGGCCGTGGCGTGCGGCTGCAGCAGCGTGCGGTTGCGCCGCAGCGATTCGCGCACGCGCAGCTCCACCTCGAACTCGTCGACGGGCAGCACCGCGAAGTCGATGCTCGCGCCCTGCGTTTCGCCGCCCGCGGCCGACAGCACGTCGACCAGCAGGTCGCGCTGCGAGGCGCGCGCCACCAGGAAGATGGGAATGCGCAGCGCGCGGCACATCGCCGTGAGGATCGGCCAGGCGCCTTCGTCCTTCAGCACCACCAGCAGCAGGCCGAACTGCAGGCCCTGGGTGATGGCCAGCAGGAAGTCCGTGCTGTCGTCGAAGCACACGGGATCGCAGCCCATCAGGCGCAGGCGGTTGCCCCAGCCGGCCTGCTGCGCTTCGTCGCAGCCCACCATCGCGATGCGGCGCGCGCCCTGCTGCGCGGCCATCACGCGCGGGCTCCCCGGCGTGCGACCTTCTCGTGGCGGGGCGTTGGCGTGGCAGGAGAGGTCTTCATGTCGGTGGCATCCATGCGAAGGTGGTGAAGGGCGTCCCGGGGCGATGGCGTGGGCTCAGGGGCGGGCGGCGGCCGTGCTGCGCGGCAGCTTCCAGCCGATGCCCGCGTTGAAGCCCCAGTCCCGGCCCGTGCTGGACATGCCCATGCCCCAGGCCATGTCGCCGTCGTCCGAGCTGCGCTTGAAGCCCAGCGCTGCGGCCGAATAGCCCCGGTAGCTGCCGAAGGCCAGGCCGATCGCCTGTTCGCCCGGCCGGTACGTCGGCACGTAGGCGGCCGACATGGCAATGGCCATGGCCGCGCCCGAGTAGGCGATGCGCGCCGTCTCGCCGACGGCCGCGCGCACCGGGTGCAGCTGGCCCAGGTTGATGGCGTCGTCCGGGCGCACGGCGGGCGCCAGTTCGAAGGCATGGGCGCCGGCGCACGCGAGCCACAGCATCAGCACCCGCAGGATCGCGGTGCGTCGAGGGGCGAAACGTGCGGACGCGTTCACGGCTGCTGTTTCAGCCGGCGGCCAGCCGGGTGCCCGCGCCGGCCTGCGTCTTGCGCACGCCGTCGGGGCCGTAGAAGGGTTGGGCGCGGGCCTGCAGGAAGTGCAGCGCCTGCTGCGTGAAGTCGAGGTGCGCGTACACGAGCGTGCCGTTGTGCAGGTTGCGGTTGCGCGCGTCTTCGGCGAGCGCGAGCAGTTCGTTCCAGGCCTGGCGCGTCGGCGCACCGCCCGCTGCCGCGGCGGCGTCCGCACCCGCGCGGCCGGGCGCGAAGCCCAGCGCCGCCTGCAGCGATTCGCGCTGTTGGTCGAGCTCTGCCATGCGGTCCAGCAGCGCGGTCTTGTGGCCGGCGATGGCGTTCAGCGCGTCGAAGTCGCTGGCGGACATGGCCTGCGCCTCCTGGTCCAGCGCCACGAGAAACTCCCCGATGCAGCCCGCTTCCGCGCGCAGGTGCGCCAGCAAGGTGCTCATGCCTGGCCCTTCGGTGCGAGCAGCTCGCGCACGCTGGCCAGCAGGCCGTCGGCGATGCGCTCGGGGCGGATCTCGTAGCGGCCGGCGCGGATGTCCTCGCGGATCGCGGCCACGCGCGCGGCGTCGAAATCGCTGCCGCCCACGGCGGCGGGCATCGCATGGACGAGCGCGGAGACGGGGGGCGCTTCCTTCGGGCGTTGCACGGCCTCGGCGGGCGTCGACGGAGCCGGCGCGCCCGGTGCGGGCGTGCGGTGCAGGGGCGTGGCCGAAGGGGCGGTGGGATCGATTTTCAAGGTGATTCCTCAGGGGCTGACCCGTATATCGGCAGCCGGTGCAAGAACTTTAGGAAGGGCGTGCATGAAGTGAAGCCTGCGCCAACGCGGCGGCCGCTACTGCACCAGCCGGACCTGTCCTTCCTCGTCGGCCACGCCGCGAATCACCCGGCCGTCCAGCGTCCTGGCCTGCACCACCGCGCCCACCGCGGCGCCGCTCAGGGCCTTGGCTTCGGTGCTGACGACAAAGCCCGGCCCCTGCGCCACCACCTTCACGGCCTGGCCCTGCTGGATCACGGCGACGCCGCGCAGCAGCTCCTTGCGGATCGGGGCGCCGGGCGCGACGCGGTTGGCGCTCACCACGCCGACCAGTTCGGCCGCGCTGGTGACCGCCGAGCGCGGCAGCCGCGTGAGGTCGCCGGTGCGCTCGACCACGTCGCCGGCGCCCAGCGCGCGGCCCGCGTCGATGGCGCGCGCCGCCACCAGGTAGCGGCCTTCCACCGCGACACGCGCCTGCACGAAGCGCGTCCACGGCCGTTCGGCATGGCAACGCACGCCCACCGAGAGGCGGCCCCACGGCGTGACGCCCGGCGGCAGGAACACCTCAGGCGCTTCGCACGGGGGCAGGGCCTCGGTGCCGCGTCCTTCGAGGCTGACCGTCACCTGGCCCGGCAGGCCGGCGCTCTGCACCTGGAGGTAGGTCTCGACGGCCTTCGCAGCCGTGTCGCCTGCGATCGCACCGGTCGACATCGCGCACGACAGCCCCACCGCGCAGGCGGTGCGCAGCAGGCGTTGGCAAAGCGGCGAGAGGGTCATCGAAAGCGAAAGAAGAGGGCCAGAAAAATGAGGACGCCGATGCATGAAAGCCGCAACCGGCGCCCCTGGATTCTTATGAATTCGCCCCGCCGGCGAAGGTGCGAGCAGCAGGCGAAACCCCCCTTTGTTCGGGCGATTGCCAACGCGCCGCATGCATAGACTTGCTTTCCATCGGTCGCTGCGCCCCGTGCACTGGCGACGCCTCAACAGATGGAACAAAGATGATCGACAAGCTGGATGCGGCGTTTCGCTTCCACCGCGAAGCGCTCCATCTCCGGGCCCAGCGCCAGGAGGTGCTCGCGGCCAACATCGCCCATGCCGACACGCCGAACTACAAGGCGCGCGACTTCGACTTCGGCGCGCGCCTGAGCGACGCCGTCGAGCGCGGCCGCGCCGCCTCGTTGGTGTCGATGGCCACCACCTCGTCGCGCCATCTCGCGGGCCAGGCACAGGCCACGACCGGCGACGACCTGCTGTACCGCGTGCCGCACCAGTCCAGCCTCGACGGCAACACGGTCGAGATGGACGTCGAGCGCGTGGCCTTCGCCGACAACGCGCTGCGCTACGAGTCGAACCTGACCCTCATCAACGCCAAGATCAAGTCGCTCCTGTCGGCGGTACAGCCATGAACATCTTCGACGTGGCGGGCTCCGCCATGACCGCGCAATCGCAGCGCATGAACGTGACCGCGAGCAACCTCGCCAACGCCGAGAGCGTGGCCGGCCCCGACGGCCAGCCCTACCGCGCCAAGCAGGTGGTGTTCGAGGTGGCGGCATCGGGGCGGCGCGACATCGGCGGCGTCAAGGTGGCGGGTGTCATCGAAGACCCGTCGCCCGCCAAGCTGGTGTTCGACCCCAAGAGCCCGCACGCCAACGCCGAAGGCTACGTGGCGATGCCCAACGTCAACGTGGTCGAGGAGATGACCAACATGATCTCGGCCTCGCGCAGCTACCAGGCCAACGTCGAGGTGCTCAACACCGCCAAGACGCTGATGGTCAAGACGCTGACCATCGGCCAGTAACCCCCGCACGCACACGCGCCTCCCGCAGGAAGAACACCGACCCCATGGCCCTCTCCGACACCTCGTCCATCAGCGGGCTGAACGCGCCCACGGCGGCGAACAGCAACAACAACGTCTCCAGTGCCGACAGCGAGCAGCGCTTTCTCAAGCTGCTGGTCACGCAGCTGAACAACCAGGACCCGCTCAACCCGATGCAGAACGCCGAGCTCACTTCGCAGCTCGCGCAGATGAGCACCGTGAGCGGCATCGAGAAGCTCAACGCCACGCTCTCGGGCCTGGTCAACCAGACCGGCGCCAACCAGCTGCTGCAGGCCACCTCGCTCATCGGCTACAACGTGCTGTCGCCCGGCGACGTGCTCACCACCAAGAAGCCCGAAGACGGCAAGGACCCCGCCACGCAGGCCTTCGCCGTGCAGCTGCCGGGCACCGCCGCCGATGTCGAGATCAAGATCGTCGACAGCACCGGCAAGGTGATCCGCACGCTCGACGCGGGCGCCATGAAGGAAGGCGTCAACGCCGTCACCTGGGACGGCAAGGACGACCTGGGCGTGGCCGTGCCGCCGGGCGCCTACCGCTTCACGGTCGATGCCAGCAACAACGGCACGACGGTGAAGGCCACCGCGCTCACCTTCTCGCAGGTGGCCGCCGTGAAGCAGGGCGCCGGCGGCGTCACGCTGGAGCTGGCCTCGGGCGCCAGCATCGGGCTGGGCGACGTGCGCCTGTTCCTCTGAGCTTTCGTCTTCGTCTTCGGCATGGCCCGTGCGGGCCGCGCCCTTCGCACTCTTCTTCCTCGCACCGAACAAGGACCCCCTCATGAGTTTCTCCCAAGGCATCAGCGGACTCGGCGTGGCCGCGGCCAACCTCGACGTCATCGGCAACAACATCGCCAACTCGGGCACGGTGGGCTACAAGTCGGCCGCCGCCACCTTCCAGGACGTGTACGCCGGCTCGCGCGTGGGCCTGGGCGCCTCGGTGTCGGGCGTGACGCAGAACTTCACGCAGGGCGTGACGCAGTCGAGCACGCGCCCGCTGGACGTGGCCATCCTCAACGGCGACGGCTTCTTTCGCCTGGCCAGCCCCAGCGGCGAGGTCTTCTACTCGCGCAACGGCCAGTTCACGCGCGACAAGGACGGCTACATCGTCAACGCGCAGGGCCTGCAGCTCACCGGCTACGGCGCCAACGCCAGCGGCGGTATCAGCGGCGGCACGCCGGGCCCGATCCAGGTGCAGGGCGGCATGATGCCGCCCAAGCCCACGGCCAACATCGACGCGCAGTTCAACCTCGACGCGCGCAGCACGGTGCCCGCCAAGACGCCGTTCAACCCCACCGACGCCGCGACCTACAACTATCCGAACGCCATCGGCCCCATCTACGACTCGCTGGGCAACCCGCATGACGTGGCCGTGTACTTCGTGAAGGCGGCGGCCAACACCTGGAGCGTGTACGGCACCTCCGACGGCGCACCGCTGAACGGCGGCGCCGCGCTGTCCAACGTGACCTTCGATGCCAAGGGCGTCATGACCGCACCGGCCTCGGGCGCGTTCAACATCGGGCCGCTCACCTTCACCAACGGCGCCTCGCCGCTCACCGCCTCGGTCGACCTCACGGGCACCACGCAGTTCGGCAGCGCCAACGGCATGAGCAAGCTGGGCCAGGACGGCTACAAGTCGGGCGAGCTCACCGCGTTCTCGATCAACCCCGACGGCACCATCACCGGCAAGTTCTCCAACGAGCAGACGCGCCTGCTGGGCCAGGTCGTGCTGTCGTCGTTCGCCAACCCGAACGGCCTGGAGCCCAAGGGCAACAACGTGTGGGCCGAGACGCAGGCCTCGGGCAACGCGCTCACCGGCACGCCGGGCGAAGGCACCAAGGCCGGTTCGCTGGCCTCGGGCGCGCTGGAGTCATCCAACGTCGGCCTGACCTCCGAGCTGGTGAACCTCATCGTCGCGCAGCGCAACTACCAGGCCAATGCGCAGACCGTGAAGACGCAGGACCAGGTCATGCAGACGCTCATGAACATCCGCTGATCGGGAGCATTGCGTGGATCGAATGCTGTATGTCGCCATGAGCGGCGCCAAGCAGGCCATGGAGCAGCAGGCCGTGGTCGCCAACAACATGGCGAACGTCTCGACGCCGGGTTTCCGTGCGCAGATCGCGACCTTCCGCGCCGTGCCCGTGGTCGGCGAGGAAGCTCCCACGCGCGCCTTCGTGGCCGCCACCACGCCCGGCGCCGACTTCACCCACGGCCCGCTCACGCAGACTGGCCGCGCGCTCGACGTGGCCGTGGGCGGCCAGGGCTGGCTGGTGGTGCAGGCGGCCGACGGCAGCGAGGCCTACACGCGCGTCGGCAACCTGCAGATCGGCGCCGACGGCCAGCTCACGACGATGGGCGGGCGCCCCGTGGTGGGCGACAACGGCGCGCTCACCGTGCCGCCGGGTTCGGCCGTGAGCATCGCGTCCAACGGCCTCGTGGGCTCGCGCGACGCGGCCTCGACCACGCTCACCGGCATCGCCGAGGTGGGCCGGCTCAAGCTCGTCAACCCGCCCGTGACCGACCTCGTGCGCGGCGACGACGGCCTGTTTCGTATGCGCGCCGACCTGCCGCCGGCCGAGGCCGACGAGGCCGTCACGCTCATCTCCGGCGCCATCGAGGGCAGCAACGTGCAGCCGGTCGATGCCATGGTGGCCATGATCGCCAACGCGCGCAGCTTCGAGATGCAGATGAAGTCGCTGCAGACCGCCGACATCAACGCGCAGACCGCCAACAAGCTGCTGGCCTACGGCTGACCCTCTTCCAGGAACTCTTTTCAATGATCCGCTCCCTCTACATCGCCAAGACCGGCCTGGACGCGCAACAGACGCAGCTCGACGTGGTCTCCAACAACCTGGCCAACGTCGGCACCACCGGCTTCAAGCGCAGCCGCGCCGTGTTCGAAGACCTGGTCTACCAGAACCTGCGCCAGGTCGGCGGCCAGAGCTCCGACCAGACGCGCCTGCCTTCGGGCCTGCAGGTGGGCACCGGCGTGCACGTGGTGGCCACCGAGCGCATCCACTCGCAGGGCAACCTCACCAAGACCGACAAGCCGACCGACGTGGCCATCAGCGGCAGCGGCTTCTTCCAGGTGCTGATGCCCGACGGCACCACCTCGTACACGCGCGACGGCTCGTTCCAGACCGACCGCGACGGCCAGCTGGTCACGGCCAGCGGCTTCCCGGTGCAGCCGGCCATCACCATCCCGGCCAACGCCACCAGCATCACCGTGGGCCGCGACGGCATCGTGTCGGTGGTGCAGGCGGGCGGCACCAACACCGTGCAGGTCGGCCAGCTGCAGCTCGCGACCTTCGTCAACCCGACCGGCCTGCAGAGCCAGGGCGAGAACCTGTATGCCGAGACCGACGCCTCGGGCGCACCCAACCAGGTGAACCCCGGCGTGGACGGCGCGGGCACGCTGAGCCAGGGCTATGTCGAGGCCTCCAACGTCAACGTGGTGGAAGAGCTGGTCAACATGATCGCCACCCAGCGCTCGTACGAGATCAACAGCAAGGCGGTCCAGACCTCGGACCAGATGCTGCAGCGCCTGGCCCAGTTGTGATGCGGGCGGGGGTGCGTCTTCTTCGCCGGGCGGCGGCGCTGCTGCTCGCCACCGCGCTGGCCGCCGGCTGCGCGCAGGTGCCGCGCGAGCCGCTGGTGCACCAGCCGATGACGGCGCGTGCCGACCAGTACGCGGCGGTGCAGGCGCGACGTGCACCCGGTGCGATCTTCCAGGATGGCCCCGGTGCCAACGCGCTGTTCGAAGACCGCCGCCCGCGCAACGTCGGTGACATCCTCACCATCCTCATCAGCGAGAAGGTCAACGCGACCAAGAACTCGGGCGCCAATGCCAGCCGCACGGGCAACACGACCAGCGTGTTCGCGGCCATTCCCAAGCTCATCGGCGGTTTGCTCGACGGGCAGGAGACCAAGCTGTCGGGCACCAACACGCTCAACGCCAAGGGCGGCGCCAACGCCAACAACACCTTCAACGGCGTGATCACCGTCACCGTGACCGACGTCATGGCCAACGGCAACCTGCTGGTGAGCGGCGAGAAGCAGATGGGCATCAACCAGGGCACGGAGTACATCCGCTTCTCGGGCGTGGTGAACCCGCGCACCGTGTCGGGCAACAACACCGTGCCCTCGACGCTGGTGGCCGATGCGCGCATCGAGTACTCGGCCAAGGGCTACATCGACGAGGCCCAGCACATGGGCTGGATGCAGCGCATCTTCTTGAATGTGATGCCATTCTGATGACACACCTCCAGTCTTCGCGCACCTCGAATCGCTGGCGCATCGCGGCGCTGTGCGCGCTCCTGTTCATCGCGCCCGCGCATGCGGAACGCCTGAAGGAACTCGCCAGCATCCAGGGCGTGCGCGACAACCCGCTCATCGGCTACGGCCTCATGGTCGGCCTGGACGGCACGGGCGACCAGACGATGCAGACGCCGTTCACCACGCAGAGCCTGAACAACATGCTGCAGCAGCTGGGCATCACGATCCCGCAGGGCGTGAACATGCAGCTGAAGAACGTGGCGGCCGTCATGGTGACGGCCACGCTGCCGTCGTTCGCGCGGCCGGGGCAGAACATCGACGTCACGGTGTCGTCCATGGGCAATGCCAAGAGCCTGCGCGGCGGCACGCTGCTGATGACGCCGCTCAAGGGCGTGGACGGTGCGACCTACGCGGTGGCGCAGGGCAACATGGTGGTGGGCGGCGCGGGTGCGTCGGCCAACGGCAGCAAGGTGCAGGTCAACCAGCTGAGCTCGGGGCGCATTCCCGCCGGCGCGCTGGTGGAGCGCACGGTCGAGGCGCCGGTGGGCGCGGAGGGCTCCTTCACCATCGAGCTGAACCGCTCCGACTTCGGCACCGCGCAGCGCGCCACGGACGCCATCAACCGCCAGTTCGGCGCCGGCACCGCCGAAGCGATGGACGCACGCGTGATCCGCGTGCAGGCGCCCGAGCCGCAGCGGCGCGTGGGCTTTCTCGCGCAGTTGCAGGAGCTCGAGGTCACGCCCACGCAGGCGGGCGCGCGGGTGGTGGTGAACGCGCGCACGGGCTCGGTCGTGATGAACCAGGCGGTGCGCGTGAAAGACTGCGCCATCGCGCACGGCAACCTGTCGGTGGTGATCAACACCGAGCCGGTGATCAGCCAGCCGGGCGCGTTCTCGGGCGGCAGCACGGTGGTGGCACAGACCTCGCAGATTTCCGTCAACCAGGGCGGCGGCGCGATCCAGATGGTGCGCGGCGGCGCCTCGCTGGCCGATGTGGTCAAGGGACTGAACAGCCTGGGTGCCAACCCGCAGGACCTGGTGTCGATCCTGCAGGCCATGAAGTCGGCCGGGGCCCTGAGCGCCGAGCTCGAGATCATCTGAGGTCGACGGCATGACCATCTCTCCCAACAGCGCATGGACCGGCACCGACGCGGCCAGCCGCAGCGGCGCGCTCGACCAGCGTTTCGCGCTCGACGTGCAGGGCGTCGATGCGCTGCGGCGCACTGTGCGCACCTCGCCCGAAGAAGGCCTGCAACAGGTCTCGCGCCAGTTCGAGGCGCTGTTCATGAACATGGTGCTCAAGAGCATGCGAGAGGCGACGCCTTCGAGCGGCTTGCTCGACAGCCAGGACCAGAAGGTCTACTTGTCGATGTTCGACCAGCAGCTCACGCAGAACCTCTCGGGACGCGGCGTGGGGCTGGCCGAGGCGATGCTGGCGCAGCTGCGGCGGCAGATACCGTCGGCGGCGCCCGAAGCCGACGAGGGCATCGGCACACGGCCGATGTCGCTGGAGCCGCCCGCCGGCCTGCCGTACGGCCCGCGCGCGGGCATCCCCATCGGCTCGGCGCCCGGCGCGCGCGTGTCGACGGCGGCCGACCTGGGCGTCTATCAAGTCAGGAGCGGCCCCGCACCCGTCGCGAACGCCTCGCTGCAAGGCCAGGTCGATGCGTTCGTGGACCGCATGGGCGCCTCCGCGCAGGCGGCCAGCGCCGCCAGCGGCGTGCCCGCGCCGCTGATCCTGGCGCAGGCCGCGCTCGAATCGGGCTGGGGCAAGCGAGAAATTCGCGCCGATGACGGCACGCAAAGCTTCAACCTCTTCGGCATCAAGGCCGACAAGGGCTGGAAGGGCGCGACGGTCGAGACCACCACCACCGAATACATCGACGGCGAGCCGCAGAAGGTGCGCGCGAAGTTCCGCGCCTACGCCTCGTACGAGGAGGCCTTCACCGACTACGCGCGCTTCATCACGCGCAACCCGCGCTACGCGAACGTGCTGGCCACCGCCGACCCGGCGCAGGCGGCGCACGGCCTGCAGCGCGCGGGCTATGCCACCGACCCGCGCTACGGCGAGAAGCTGGTTCGCATCATGCAGAAGTTCGGCTGAGCCGGTCGCACAGCCTGACTGCCCGGACCCGAGAACAACGACACGAGAGGCCCCGAGAGGAGACAAGCGAATGACGATAAAGAACTGGACGATCGGAATGCGGCTGGGCGCCGGCTTTGCGCTGGTGCTGGCGCTGCTGGTGGCCGTGGCGGGCATCGGTGTGCTGCGGCTGCAGGGCGTGGGCGAGGCCACGCAGGACATGGCCTCGCGCACCCTGTCGAAGGAGCGCCTGGCCACGGCCTGGCAGCTGGGCACGGCCACCAACAGCGTGCGCACCTTCTCGCTGCTCAAGAGCGACGACGCGCAGGTGCAGGCCCACCTGCAAAAGCAGATCGCCGCCACCAGCGCCACCATCTCCGAGACGCAGAAGGCGCTCGAGGCGCTGCTCGTGTCGCCGGAAGAGCTGGCGCTGAGCGCCGACATCCAGAAGCGGCGCGGCGAGTACATCGCGCTGCGCCAGCAGATCCTCCAGTTGAAGACCGAAGGCCGCAAGGACGAGGCCGCGACGCGCACCGACACGCAGCTGCTGCCGATGCTCGACGGCTACGACGCGGGCATCCGCGCCATGGTGACGCACCAGCAGAAGCACATCGACAGCACCGCCGCCGCCATCGACGCGCAGTACCGTGCGGGCCTCCTCTACATCGTCGCGCTGGCCGTGGCCGCGCTGGCGCTGGGCGCGGTGCTCGCATGGCTGCTCACGCGCAGCATCGCCGATCCGGTGGCCGAGGCGCTGCTGATCGCCGAGACCGTGGCCTCCGGCGACCTGAGCCAGGAATTCGAGACCGAGCGCGGCGGCGACTTCGGCCGGCTGCTGCGCGGCATGGGCGAGATGGAAGACACGCTCACCGACCTCGTGACGCGCATCAAGGCCTCGACCGATTCGATCGCGGTGGCGTCGCGGCAGATTGCGGCGGGCAACCAGGATCTTTCTTCGCGTACCGAAGAGCAGGCGAGTTCGCTGGAGCAGACGGCGGCGTCGATGGAAGAGCTGACCTCGACGGTCAAGCAGAACGCGGACAACGCGCGACAGGCGAACCAGCTGGCCGTGTCGGCTTCGGAAGTTGCAGTGAAAGGCGGCGCTGTCGTGTCGCAAGTGGTGGACACGATGGGCTCGATCAATGCGTCGTCCAGGAAGATCGTCGACATCATCGGCGTGATCGACGGCATCGCGTTCCAGACCAACATCCTGGCGCTGAATGCCGCGGTCGAAGCTGCACGAGCCGGCGAGCAAGGCCGAGGCTTCGCAGTGGTCGCGTCCGAAGTTCGCAGCCTCGCTCAACGCTCCGCAGCCGCCGCCAAGGAAATCAAGACGCTGATCGGCGACTCGGTGGAAAAGGTCGAGGAAGGCAGCAAGCAAGTCGCAGAAGCCGGCCGCACGATGGAAGAGATCGTGGGCAGCGTCAAGCGCGTGACGGACATCATGGGCGAGATCACCGCGGCGAGCCAGGAGCAGACCTCGGGCATCGAGCAGATCAACCAGGCGATCACGCAGATGGACCAGGTCACGCAGCAGAACGCGGCGCTGGTCGAAGAGGCCTCGGCCGCGGCGCAGTCGCTGCAGGAACAGGCCGGCGCCCTGGTCGAGGCCGTGAGCACCTTCAAGCTCGACGCCGACGAAGCCGTTGCGGCCTGAACGCCCCGTGTCCACGCATTTCCATCCGAAAGCCCTGCGCCGCGTCGGCATGGGCTTCGCCGCATTGCTCCTGCTGCTGGCCGTGGCGCTCTTCCTCGGCTTCCACGTCGGCACCGGCTGCGCCTGGGCGCTCCATGCCGTGTGGGCACTCGCAGGTGCCGCCGGCCTGACGGGCCTGGGTCTCGCGGGCTTCGCGGCGCATGCGCGGGCCCGTGCAAGCCACCACGACGCCAAGGTGGCCGAGCGGCTGGACCGGGTGTTCCAGCACGTCAACGCCACCGACGCCTGACAGGGAACGCATGCGCCCGCGCCCCGATCCGCGCCTTTCTTTAGAAAAAAGACTCAAGTCTGGCGGCGCGCTGCCGATAACAGGGAGACGGGGTGGCGCAGGCCGCCGTCCCGCCATGCCGTCATGTCATGCCGGTGGCCTGCCGCGCGATGCGGCCACCGTCCCCCGTTATTGAAGGAAGAGAAGCGCAATGAGTTTGAAGGATCTGAAAATCGGCACCCGCCTGGGGCTCGGCTTCGCGGTGCTGCTGCTGCTGATGGCGTTCATTGCGGGCACCGGCGTGCTGCGCCTCACGAACGTGGGCCAGGCGACCGACGAGATGGTGCAGGGCGCGCTCGTCAAGGAGCGGCTGGCGGCCGAATGGCTCAGCCTGCTCAAGTCGAACACGGTGGCGAACTACGCGATGGTCAAGACCACCGACCCCGAGGTGGCGGCCTATTTCGCCAAGCTCCAGGCGGCGGGTTCGGCGCGCATCACGCCGGCGCAGAAGCAGCTGGAAGCCATGCTCGCCACGCCGGAAGAAAAGGCGCTCTATGCCGCGGTGGTCGCGGCGCGCGTGGTCGTGCTCGAGACCGTGGGCACGCTCAACAAGCTCAAAGACGAGAAGAAGATCGACGAAGCCAATGTGCTGGTCGACACCAAGTTCAGCGCGGCGCTCGCCGTCTACGCCGGCGCCGTCGAAAACCTGGCCAACCACCAGCGCGAGAAGATCGACGCGGCCGCCAAGGGCATCGCGGCCGACCACACCGAAGGCCGCACCACGCTGCTCGTGCTGTCGGCCATCGCGCTGGCGCTGGCCGCGCTGTTCGCCTGGCGCCTCACGCTGGGCATCGTGCGTCCGCTGGGCCATGCGCTCGAAGTGGCCGAGACCGTGGCCGCAGGCGACCTGAGCGCGAACATCCGCGTGGACAGCCGCGACGAAGCGGGCCAGCTGATGCAGGCGCTGAAGGACATGAACGCGAATCTCGCCAAGGTGGTGGGTGAAGTGCGCACGGGCACGGAGACGATCGCCACGGCCTCGGGGCAGATCGCTTCGGGCAATCAGGACCTTTCGTCGCGTACCGAAGAGCAAGCCAGCTCGCTGGAGCAGACGGCCGCGTCGATGGAAGAGCTGACTTCGACGGTGAAGCAGAACGCGGACAACGCACGTCAAGCGAACCAACTGGCCGTCTCTGCTTCGGAAGTCGCAGTGAAGGGTGGCGCTGTCGTGTCGCAGGTCGTGGACACGATGGGCTCGATCAATGCATCTTCCAAGAAGATCGTCGACATCATTGGCGTGATCGATGGCATCGCATTCCAGACCAACATCCTGGCGCTGAATGCAGCGGTTGAAGCTGCCCGCGCGGGTGAACAAGGCCGAGGCTTTGCAGTCGTGGCCTCCGAAGTCCGCAGCTTGGCTCAACGTTCCGCAGCCGCCGCCAAGGAAATCAAGACCCTGATCGGCGACTCGGTGGAAAAGGTCGAAGAAGGCAGCAAGCAGGTCGCAGAAGCCGGCCGCACGATGGAAGAGATCGTAGGCAGCGTCAAACGCGTGACGGACATCATGGGCGAGATCACCGCGGCCAGCCAGGAGCAGACCTCGGGCATCGAACAGATCAACCAGGCGATCACGCAGATGGACCAGGTCACGCAGCAGAACGCGGCGCTGGTCGAGGAAGCGTCGGCCGCCGCGCAGTCGCTGCAGGAGCAGGCGGGCAGCCTGTCGCAGGTCGTCGGCGTGTTCCGCCTCGGCGGCAGCAGCAGCCACGGCAACGCGCTGGCCCTGGCCTGAAGGCGACGCACCGGCCATGCGTGTCAATCTGCCCGTCACCGACATCGAATACGAACTCTCGAAGGAAGAGGCCCTGGTGTCCCGCACCGACCTCAAGGGCCGCATCACCTACGTCAACCCGGCCTTCGTCGCGGCCAGCGGCTTCACGGCCGGCGAACTCCTGGGCAAGGCGCACAACATCGTGCGCCACCCCGACGTGCCGCCCGAGGCCTTCGCCGACCTGTGGCGCACGCTCGACCAGGGCCTGCCCTGGACCGGCCTGATCAAGAACCGGCGCAAGAACGGCGACTTCTACTGGGTGCTCGCCAACGTCACGCCGATCCGCCACCAGGGCCGCGTGGAGGGCTACATGTCCGTGCGCAGCCGTCCCGCGCGCGAGGACGTGGCCGCCGCCGATGCGCTCTATCGCCGCATGCGCGAGGGCGAGGCCAAGGGCCTCGAGCTGTTGCAGGGCGAAGTGGTGCGCAGCGGCTGGGCCCATCCGTTGGCGCGGCTGCGGCGCATCCCGGTGCGGCGCCGCGTGTTCGGCGTGACCGTCGCGGGGGCTGCGCTGTCAGCAGGCCTGGGCGCGCTGGGCTGGATGGAAGCGTCCCGCCTGACGGCAGCGTCCGGCGCGCACAGCTGGCTGCCCACCGCCGTGGCAGCGGGCAGCCTCGGCGCCGCGCTGGCCTGGCTGGGCCTCGGTGCGTTCCTCGGGCGCACGGTGTTCCGTCCGCTCGACGAAGCCATCGAGGTCGCACGCACCATCGCGGGCGGCGACCTCGTGCGCTTCACGGTGCGGCCGGGCGACGAGATCGCGGGGCTTCTGCGCGCGCTGAACCAGATGAGCGCCAACCTCTTCGCGATCGTCGCGGACGTGGGCGCGAACGTCGCGGGCGTGATGTCAGCGTCGAGCCAGATCGCCTCGGGCAACGAAGACCTGTCCTCGCGCACCGAGCAGCAGGCCAGCTCGCTGGAGCAGACGGCGGCGTCGATGGAAGAGCTGACCTCGACGGTGAAGCAGAACGCGGACAACGCCCTGCAGGCGAACCAGCTGGCCGTGTCCGCGTCCGAAGTGGCGGTGAAGGGCGGTGCCGTGGTGTCGCAGGTCGTGGACACGATGGGCTCGATCAACGCCTCGTCGAAAAAGATCGTCGACATCATCGGCGTGATCGACGGCATCGCGTTCCAGACCAACATCCTCGCGCTGAACGCGGCCGTCGAAGCCGCGCGCGCGGGCGAGCAGGGCAAGGGCTTCGCCGTGGTCGCGTCGGAAGTGCGCAGCCTCGCGCAGCGCTCGGCCGCGGCGGCGAAAGAAATCAAGACCCTCATCGGCGACTCGGTGGAGAAGGTCGAGGCGGGCAGCAAGCAGGTGGCCGAGGCCGGCCGCACCATGCAGGAGATCGTCGGCAGCGTGAAGCGCGTGACCGACATCATGGGCGAGATCACGACCGCGAGCCAGGAGCAGACCTCGGGCATCGAGCAGATCAACCAGGCCATCGCGCAGATGGACCAGGTGACGCAGCAGAACGCGGCGCTGGTCGAAGAAGCGTCGGCCACGGCGCAGTCGCTGCAGGAACAGGCGGAGGGCCTGGTCCGGGCCGCAGGGGTATTCAGGACCGGGGCGGGCGAGGGTGCCGGCGCCCGGGATGCGTATTGAACGAGGAGAAGAACACATGTTGAACAACACCAGAGACACATCGCCGCGATCGAACGGCGCGGCCCCGTCCGCGTCCGCCGTGGCCAACCGCCTGGAGGTCGTGACCTTCAAGCTCGGCGACGAGGAATACGGCATCGACATCCAGAAGGTGCAGGAGCTGCGCGGCTACGACGCCGTGACGCGCATCGCGAACGCGCCGGACTACATCAAGGGCGTGGTCAACCTGCGCGGCATCATCGTGCCGATCATCGACATGCGCATCAAGTTCGAGCTGGGCGCGCCCACCTACGACCAGTTCACGGTGGTGATCGTGCTGAACATCGCGGGCCGCGTGGTGGGCATGGTGGTGGACAGCGTGTCCGACGTGATCACGCTCACGGCCGAGCAGATCAAGCCGGCGCCCGAGATGGGCTCGGTGCTCGACACCGACTACCTGATCGGCCTGGGCACGCTGGATGAACGCATGCTGATCCTGGTGGACATCGACCGGCTGATGTCCAGCGAAGAAATGGGCCTCATCGAAGCCGCCGCCACCGTTTGAGGACCACCCCATGACATTCTTTTCGAACCTTCGCATCGGCACCCGCCTGACCCTTGCCTTCGCCATCGTGCTGGGGCTGACGCTCATCTCCAGCGCGGTGGGCCTGATGTCGGCGCACAAGAACGCCGAAGCCACGCGCATCATGATGCAGAGCCCGCTGGCCAAGGAGCGGCTCATTTCCGACTGGTACGTGCTGACCTACTCGGCCATCGCGCGCACCTCGATGATCGCGCGCACCACCGACGAGGCGCTGCCGATGCTGTTTGCCGACGTGATCTCCGAGAGCGTGAAGAAAGGCAGCGAGACCATGGCCAAGGTCGAGGCGCTGCTGGTCACCGACGAAGAGAAGGCGACCTACAAGTCCATCGTCGAGCTGCGCGCCAAGTACCAGGCCGCCAAGGACGAGGTGACCCGCGCCAAGGCCAGCGGCAACACGGTCGAGACCGTGCGCGCCTACCAGCTGTCGTTCCAGCCGGCCGCCAAGGCCTATGAGAACCGCGTGCTCGAGCTGCTGGCCATCGAACGCCGCGCCATCGACGACATGAGCCACGCCATCGACGCGGCGAATGCGAAGAGCTTCAACCTGCGCCTGCTGCTGACGGCGCTCACGGTGCTGCTGGGCGGCCTGTTCGCCTTCTTCATCTCGCGCAGCATCGTGCGTCCGCTGGCCAAGGCCGTGGGCGTGGCCGAGACGGTGGCCGCGGGCGACCTGAGCGCGAACATCCGCGTGGACAGCCGCGACGAGACCGGGCAGCTGATGCAGGCGCTGAAGGACATGAACGCGAATCTCGCCAAGGTGGTGGGTGAAGTGCGCACGGGCACGGAGACCATCGCCACGGCCTCGGGGCAGATCGCTTCGGGCAACCAGGACCTGTCGTCGCGCACGGAAGAGCAGGCCAGTTCGCTGGAGCAGACGGCCGCTTCGATGGAAGAGCTGACTTCGACGGTGAAGCAGAACGCGGACAACGCGCGGCAGGCAAACCAGCTGGCGGTCTCCGCTTCGGAAGTTGCCGTCAAGGGCGGCGCGGTCGTGTCGCAGGTCGTGGACACGATGGGTTCGATCAATGCATCGTCCAAGAAGATCGTCGACATCATCGGCGTGATCGATGGCATCGCGTTCCAGACCAACATCCTGGCGTTGAATGCGGCGGTTGAAGCGGCTCGTGCAGGTGAGCAAGGTCGCGGATTCGCAGTCGTGGCTTCTGAAGTCCGCAGCCTCGCCCAACGCTCCGCAGCCGCCGCCAAGGAAATCAAGACCCTGATCGGTGACTCGGTAGAAAAGGTCGAAGAAGGCAGCAAGCAGGTCGCCGAAGCCGGCCGCACGATGGAAGAGATCGTGGGCAGCGTCAAGCGCGTGACGGACATCATGGGCGAGATCACGGCCGCGAGCCAGGAACAGACCTCCGGCATCGAGCAGATCAACCAGGCGATCACGCAGATGGACCAGGTCACGCAGCAGAACGCGGCGCTGGTCGAAGAAGCTTCGGCCGCCGCACAGTCGCTGCAGGAACAGGCCGGCGCCCTCGTGCAGGCCGTGAGCGTCTTCAAGCTCGACGCGAACGCGGTCGCAACGACCCGCGCCAGCTTCACGCGCATCACGCCGATCCCCAAGCCGCCGAAGCCGACGCCCAAGCCGCGCGCCAAGGCGCTGCCCACGCGCCGTGAACCGACCGGCGCACCGCAGCTCGCCATGGCTGGCGACGCCAAGGGCGACTGGTCGGAGTTCTGAGCAAGTCGGTATGAGCGCACACGCCCTCAACTTTGGGCGCGCGCTGCCGATAACCATGGGGAGGCATCGCGTGATGCCGCTCCCCCACACCCCTTTGACAGGTAAAGCCTTATGTCCGGAAGCATGTTCTACACAGGTCTGAGCGGCCTCGCGGTCGCCCGCACCGCGCTGATGACCACGGCCCACAACACCGCCAACGTGTACACGGCCGGCTACAGCCGCCAGATCGCGCAGATCGCCTCCGCCGGCGGCATCGCCAGCGGCTCGGGTTTCATCGGCTCGGGCGCCAACGTGACGACCGTGTCGCGCAGCTACGACCGCTACCTCACGGCGCAGCTGGCCACCGCGCAGTCGCAGTCGGCCGCGCTGGCCACCAACGGCGTGCAGGTCAACCGCATCGACCAGCTGCTGGCCGACAAGACCTCGGGCATCGCGCCGCTGATGCAGAGCTTCTTCACCAGCGTGCAGGGCGTGGCCAACACGCCGGCCGACCCGGCCGCGCGCCAGCAGATGATCAGCGCGGCGCAGTCGCTGGCCAGCAAGTTCCGCGCGACCGACCAGTACCTGTCGGACCTGAACACCTCGGTCAACGAGCAGATCGTGGGCAGCGTGAGCCAGATCAACACCTACGCCGCCAAGATCGCCAGCCTGAACCAGCAGATCAGCCAGATGAGTGCGGTGGCCGGCGGCCAGGCACCGAACGACCTGCTCGACCAGCGCGACCAGCTCGTGAGCGAGCTGAGCCAGGTGGTCGACGTGCGCGTGCTGCAGCAGGACGACGGCAAGTACAACGTGTTCATCGCCACCGGCCAGTCGCTGGTGGTGGGCGACCATGCCTCCAAGATGGCGGCGGTGACGTCGTCGGCCGACCCCACGCGCCAGGTGGTGGCGCTGTCGGGCTTTGCCGGCAACACCGTCGAGCTGGACGACAGCGCCTTCACCGGCGGCGTGCTCGGCGGCCTCATGGCCTTCCGCAAGGACACGCTGATCCCCACGCAGAACGCCATCGGCCGGCTCGCCATGTCGGTGGCCGACGCGGTGAACGCGCAGCACAAGCTGGGCGTGGACCTGAACGGCGCGCTGGGCCAGAACTTCTTCTCGCAGGCCGTGCCGGGCACCATCGCCAATGCCGGCAACGCCGGCAACCTCGAGCTCGGCGCCACGCTGACCGATGCGTCCAAGCTCACCACGAGCGACTACAACGTGAGCGTCACCGACGTGGCGGGCACGCTCACCTACACGGTCACGCGGCTGTCGGACAAGACGCCGATGGGCAGCTTCACCACCTTCCCGATCAGCTTCGACGGCGTGAGCCTCACGGCCGCGAGCGGCACGGCGCAGGCCGGCGATTCGTTCCTGGTGCAGCCCACGCGCACCGGCGCGCGCGACCTCGAGGTGCTGGTGCGCGACCCGGCCAAGGTGGCGGCCGCCTCGCCCGTGATCACCGGCAACACCGCGGGCAACAAGGGCAGCGGCGCACTGGGCGCGGCCACCGTCGATGCCGCCTACCCGGGCTCGCCGCTGGCCGGCAACGTCACGCTGAGCTTCAACGCGGGCACCGGCACGCTGTCGGGCTTTCCGGCCGGCTCGGCCGTGACCGTCACGCGCGCCGACGGCACCGCCACCAGCTACCCGGCCGGCACGCCCGTGCCCTACACGGCCGGCGCGAAGATGAGCTTCGACGGCATCACCGTCGCCATGACGGGCGCGCCCGCGCAGGGCGACACCTTCACCATCGGCAAGAACACGGGCGGTGTCTCCGACGGCGGCAACGCGCTGCTGCTGGGTGCGCTGCAGCGCAAGACCACGATGTCGAACGGCACCGCGACCTTCAACGGCGCCTACTCGCAACTGGTGAGCGACGTCGGCAACCGCGCCATGTCGATCAAGGTGGCCGCCGTCACGCAGGACAGCGTGACCGGCCAGATCAAGGCCAGCCAGCGCGCGATTTCCGGCGTGGTGCAGGACGAGGAAACCGGCAACCTGCTGATGTTCCAGCAGATGTACCAGGCCAACGCCAAGGTGATCCAGACCGCCTCGGCGATGTTCGACGCCATCCTCGGCATCCGCAGCTAGTCGTTCACCTCCGCACAGATTCCAGGACCCGCGATGCGCATCAGCACCCAATCCTTCTACGAACAGAGCCTGCAGTCGATGGGCCTGCAGCAGCAGAAGCTGTTCAAGGTCCAGCAGCAGCTGGCGACCAACTCCAAGTTCCTGACGGCCGGCGACGACCCGGTGGGCGCGGCGCGCGCGCTGGGCGTGAGCCAGACGCTGGCGGAGGGCGCCCAGTTCACCACCAGCCGCCAGCGCGCGGCACTGGCGCTGTCGACCGAAGAGAACGCACTCGACTCGGTGACGTCGATCCTGCAGCACGTGAAGACGCTGGTCGTGCAGGCCGGCGGCGGCGGCCTGTCGGACGCCGATCGCGGCTCGCTTGCCACGGCCATCCAGAGCAGCCTGGAGCAGCTCGTGGGCGTGGCCAACAGCGACAACGGCAGCGGCCAGTACCTGTTCGCCGGCTTCAAGAGCGGCAGCCCGCCCTTCGTGATGGCCGCCGGCGGCGGCGTGCAGTACGTGGGCGACCAGGGCGAGCGGCTGATGCAGATCGACGTGGCGCGCCAGATGTCGACCTCGGACGACGGCCGCAGCATCTTCCAGTCGGTGCAGGGCGGTGCGGGCTACGTGACCTCGGGCTCACCTGCCAACACCGGCTCGGGCGTGTTCGGCGCGGTGAGCATCACCGACGCCACCGCACCGAACTACGGCAAGGATTTCACGATCCGCTTCACCGGCACCGACTACACGGTGATGACCAAGGACACGCCGCCCGTGGTGGCCGCGAGCGGCCCGTTCACCGCCGGCACGCCGATCTCGTTCGGCGGCGTGCAGATCGCCATCAGCGGCACGCCGGCCACCGGCGACAGCTTCGACGTGTCGACCGCGCAGAACGCCGGCACCGACATCTTCGCGGCCCTGGGCGAGCTGGTGAGCGCGCTGCGCGCACCGCTCAACGGCGGCGGCGCGGCGGCCCAGGCGCAGCTGCGCAATGCGTTGAGCACCGCTAACGTGAAGGTCACGAACGCACACGACAACGTGCTCACGGTGCTGTCGTCGGTGGGCTCGCGCCAGGTCGAGCTGCAGGCGCTCGACAGCGCGGGTGCGATGAACAAGCTGCAGGAAGAAAGCTACCTGTCGTCGATCGAGGACCTCGATCCGTACACGGCGATTTCCGAGTTCTACCAGCGGCAGTCGTCGCTGCAGGCGACGCAGATGACGTTTGCCAAGTTGAACAGCATTTCGCTTTTCAACTACCTGTGAGGGTGGGGTGGCCAGCGGCTGCGTGCTGGCCACCGGAGGGGGAAAGCCGATCGTCGCGATGGACGCGGGCAGAATGCGTCGACTGGCTGCCGTCGGTCGTCCGCCTGGCAGCTGCGCACCATCCCCACCTTCCTCGGAGAATCGATCCATGGCCGAACGTGCATATGGGGCACCGGCACCTGCGACCCGGACCACGCTGACTGGAGAGCGCTGGTACGGCAAGGACGTCGACCGGCAAACCTACACCGCCGTCCTGTTCAGCGATCTGGACATGACGGAGGCCAGGAACACCGGCTCGGTGTTCACCGACTGCACGTTCCGGAGCGCGCGCTTCAATGCGTCGGTCCACACGGATGCGGCTTTCGTCAATTGCACGTTTGTCGCCTGCAAGTTCTTCGACGCCAGCTTCATCGATTGCAAGTTCATCGGCAGCATGTTCGATGGCTGCATGTTCGAGGTGATGAAAGCGGTCGGCGGCGACTGGTCGTTTGCCGGCCTCCCGGGGGCCGACTTGCGCAAGGCGTCGTTCAACGGCACACGGATGCGCGAGGTCGACCTCACGGGCGCTCGGTGCGACGGCGGCGTTCTTCGCGATGTCGATCTGTCGGGGGCCTGGCTGCACAGCGCCAACTTCTCGCGCTGCGACCTGCGTGGCAGTGACCTGAGCGCACTCGAACCGCAGCACGTGCAGCTCCAAGGCGCAGTCATCACCGCCGTGCAAGCCTTGACCATCGCCGAGGCGCTGGGAATGGACGTCAGGCCGGAGGAATAGAAGCGAGACATCGCGGGTGCGATGAACACGAGGTAGGAAGCACGCTGCCTGCCGTTGGCGTGGGATTGCTTCTCCACTTGCGTCTTGCGAGGCGGGCCACCGGTTCCCGTGGCCTCCCACAAAAGCGGTATTTCGTTTGCGAATCGTCGGGCTAGATTCAGGCGCCATCCTGGAGGAGAAAAGCATGCCGATCGTTCGCACCCTGGCCCTGAGCGTCTTCCTGCTGGGCACGGCCTTGCCCGCCCTGGCTGCGAACGACGGCACCGACAGCCATTGCGTCATCGGCAAGGACAGCACGCTTTTCAACCAGTGCAACTACAGCGTCGACGTCGGCTTCTGCGTCGAGAACCCGCGGCAGACCAAGCACTTCTTCGACAGCTCCGAGGCCTTCCAGTGTCCCAACGGCGGACTCAGCACACTGGGCCCCGGCAAGAAGGAGGGCAACCTCCTGCACGGCACCGTGCACTGGTGGGCCTGCTCGACCAAGCACCGGGGCACGGGCCGGTGGCGGTATGTGGAGGGGCGAGGCTACCGGGGGTACTGCTTCTCCGAGAAGGAGGCGAAGGCCGTGAATCCTGCGCCCTCGCAGCGAACGCGCGCCTCATCTGAAGAATGCAAGGCGCTGCAGCAACGCGCCACGCAGGCCTCGGGCCCTGGCGCGGACCGGGTCCACAACTACACGATGATCGAGTACCTCGATCGCAGCTGTGGCAACCTGACACCCGAAGACCGCGCGGCCACGCGCAAGGTCTATCAGCAGGAATACGTGCGGCTCGTCTCCGAATGCAGGCATTCGGGCGCCAGGAACTGCGACTCGGCCGCCATGCCGAACGAGGCCGCGGCGCCGGAACGCCCGACGGTCCAGGCGGGCAGCGTCCCCGCGGCGAGAGCATCCTCGCGCAGCGAACCCTCCGTGGAAATGCTGATGTCGCGCTGCTCGGACGCCCTGCGGACCGCCATCGACACCTTCTATCAATCGGAGGTGGAGGCCGACCGCTACTACCGCCGCACGCACACCGGGTCTCGCGAGCGCGTGCAGGGCTGGATGACGGAAAAAGCCAGGGTCGAATACGCCGCAGGCGCGCTGGCCGTTCCGCCCCAGTCGCTGGCCGAGTACCACGCCGGAGCGCTGCAGGAGGCGGCGAGTCGGACCCGGCCGATGGGCAATGGCCTGCACGATCCCCACCGCGAACAGGCGCTGCTGCGGGCCTGCTACATGAAGGCCCGGCTCGACAGCCGCTAGAGGCCCCTGCGGGAGCGTCCTGTTCAGGCGCGGATGTGAAGGGGCGCGAACGACTTCACCAGGTCGTCCAATGCCTTCAGCTGCGTGAGGAAGGGCTCCAGCTGGTCCAGCGGCAGGGCGCTGGGACCGTCGCACTTGGCCTGCGCCGGGTCGGGGTGCGCTTCGAGAAAGAGGCCCGCCAGGCCCACCGCCAGGCCCGCACGCGCCAGCTCGGCCACCTGCTCGCGCCGCCCGCCGGAGGCGATGGCGTTGGCCTCGCGTTGCTGGAGCGCATGGGTCACGTCGAAGATGACCGGCAGGTTTCCGGTGACCTTCTTCATGGTGCCGAAGCCGAGCATGTCCACCACGAGGTTGTCGTAGCCGAAGCAGGTGCCGCGGTCGCACAGGATGACGGAGGAATTCCCCGCCTCCTTGAGCTTCTCCACGATGTTGAGCACCTGCGTCGGGCTCAGGAACTGGGGCTTCTTGACGTTGATGACCTTGCCGGTTTGGGCGAGCGCGACGACCAGGTCGGTCTGGCGGGCGAGAAACGCGGGCAGCTGCAGGACGTCCACCACTTCGGCGACGGGTTTCGCCTGCCAGGGCTCGTGCACGTCGGTGAGAACGGGCACGCCGAACGCCGCCTTGACGGCCTCGAAGATCTTCAGGCCCTCTTCCAGGCCGGGGCCCCGGTAGGAATGGATGGACGAGCGATTGGCCTTGTCGAAGCTCGCCTTGAAGACATAGGGAATGCCGAGCTTCTGGGTGACCCGCACGTACTCTTCCGCGGCACGCAGGGCCATGTCTTTCGACTCGAGGACGTTCACGCCGCCGAACAGGACAAAGGCACTGCTGTTGCTGACGGTGATGGCGGGGGTGATGGCGACGGTGGTCAAGGCGAGCTCCTCTGAAGTGTCTGTTGCCCCGCATTCTCGCGGTTCGGCTTCTGGCCCAGAATGGGCTACGGCCTGAACCTGCCTGGCCGATAGGGGCGGTGCACGAAAGCGACGCGGGGCCGGTGCGCCGTGATCCGCGTTAGGCTGCAGCGCACGCCATGAAAGTACTCTTCCCCAATCCCTTTGGCCGCGCACCGGCCTCCGCTCAGGCGGTCGACACGCTGCAGCGCCGCCTCGGTTTCTCGAACGCCTACGCCACCTTCCTGCGAACCCAGAACGGCTTCTCCCTGTACGAGATGGAACAGGCCGGCGACATCGCTGCCTATGTGCAGCCAGACGGCACGGCGAGCAGCGCGTCGCACGCCAACTTCCGGGTGCTCAACAGCTTCGGCGCATCGGACCCCCACTGCGACCTGGAGACACTGCAGGCCGAGAGCCTGCTGGCCGCCTGGTTTCTGGACATCGGCAGCGACCCTGCGGGCAACCCGTTCGTGGAGGTGCTGCACGGCCGGCACAAGGGCAGGATCGCCAGCCTCGACCACGACCTCTTTGCAGGCAAGCTGGACACGCAGGAATTTCTGGCCGACATGGAGCCGGCCCACCTCCCGTCGCTCAGCCTGGACGCGCAGGCCGATGCGCTGTGCGACGAAGCGCAGGGCCTGGTGTGGTTCCACGCCAGCGGCATGCAATCCTTCCTGGACCATTGCATCCACTGCGGCGACGATTTCTGGGGCTTCGTGGTGGACGAACGCGCGCCCTGACGCGGTCGGATCAGTTTCTCGCCACGCTCCTGAACGCCGCAGACAGTGCGTCCACGGCCTCCCGCGCCCGAGCCTCCCGGACCCGGGAGTGCAGCAGGACCGGCAGGCGCGGCAGGTCGGGCAGACCCAGCTTCGGCCCCACGTCGACGCAGCCCAGGGGCAGCATGCGCGGCGCCAAGGCCGCGACGCCCAGGCCGGCCATCACCGCCGCCGCCACGGCCGCGACGCCGCCCCCCACAAAGACTTCGGTCCACGGGATGCCGGCCGTGTCCAAAAGCTGCTCCGCCAGCGCGCGCACGCCGCAGGGCTGCGCCATCGTGGCCAGCGGCAGGGGCTCACCCACGCGGTGCAGCCAGCCCGCGGCAGCGAACCAGCCGAAGCGCTCCTGCGTCAGAAGCTTCCCGTCCGTGCGTCCGGCATGCAGCCGGACGATGACCGTGTCGAGTTCGCGTCGGTCGTAGCTCTGGAGCAGATCGCCCGACGAACCGATCCGGATATCGATCAGCAGCTGCGCGTCTTGCGCGTTCATGCGGGCGATCAGCGCGGGCAACTCCGGGCCCGCGACGTGGTCGCTGATGCCGATGGTCAGCCGCTGGCGGGCGCTCGCAAAGGCCGCCAGCGTGCGATCGTGGACCGCCAGGAGTTCCCGGGCATGTCCCAGGAAGGCGGCACCGCGCGCCGACAGTTCCACGTGCCGGGGTGTGCGCTCCAGAAGCCGGCAACCCAGCCTGTCTTCGAGGCGTTTCAGTTTCAGGCTGATCCCTGCCTGCGTGGTCTGCATGACTTCTGCGGCGCGCGTGAAGCTGCCCAGTTCGGTGATGCGAACGAAGGCCTGAACGGCATCGAGATCCAGCGGGCGGTCAGTCATGACAAAAGATTGTTATTGAGATAAGTATCAATAGCAAATCCGAATACATAACATCCGCTGTTCCAAGATGACCGGAGTAGCGATGCCCACCATTCATATCTCGATGCGCGCGGGAAAGCCAGAGGCGTACCGGCAGGCGATCTTCGACAGCCTCTATCGCGCCCTGCGCGACACGTTGAACGTGCCGCAAGACGACCAGTTCATGACGATCACCGAGCACGAGGCCGCCAACTTCCGATATGGAGGCGCCTTTGGCGTCGCGCGCAGCGACGATCTCCTGTACATCCAGATCACCGTTTTCAACACGCGCACCGCGCAGCAGAAGAAGGCGCTGTTCCAGCGCATTGCGCAGCTGCTGGCCGAGAGTCCGGGGATACGGCCGGAGGATGTGTTCGTGACCCTGGCCGATGCACCCAGGGAGAACTGGTCCGTCGGGCATGGGCTGGCGCAATTTGCCTGAGGAATGGCTGCTTCAGCCTCCAAAAGAAAGCCTGCATCCATCGCGCGATTCCAGAAAACTGGCGGACGGAATTTGAAAGAGGCCGGCTTCCTCTTCCCGACCGGACGCTTGCTGACAACGCCACAGACCGCGCGCCTACTTCGCCAGGAGCGACGCAATCGCCGGCCCGGCCAGGCCGATGGTGGCACCCAGTGCATCGGCGTGGCCGTTGGGACTGTTCATCTCGACATACTCTGCCGGCGTGCCTTGCGCCTTGAGGATCTCCACGGCGCGTTTGGACAGGAGCGGCGGAAAGATCTGGTCCGAGCTGATGCCCACGAACAGCGACCTGGCCTTGATGCGTTCTGGTTTGGCGCTGGGCAACTGCAAGGCCTTCAGCGTGTACAGCCAGCTGTTGGCGTCCATGCCCCTGGCACGCGCTTCGCCGATCTTCTCGAGGGTGGCATCGACCGCAAACTGGTTCGCGGCCGCTTCGCCGGGGTTCTTGCCCGGGTCGGCCCACTTCTGGCCGAAGGCCTTGTCGGCCCAGGCGAAGCTGAGCGCGTCGAGCGTGACCAGCCGCATGGCCTGCGTCATGCCTGCCAGCGGTTCGGCCTTGCCGTGGTAGTCGCCGTGGGCCCAGTTCGGGTCCAGCCGCACGGCCGCGCCCCACGAGCTCATCTTGGCGATGGCGTAGGCCGGGCTGTCGACGCCAGGTCCCACGATGGACACCAGGCGTTGCACGCGCTCCGGGTAGGCCGAGGCCCATTCCACCGACATCCAGGCGCCGGCCGACGCGCCCGCCACGGCGTAGAGGGTTCGAATGCCCAACGCATCGAGCAGGGCCTTCTGCACCTCCACCGTGTCCCGCGCCGCCAGCACCGGGAAGCGCGGACCATACGGTTTGCCGGTGGCGGCGTCGATGCTGGCCGGGCCGGTGCTGACGACGGTGGCCGATGCGCGATTGGGGTTGGCCAGCGCGTCGGTCGCGATGACGAAGAACCGATCGGTGTCGATCGGCAGGCCGGCGCCGATGATCGTGTCCCAGTAACCCGGCGCGGCGTCGCTCGCCGCATACCGGCCGGCGGCGTGCGAGGTGCCGGTGATGAAGTGATTGATGAGGATCACGTTGTCTCGCGCCGCATTCAGACGGCCATAGGTTTCATAGCCGATGCGCACGCCCTTGATGACCTGGCCGTTCACGGTCGTGTAGGTGGGCAGGTTGAACACCTGCTTTTCCACGATGCCGTCGAAGGCCTGTGCGTTCGTCGTGACGAGGGCGGCACAGACGGCGGCCGCGGCGCAAAGCAGCGTGTGCGAAAGAGAAGAAGATCGTTGCATGGGGACTCCCGGGTGGTGAGGCCCGCACTGTCGGCGGCCGCAGCCAGGCGCGCATCCGGTTTGGCGCCCAAACGCCCGGTGGAGGGCATCAACGGTCGTGAGGCGGCATCGAGCGGTCGCCGTTCGGTCCCCTCAAACGACGGCTCGAGGACAAACTCGCCCCACCGGCCCTCGATCGGTGGCGGCATGGCGTGCCAACCTCTACAGTGGCGCGATGCATGCAGCCGACGGCCCCCCGTGATCCGCGTTGATTCACCCATTCCCGCCCGCTGGCTGGGCGCCGTGCGGCTGACGGCCGGCGCGTTCCTGCTGTGCGCGATCGCGGCCGGGCTGCTCTTCTGGGCCGCTCCTGCGCTCGAAACACCGGCGCGCCTGTTCGTCTTCGTCGAATGCGTCGGCATGGTGTTCATCGCGTGCGTCGCGGTGCTGGGCCGCTTTGGACGACTGCGGCGAATGCAGGCGCTGCCCCGTTGGCTTCTGACCGGCGCGATCGCCATCCCGACGGGGTACTTCGGGGGGCACCTGGTCGCGCTCCTGATCCTGGACGAACCGATCGGCCGCGTCGTGGGCCATGACAGCGACTACATGGTGGCGTTCGCCTTCGGCCTGGTGCTGGCCCTGTTCGTCCTCTACGTCGCTGCGACGCGTGACCAGCTTGCCAAGGAGGCGGTCGCCCGGTCCGACGCCCAGCGCCTGGTCACCGAATCGGAACTGCGGCTGCTGCGCGCGCAACTCGAACCCCACATGCTGTTCAACACGCTGGCGACTCTGCGCTCGCTCGTCGACGAAGACCCGCGACAGGCCGAGCGCATGATCGACCAGCTGATCGTCTACCTGCGCAGCACGCATGCAGCGTCACGCGACGAGGTGACGACGCTGCAGTCGGAGTTCGCCCAGCTGAGGGCGTACCTCGACATCATGTCCTTGCGCATGGGCCCCAGGCTGGCCTACCGGCTCGACCTGCCCGCCGAGCTGGAGCGGATCGCCATCCCGCCGATGCTGTTGCAGCCGCTGGTCGAGAACGCCATCAGGCACGGCCTGGAGCCGAAGTTGGGCGCAGGGGGCGTCGAAGTGCTGGCACGTTCGATCGAGGGCGGCATCGAGGTCGCTGTGGACGATTCCGGTCTGGGCTTGTCGCCGCACCTGCCCGCTTCGGGTGGCGACGAGGTCTGTGGGGCCGGACTGAAAAATGTGCGTGATCGCCTCCAGACCCGCTATGGCTTGCGTGCGTCCCTGTCTCTGCAAGCGCGATCGCCGTGCGGCGTTCGCGCGGTCGTGAGGATTCCATCGTGAGCGCGTGGCGCGGCGTGATTGCCGAAGATGAACCGGTGCTGTCGCGAACACTGCAGCGCTTGTTGCACGAAGCCTGGCCCGAGCTGGAGATCGTGGGCGTCGCCGAAGATGGCCTGAAGGCGATCGAGCTGGCCCAGACCCTGGCGCCCGATGTGATGTTCCTGGACATCAAGATGCCGGGCAAGACTGGCCTGGAAGTCGCCGAGTCCGTCGCTGACGAGTGGCCCGACGACCAGGCCGAACCACTCTTCGTCTTCATCACCGCGTACGACAATTTTGCGATCTCGGCGTTCGAGCATGCGGCGATGGACTACATGCTCAAGCCGGCGACGCTCGAACGCCTGCAGGTCTGCGTGCAACGCCTGAAGCACAGGTTGCACGAGCGCGCCCGGACACCGGTGGCCGGTGGCATGGCGGCCCTGATGGAGCGCGTGCAGTCGATCACCGATCCGGCGGACGCGCCCGAAAAGATCAAGGTCATCCGCGCAGGCGTCGGCAACACCGTGCGGATGATTCCGGTCTCGGAGGTGATCTGCCTGGAAGCCGCCGAGAAGTACGTCAATGTCGTCACGGCCCAGGGCGAGGCGCTGGTGCGCATGAGCCTGCGCGATCTGGTGTCGCGGATCGACGCCACCGACTTCACGCAGGTGCATCGCGGCGTGCTCGTCAACACCCATTGCGTCGTGAGCGCCACCCGCGACGAGAACGGGCGCTACAGCCTGTCGGTGCGGGGCCTGGCGCGATCGCTCAAGGTCAGCCGGGCGTTCGGGCACCTGTTTCGCGCGATGTAGCGGGAGCAGGCTTGTTGATGGCGAGGGCCGGGGTCATCGTCTCGGGGCGCGCAGCCTCGCAATGCCGAAGCCCAAGGCCACTGCGACGCACAAGAATGCCAGCACGGCCAGCCAGGTGGATTGGGTGAAGTAATAGGCGCCCAAGGCCGCACCCGCCGCCACGAAGGCGCCCAGCCATTCCAGGGCGGGGTCGAGCCAGCTCTTGGCCGCGTGCGCCTTGGGTTCCGCGAACGCGCGATCGTGTTCGTCGATCTGCTGTGCGGTCGGCGGTCTGCGAGCCTTCCTTTGTCGCGGGTCGGGGAAGTGTTCTCGCAACGCCGGCGTGGGCCAGGCGCCATCGCTGGATGACGCGAGGCCGCTCAAGGTCCAGACCGGGTCCGCATCGTGCCTCGCAAGATCCGACATCAGGCTTTCGAGCGCCTTGCCGTTGTGGAGACCGTCGATGTCCTCAAGATCGGCGCGCAGCCATGGCTCGGCGTCGGCCGCATCTGGCAAGCCGGAGGTGCGCAGCAGGAGGTAGTCCCCGAAGTGCTGCGCAATCAGTGCTTCAAAGGACGCGTAGATCGGGCGGTAGCGTTCTCCGACGGCGCCGAGGATCGCTTCACGCCGCTCCGTCAGCCGCGCAACCGCTGCGGGCTTGTCAATGACGAGGTAGGGGTAGGTCGCGTCGGCGCCGAAATCCTCGATGCATTCCTCGCGGTCGACGGCCGAGGCTTCGTCATCGATGTCGTATTCGTCGATGAAGCGCGCATGCCGGATGTCGCTGGTGCTGAAGAGTGCCCGCCAGAACAGCGGGAAGAACGCGTTGGCCTCCAGCTCGGCGCCATGGCCGAAGAAGCTGCGCCATTCGTTGCGGCTGCCTTCCGGCATCCGGGGCAGGGAGGAGCTGGACAGATAAATGGGGTGTGACATGCGCGACCTTCCGTGTTGCGGCCGGAATCATCTTAGTGGGAGCGGCGCGCCATCCCGTGACCCTGCAGTCCTTCAAACCAGCCGACTGGCCGCAAGCAGCCCTTCAACCCTCAGCGCCGCAGCCCCTGCGTGAACCGCAGCATGTTCGAGAGCGACTCCGCAAACCGCGGCTCCAGGAACGCCGCCAGGTGCGGCATCAGCAGCTGCAGCATCACCAGCCCCGCCAGCAGCGTGAGCGGAAAGCCCACTGCGAAGATGCTGAACTGCGGCGAGGCGCGGTTCAGGATGCCCATGGCGAGGTTGAGCGTGAGCAGCGCGGTGATCAGCGGCAGCGCCAGCAGCAGGCCGCTTGCGAAGATGTCGCCGCCCGCGAGCACCAGGAACATCCAGCCGCCGGCCGCGAGCGGCGCGTCGGCGATGGGCAGCGTGTGAAAGCTCGCGGCCAGCGCTTCCAGCATGAGCAGGTGGCCGTCCAGCGCCATGAAGATCAGCATCGCCAGCATGTTCAGCAACCGGGACACCACCATCGTGCTGCCGTGGCTCATGGGGTCGAAGAAGGACGCGAACGACAGCCCCATCTGCAGGCCGATGTATTCGCCCGCGGCCAGCACGGCCGTGAAGATGAGCCGCATCGAGAAGCCCATGGCGGCACCGATCAGCACTTGCTGCACGATGATCCAGAGGCCGCCTGCCGACACCACGGGCACCGCCGGCAGCGGCCCGAGGGTGGGCGAGATCACCAGCGTCAGCACGGCGGCGATGCCGACCTTCACCTGCCGCGTCGCCCAGGGCTCGCCGAACACCGGCGCGGTGGAGACCATGGCCAGCATGCGAACGAAGGGCCAGAGGAAGGCCACCAGCCAGGCCTCGAGCTGGCCCGAGGTGACGGAAAAGACCGAGGGCGTCACGCCAGCATCTGCGGGATGCTGGCGAACAGGGCGCGCATGTAGTCGAGCATGCGGTCGAGCATCCACGGCCCGGCGATGACCAGCGTCGCGAACACGGCGAGCAGCTTGGGAATGAAGGACAGCGTGGCCTCGTTGATCTGCGTGGCCGCCTGGAAGATGCTGACCACCAGGCCGATCACCAGCGCCACCAGCAGGAGCGGTGCGCCCAGCAGCAGCGAGATTTCCATGGCCCGGTGGCCCATGGTCATGACGGATTCGGGCGTCATAAATAGAAGCTCTTCGAGAGCGCGCCGATCAGCAGCTGCCAGCCGTCGGCCAGCACGAACAGCATCAGCTTGAAGGGCAGCGCGATGGACGCGGGCGGCACCATCATCATGCCCATCGACATCAGCACGCTCGCCACCACGAGGTCGATGATGAGAAAGGGAATGAAGATGGTGAAGCCGATCTGGAACGCCGTCTTCAGCTCGCTGATGACGAAGGCCGGCAGCAGGATGCGCAGCGGCACGTCTTCGGGCCCCTGCATCTCGGGCGCCTTGGCGAGCCGAGCGAACAGCGCCAGGTCGGTCTCGCGCGTCTGCTTGAGCATGAAGGTCTTGAAGGGCGCGATGCCGCGCTCCAGCGCTTTTTCGGCGCTGAGCTTGCTTTCCGAGAACGGCACGTAGGCCTCGGTGTAGGCCTTGTCGAACACCGGCGACATCACGAAGAAGGTGAGGAACAGCGACAGCCCCACCAGGATCTGGTTGGGCGGCGAGGTCTGCGTGCCGATGGCGGTGCGCAGCAGGCCCAGCACGATGAGGATGCGCGTGAAACTGGTCATCGACAGCAGCAGCGCGGGCAGGAAGGTGAGCGAGGTCAGCAGCACCAGCGTCTGCACGCTCAGCGACCAGGTCTGGCTGCCGCCGGGGCCCGGCGTGCTCGTGAGGCCGGGCAGACCTTGGGTCCACGCGGCGGCGGGCAGCGTGGCGGCGAGCAGCAGCAAGGCGGTGCGCAGGCCGCGGTGCAGGGCAGGGCGCGTCATGGGGCGGTGCGCGCCTTGCCCGCGAGGGAGTCGCGCAGCTTCTGGGCGAACAGGCCCACCGGGTTCTGTGGCGACATGGGTGTGACTGCCGCAGGCGTTGCCTGGGCCGGCAGCGTGTGCAGCGTGCGGACCTGGCTGCTGGTGACGCCCAGCACCAGCCACTGGCCGGCCACGTCCACCACGACCACGCGCTCGCGCGGGCCGACCATGGCGGTGGACACCACCTTCACCACCTGGCCGCCGCCCAGCCGCTGCAGGCCGAAGCGCCGCGCCAGCCACGCGCACAGGAAGATCAGGCCGACGACCGCCGCCATGCCGAAGCCCGCCTGCAGCAGGCCCGCGCCGCCGACCGCAACGGGCGGCGCGGCTTCGCGCACCGGCGTGGGCACGGTGGGCAGCGCTGCATGTGCTGCATGAAAGCCCAGTGCGAGCAGAGCGGCGCCCCGCGCGAGCAGCGAAGACACCCGCGCCAGGTTCATGCGCGCGCGAGCTTCTGCATGCGCTCGGAGGGCGTGACGATGTCGGTCAGGCGGATGCCGTACTTCTCGTTCACCACTACCACCTCGCCCTGCGCAATGAGGTAGCCGTTGATCAGCACGTCCAGCGGCTGGCCGGCCAGGCCGTCGAGCTCGACCACCGAGCCCTGCGACAGCTGCAGCAGGTTCTTGATGGTGATGCGCGTGCGGCCGATCTCGGCGGTGAGCTGCACCGGCACGTCGAGCACGCGCGCGATGTCCACGGGCGTGGCGGACGATGCAGCCGGTGCATCCTGGATCTGCTGGAAGACCTGCGCCGTTGCAGGTGCCACGGCCGGGTCGGGCGCGGGCGCGCTGGCCGCGGTCTGCTCGGCCAGTGCGCTGGCCCAGTCGTCCGCGTCGCTGGCGGCAGAGGTGTTGTCAGTCATGGTCGTTCTTCGAATCGCTGTCTTGGTGGGAGATCATGTGTTGCACGCGCAGGGCGTAGCGCTCGTTGGAGGTGCCGTAGCCGCAGGCCATCACGGGCACGCCGCCGACCTTGGCGACCACCGTCGCCGGCAGCTCGATGGGAATCACGTCGCCCACGCGCAGCTTCATCACCTCGCCCAGCGTCGAGGGCATGGTCACGAAGTCGGCGGTGAGCTCGACGTCGGCGGCCTGCATCTGGCGCGACATCTGCGTGACCCAGCGCTTGTCGACCTCGACCTCGTCCTGGATCGGGTTGGACAGCAGGTCGCGGATCGGCTCGATCATCGAGTAGGGCAGGCACACATGCAGAAAGCCGCCGATGGGGCCGAACTCGATCTGCAGCGTGGTGTTGATCACCACCTCGTTGGGCGCCACGATGTTGGCGAGCTTGCCGTGCATCTCGGCGCGCACGTAGTCGAAGGCCAGCGGAAACACCGGCTGCCAGGCGTCGCCATAGCACTGCAGCGACAGGTCGAGCAGGCGCTTGATGATGCGCTGCTCGGTGCGCGTGAAGTCGCGCCCTTCCACGCGCACGTGGTAGCGCCCGTCGCTGCCGAACAGGTTGTCCACCACGAGGAACACCAGCTTCGGGTCGAACACGAAGAGGGCGGTGCCGCGCAGCGGCTTCATGTGGACCATGTTGATGTTCGCGGGCACCGGCAGGTGCCGCACGAACTCGCCGAACTGCTGGATCTGCACCGGCCCCACCGAGATGTCGGGGCTGCGGCGCATGAAGTTCAGCAGCGCGCTGCGCAGGCCGCGCGCAAAGCGGTCGTTGATGACCTCCAGCGTGTGCATGCGGTTGCGCACCACGCGGTCGGGCGCACCGAGGTCGTAGGCCGGCAGGCCGTCGGGCGGCGGCGCGGGCGCGGCGGCCTGGTCGAGGTCGCCGCCGGTGACGCCCTGCAGCAGGGCATCGACCTCGTCCTGGGAGAGCACCTGTTCATACGCCATGGATCGCGGGTCCGCAAACGGGCATCGTCGTCACTGCACGACGAAGGAGTTGAAGGACACGCTCGCGATGCCCAGCTCGGGCAGGCCCTCGGCCAGCGGTGCGTTCAGGGCGCTGTGGATCTCCGTGGCCAGCCGGGCCTTGTCTTCCGAGGTGACCAGCGATTCGGGTGGGCGGTTCGACAGCAGCACCAGCAGGCGGCTGCGCAGCTCGGGCATGAACTCGACGATCTGCGCCTTGGCCTGCTCGTCGCGCACCTTCAGCGCCATGCCGATCTGCAAAAAGCGCGAGCGGCCTTCGGACTGCAGGTTGACGGTCAGCGGCTCCAGCAGCAGGAAGATGGGTTTCTCGGGCACCGGCGCCTTGGCCGTTTCGGCGGCGGCGTGCTCGGTGAAGCGGGGCAGCACGAAGACGTACGCCGCCGCGCCGGCCACGGCCAGGCCGAGGACGGCCACGAGCCCGATCAGCAGTTTCGAGGTGCGGCGTGAGGCCGGCGGGTCGGTCGCGACCGACGCAGCCGCGGTGGCGGCGGGAGAAGAGGTAGCCATGGTGAAACGGTGGACGGGTCCGATCTATTCTTTGCGAAGTCGCCCGCCGGCGAACGGCCGAACAAGCGCACAAAGGCGCTTCACATCCGTTCATTGCGGGAGGCGGGCGGGGCGTTTCAGGCGAAGGTGTCGACGCCCGGGCCCGTGCGTGGGGTGGCAACGGGGCGGGGTGCTGCCGTTGCCGTGCGGGCGATGTCGGTGGCAGCGGCAGCGGCAGTGCCCTGCGGTCGCCATGCGCCCTGTCGTTGGTGTTGCTGCTGCTGTTGCTGCGCGAACGCCGCGTCTTGCCCGAACGGCGCGCGCGTGTCCGCGCCCACCGAGGTCTGGCCCAGCGTGATGCCCTGCTCCGACAGGCTGGTGCGCAGCTGCGGCAGCGCAGCCTCGACGGCCTTGCGCACGCTCTCGTGCGCCGACACGAACGCGGCCTGCGCCTGGTGCTCGCCGACCGACAGCGTGACCTTCAGCGGGCCGAGGCCGGCGGGGTTGAGGTTCAGCTCGGCCGTGTGCGTGCCGCCGAGGCTCATGCGCGCGAGCTGCTGGCCGAGTGCGGGCGCCCATTTCTCGCTGCCGACTTCGGGGGCGAGCGTGTGCACGGCGGGGCGTGCGACGGGGCTTTCGGTTGTGCGGTCGGTGGAGACGGTCGCGGGCTGTTGAAGCGCGAACGGGGTGGTGGACGGAGTCGTCGCGTCGTCCCCTGATGTACTTGCCGACACTGCGGCGACCGTGGTGGCTTCTGTCGTCGCAGGCTTCGCATCGACGGCGGGCTGGGCTTGCGCCGCGGCTGCGAGCTGTTCGGTGGTGGTGGCGCTCACGGTGCGCGGTGCGCCCGCGCGGCCCGGTGCGGCGGTGCCGACGGGTGGGCCTGCGGGTGCGGCGGCCGGCTTCTTGCCATCGACGGCCATCGGCTGCGCGGCCACGGCGGCGCGCACGATCTCGTACAGAGAAGGCGGTGTGGCGTTGTCGGCTTCAGGCGCTGCGCTTTGTGCGGCGGCGGTTGCAGTGGGAGCGGAAGCGTCTTCGGTGGCGATAGCGGGCGCGGGCGCGGCGGCGGCGTCGCTGCTCAGGCGGACCGTGCCTGCAGGCAGACCGGCTTGCGCGTCAGGCGTGACCGGCGCCAGCGAAGTTTCAGGCGCACCGCTGCCCTGCGTGGCCGCACCTCCCGCAAGCACCAACGCCTGTTGCGGCGTGACTGCGGCTGCGAGAAAAGCAAGATCCGGCTCCGCAGGCTGCGCATCCCGCACCTCTTCCGCAAGCTCCGCCTTGCGCAGCGGCTTGGCATCCGCCACCACGGTGTCGGCATCCGACGCCTTCTCGGCCTGGCTCGCGCGCGAACGCTCGAGCGCGGCACCGAACGCGCGGCCCTGCGCCTCGTCGGCGTTGCTGCGGCCACGTGCGCCGCCCTGCGCGACCGGCGAGGTGGCGGCAGGCGTGACAGTCGGCGGGATCATGGGAGGCATGTCGGTTCCTGGAGGAGATTCAGTGGGTGGGGTGCGAAGCGCGATCGAAGAACTGGCGCGCGGCGCGTTCGTCGCTGTCGCGCTGTTCGCGCTTGGCCTGCGCCATCAGCTCCTGCGCGCGCACGCGATCGGCCAGCGTGTCGAAGGAGCTGAGGCGGCGCTTCTCGCGCTGCCAGTCGGTGCGGCCCCGGTCGAGCTGGTGCCCGGCCCGCTCGGCGATGGCGCGCTGCTGCGCGATCGCGTGGTCGAGCGTGCCGAGGAAGTTGCGGTAGTTGCGCCACTGCGACGACGGCAGGCCGCCGCGCATCAAGGTGTCGAGCTGCGCGTGGTAGTCCTGGCGGTACTGCAGCAGCAGCTCGAGCTTCTGCTGCGCGCTCAGGTGCGCGCTCTGCAAGGCGCCCAGGCGGCGCGCGGCGTCGTCGGTCTGGCTTTGCGCCAGGTCGATGAGCATGCCGAGGGGGAGCTTGCTGCTGCTCATGGGCGTCCTGGGGAAGGTGTGTTCGTGAACAGGCTGTCCATGTGGGCGATGGCCTCCTCGTAGCCGGTGCGTTCGTGCATCGACTGCTGCAGGAAGGCCTCGATGCGCGGGTACATCGCAATCGCCTGGTCCAGCTGCAGGTCGTGCCCGGGCGCGTAGGCGCCCACGCTGATCAGGTCGCGGTTGCGCTGGTAGCGCGACAGCATCTGCTTGAAGCGGCGCACGGTGTCGAACTGCGCGGGCGCTATCAACGACGTCATCGCGCGGCTGATCGAAGCCTCGATGTCGATGGCCGGGTAGTGCCCGGCCTCGGCCAGCGTGCGCGAGAGCACGACGTGGCCGTCCAGGATCGCGCGCGCCGAATCGGCGATCGGGTCCTGCTGGTCGTCGCCTTCCGAGAGCACGGTGTAGAAGGCGGTGATCGAGCCGCCGCGCCCCTGCGCGTCGCGCGCGCCGTTGCCGGCACGTTCGACCAGCGCAGGCAGCCGCGCGAACACCGAGGGCGGGTAGCCCTTGGTGGCGGGCGGCTCGCCCACGGCCAGCGCGATCTCGCGCTGCGCCATCGCATAGCGCGTGAGCGAATCCATGATGAGCAGCACGTCCTTGCCCTGGTCGCGAAAGTACTCGGCCAGGCAGGTGGCGTAGGCCGCGCCCTGCAGACGCAGCAGCGGCGAGTTGTCGGCCGGCGCGGCCACCACCACGGCGCGGGCCAGGCCTTCCTCGCCCAGCGTGTTCTCGATGAAGTCCTTCACCTCGCGACCACGTTCGCCGATGAGGCCGACCACGATCACCTCGGCGCTGGTGTAGCGCGCCATCATGCCCAGCAGCACGCTCTTGCCCACGCCCGAGCCGGCAAACAGGCCCATGCGCTGGCCGCGGCCGACGGTGAGCACCGCGTTGATGGCGCGCACGCCCACGTCGAGCACCGAGTCGATGACCGCGCGCGAGAGCGGGTTGATCGGCGGCGCCGCCAGCGGCACCTGGCGCGCCACGTCGAGCGGGCCCAGCCCGTCGAGCGGGCGGCCGGCCGCATCGACCACGCGGCCCAGCATGCCTTCGCCCACGGGCAGGCGCTTGGTGTGGGCGTCGCCAGTCGCACCGGGCTCGCGCAGGCCGGGCCGCGCGAGCACGCGCGCGCCGGGCAGCAGGCCCGCCACCTCGGTCTGCGACATGAGGAAGAGACGGTCGCCCGCGAAGCCCACCACTTCGGCTTCTGCATGCCGCTGCGGATGGCCGGGCGGCAGCTCGATGAGGCAGTCGCTGCCCACGGGCAGCTGCAGGCCCACGGCTTCGAGCACGAGGCCAACGGCGCGCGTGAGGCGGCCCGAGGCGGTGGTGGTCGTGCTGCGGGCGACGTCGGCGCGCGCCTGTTCCAGCACGGCGCGCACGCTGGTCAGATGAGGGTTGGTAGCCGTCGTCTGCATCGGTTCAGGAAGCGTCGCCACGCAGCGCCGCACCCACGCGCTCCCAGCGCGTGGACAGGCTGGCGTCCAGCTCGCCCGTGGCCGACTGCACGCGGCAGCCGCCGCGCGCCAGGCTGTCGTCGGCGCGCAACTGCCAGCCGGCCGCCTCGATCTCGTTGCCCAGGCTGTTCTTCACCAGCGCGATGTCGTCGGGGTGCAGCAGCAGGCGCGGTTCGCCGCGCAGCGCGGGTTCGGCATGCAGCAGGTCGCGCACCAGCGGCAGCACCCACTCGGGCTCGGCCTGGTAGGTGCGGTGCACCACCTGGCGCGCCACGTCGAGCGCGAGCGCGAGCACGGTCTCGGCCAGTTCGGCTTCGGCGCCGCGCAGCGCTTCGGGCAGCGAACGGGCCAGCGCGCGCAGGCGTTCGGCGTGCACGCTGGCGGCGGCGAGGCCTGTGGCCAGGCCTTCGGTGTGGCCGACCTGGCGGCCTTCGGCCAGCCCGGCGGCGCGGCCTTCGGCTTCGCCTGCAGCACGCGCTTCCTTGCGGATGCGGGCCAGCTCGGCGAGGTCGACCTTGGGCGCGGGAGGCGCAGCAGGCGGGGAAGGCCGCTGCGTTGTTTGGCGCGAGAGCGCCGTGCCCGACGGCGCCTTGCCATCGAGCGTGCCCATCTCCCAGCGCTCCCACGCCGACAGCGCGGGCGTGCCGGCGCCGGCCTGGCGCGCGGCCGCGTGGATGGCGGCGAGGCGCTCGCGCGAACTGTTGGAGGCGCCGAAGGCGCCGGGGTCAGACGAAGTCATCGGTGCCAGGCGCCGCGATCACGATCTCGCCGGCGTCCGCCAGACGGCGGGCGACCTGCAGGATGGCCTTCTGTTCGGTCTCGACCTGCGACACGCGCACGGGACCACGCAGTTCCATGTCCTCGCGCAGCGTTTCTGCGGCGCGCTGCGACATGTTGCTGAGGAACTTGTCGCGCAGCTCCAGCGGTGCGCCCTTGAGCGCGATGATGAGCGAGTCGCTCTCGATGTCCTTGAGCAGGCGCTGGATGCTGCGGTCTTCCAGGCCCAGCAGGTTCTCGAACACGAACATCTCGTCGACGATGCGCTGGGCCAGCGCTTCGTCCTGTTCGCGCACATGGGCGATGGCTTCTTCTTCCACCGTGGTGCTCATCAGGTTGACGATCTCGGCCGCGGTGCGCACGCCGCCCAGGCGGCTGCGACGCAGGCCCTGGCCGGCGAGCATTTCGGTCAGCACCTCGGTCAGCTCGTTCAGCGCCGAAGGCTGCACGCCGCCGAAGGTGGCCACGCGCATGATCACGTCGTGGCGCAGGCGCGCGGGCAGCTTCTCGAGCACCTCCGAGGCCTTCATGCGGTCCAGGTGCACCAGGAGCGTCGCAAGGATCTGCGGGTGCTCGTCGCGGATGAGCTCGGCCACCTCGCCGGCCTCGAGTTCATTCAGGCGCTCGATGCCGCCGTGCGGCTCGTCGGGCAGCAGGATGTCCTCGAGCAGGTTGCTCGCGCGGTCGTCGCCCAGCGCCTTCTTGAGCACGGCGCGGATGTAGCTGGTGGAGCCCAGGTGCAGCGCCGACAGCTGCTCGGTCTCCTGGCGGAACTCGGCCAGCACCGAGGCCAGCTCGTCGCGCGACACCGCGCTCAGTTTGGACATGGCCAGGCCCAGCGCCTGCACTTCGGAGGTGGGCAGCAGGTGCAGCGCGGCGGCGGCGCGGTCTTCGCCCAGCGCCATGAGCAGGATGGCGCTCTTGCGGGTGCCTGCTTCGCTGCTAGTCATCGGAGTGCATCCAGTGCTGGATCAGGGCGGCCACGAGCTTGGGGTCCTTGTCGGCGGTCTGCTGGGCGTAGTCCATGTCGGCCTTCTGGCGTGCGGACTCGCGCTGCTGCAATGTTTCTTCGGGTTCGGCCGGGGCCGTGCTGGTGGGGGCCACGGCTGTTGCATCGGCCACGGGTTGCGCGGGCGGCGGCGCGGCCAGGTGCCGGCGCATCAGCGGACGCCCCACGGCGAACCAGGCGAACAGCGCGAGCAGGCCGATGAGCAGGTACGGGACCAGCGTCTTGCCGAGCGCGAGGGTGTCGCGGTCGCGCCAGAACGGCACGTCGGGCGCGGGGCCGGCCTCGCTGTCGCCGTCGCGGGCGAAGGCGCTGTTGACCACGTTGAGCGAGTCGCCGCGCTCCTGGCTGAAGCCCATCGCTTCCTTGGCGAGGTTGCGGATCTGTTCCAGCTCGGCCGGCGCGAGCGCGCGGGCGCTGGTCTTGCCCGCGGCATCGACCGTGTCGCGGTGGTTCACCACCACGGCGACCGACAGGCGCTTCACGCCGCCGGCGGCCTGCTGCACGTGGCGGATGGTGCGGTCGAGCTCGTAGTTGGTCGTGACGTCCTTGCGCGTGTTGCTCGGGCCGGCCGGTGCAGCGGCGGGAGATGCGTTCGGCGTGTTCGGTGCGCCCGGAGCGTTCGGCGGCTTGGGCGCGGTGATCGGTGCCGTCGGGTTCACCGGCGGCTGGTTCGACAGCGCGCCCGGCACGCCGCCCGGCGGCGCGCCGTTGTGCTGCGCCGATTCGCTGGACTGCTGGCTGCGGATCGCGGCCTGCGCCGGGTCCTGGTTGGGTCGGTACTTCTCGTCGGTGTGTTCCACCACCGAGAAGTCGATCTCGGCCGCGACCTGCGCGCGCACGTTGCTCGCGCCCACCAGCGGCTGAAGAATGGCTTCGATGCGGCGCACGTAGCCCTGCTCGATCTCCTGCGCGTACTTGAGCTGGCTCACGTCCAGCCCCTGGCTGGTACCGCGCGCCGACGACAGCAGGTTGCCGCGCTGGTCGACCACCGTGACGCTCTTGGCGTCCAGGTCGGGCACGCTGCTAGACACCATGTGCACGATGGCGCTCACCTGGCCTTCGTCGATGCTGCGCCCGCGCATCAGCGTGAGCACCACCGAGGCCGAGGGCTTCTTCTGGTCGCGCACGAACAGCGACGGCTTGGGCAGCGCCAGGTGCACGCGCGCGGCCTCGATGCTGCCGATCGATTCGATGGAGCGCGCCAGCTCGCCTTCGAGCCCGCGCTGGTAGTTGACCTGCTCGGCGAACTGGCTGGTGCCGAACTTCTGGTTGTCCATCAGTTCGAAGCCCACGCCGCCGGCCTTGGGCAGGCCCTGCGCCGCGAGCTTCAGGCGCGTTTCCGCGACCTTGTCGCCCGCGATCAGGATCGCGCCGCCGCCCTCGGCGAACTTGTAAGGCACGTTCATCTGCTGCAGCGACGCGATGATCGCGCCGCCGTCGCGGTCCGACACGTTGGTGTAGAGCACCTTGTAGTCGGGGCCGCGGCTCCACAGGAAGAAAGCGGCCGCCACCGTCGCCAGCGCCGCGGCGCCGAGGATCAGCGGCAGCCGGGGCTGCGCGCGCATGCGCTCCAGCATCGGGGGCAGGCCGTTGGCGCCCGCCGCCAGGCCGCCCGTGGGCGCGGCCGTGCTCATCGGCGCGCCTTCGCCGGGGCCGTTGCGCCGCGCAGGGCCGGCGCCGGTGTGAGAGAGGGAATTCGGTGTTGGGATGTCATGCCGGTGGCCGGCGACGTCGTGCGCGGCCTGTGGTTTCGCGAACGATTGTCAGCAGGCGATGGGGAATTCGATCGGTCGAACAGCCGGGGGTTTTGCCCTCAGTTGCGCGTTTGAATGGGGGTCTTCCCTTGATACGCTGCCTGCCGGTTGGAGCGCTCGCGCGCTCCGTGTCAAGTCAGCTGGAAGTGAACTTTTCCCCATGTCCATCAATGCCATCGAATCCGTCCTGCAGCAGATGCGCGCCACCGCGCTCGCCAGCGGCATGGGGCCCACGACCTCTGCGCCGGCCGGCGCGGGCGGCTTCGCGGCCGAGCTGCAGCGCTCGCTCGCCAACATCAGCGGCGCGCAGCAGCAGGCCTACGCGCAGGCCGAATCCTTCGAGCTGGGCAAGCCCGGCGTGGCGCTCAACGACGTGATGGTCGACCTGCAGAAGGCCAACGTGGCGTTCCAGACCGGGCTGCAGGTGCGCAACCGGCTGGTGACGGCCTACCAGGAAATCATGAGCATGCAGGCATGACGAGGCAGAGGGCGGCAACGTAGAACTTTTTTCGTTGCGGCCCTAAAGGTTTGCGGACACCCGCCGATATCCCCTTCAACGATGGCTTGAGTCTCACCGTGGAAGCGGGTCCAGCGTTACGGCCGATGGCCGGAGTCCACAACCTTTTGTCAATCAGGAGTCGAACATGGCGCAAGTCATCAATACGAACAGCCTTTCTCTTCTCACGCAGAACAACCTCAACAAGTCGCAATCGGCCCTGAACACGGCCATCGAGCGCCTGTCTTCCGGCATGCGCATCAACAGCGCCAAGGACGACGCCGCCGGCCAGGCCATCGCCAACCGCTTCACCGCCAACATCAAGGGCCTGACGCAAGCCGCGCGCAACGCCAACGACGGCATCTCGATCGCGCAGACCACCGAAGGCGCGCTGACCGAAGTCAACAACAACCTGCAGCGCATCCGCGACCTGTCGGTGCAAGCCGCCACCGGCACCAACTCGGCCACCGACCTGGACTCGATCCAGTCGGAAATCGGCCAGCGCCTGGACGAAATCAACCGCGTGTCGGAGCAGACCCAGTTCAACGGCGTGAAGGTCCTGTCGGCCAACGCCGGCAAGCTGACGGTGCAAGTCGGCGCGAACGATGGCGAAACCATCGACATCGACCTGCAGGAAATCAGCGCCAAGACCCTGGGCCTGGAAAGCTTCAACGTGAACGGCACGGGCACGCTGAACAAGGCCGCCACCAAGGACGACCTGACGCTGGCTGGCGCTGTCGCCAACGGCGCACCGGTCAACGGCACGCAGAAGTACGACGTCACGGCCACCAACACGCTGGCCACGCGCAGCCAGCTGCTGGCGGGTGCCAAGGCGGGCGACTCGGTCGTCACCGCAGGTTCCACCTACACCTACAACGCTGCGAAGTCCGCCTTCACCTTCGGTGAAACGGGCCGCACGAACGCTGCCACGATCGCTTCGCTCCAGCCCGCAGCGGGCGCGAGCAAGACCGCCACGGTCACCATCGGCGGCAACTCGCTGGACGTGAAGATCGACAGCGCTGGCACCATCACGGCGACCGACGGCTCCGCGCTGTGGGTGGACACGGCTGGCAACCTGACGCAGAACAACGCAGGCGGTACGGGTACGGCAGCCACGCTGACCAGCCTGACCACCAGCATGGCGGCTGCTGCCGGCACGGGCGGCACCATCAAGGTCGGCGGCACCACCTACACGGCCACTGCCGGTGCAGCCAACTTCGACGTGACCGGCGACGAAATCTCGGCCGCTGCGCTGAACGACAAGCTGGCCGCAGGTGCTGGCATCGCCGTGGCGGCATCGACCATCGGCGGCGTGGCAGGTGTCACGATCACTGCTGGCGGCACGGTGACCGGCGCCTACGTGGGCGCGGACGGCTCGTTCGGCAACTCCGCCACCACCGTGTCGACCTACAGCGTGCACAGCAACGGCGCAGTGACTGACGGCGCTGGCAATGCGGTCTACGCCGATTCGGCCAAGGCTGGCGCCTTCACGCTGAACGCCCGCAGCGGCAAGACCTCGACGGTCGACCCGCTCAAGGCCCTGGACGCCGCCCTGTCGAAGGTCGACAAGCTGCGCTCCTCGCTGGGTGCGGTGCAGAACCGTTTCGACTCGGTGATCGCCAACCTCGGCACCACCATCACCAACCTGTCGTCGTCGCGTTCGCGCATCGAAGACTCGGACTACGCCGTGGAAGTGTCGAACATGACGCGCGCGCAGATCCTGCAGCAGGCCGGTACCTCGGTGCTGGCCCAGGCGAACCAGACCACGCAAGGCGTGCTGTCGCTGCTGCGTTGATTCGCTAAGACCACCGGGCGCCCCTCACAAGGGTGGCGCCCGGCGCCTTGGTTTTTTGCTCGCAGGCCTTCGGGGCGACCCGAAGCCGCCTGCGTTGTCCTGTGCGGCCATGCTCGTGGCGAGGCCGCACAGGACAACGAACTCCAGAAGAAGAACGCAGACCATGTCCCAGCCCGTACCCGCCGCCTCCGCCGTGGAAAGCCCCTGGCTGCAGCAACTGCTTGCCGGCCGCACCGGTGGCGCCGCTGCGGCCGCCGCCGAGGCCACCGCACTGCGCAAGGCCGAGGCCGAGGTCGAGGAGGCGACGCCGGTGCAGATCGAGATGGCGGTGAAGTCCGTCAATGCCTCGCTGGAGAGCCGCTCGATCAGCCTGCAGTTCGAGGTCGACCGCGACACCGACAAGCTCATCGTCAAGGTGGTCGACCGCAGCAACGGCGAAGTCATTCGCCAGATTCCGACCGAAGAGGTCGTTCGCATCGCCAAGGTCATGGACCGGCAGGCCGGGCTTCTGGTGAGCCAGCAAGCCTGATCACGACCCGCTTCAGACCTCTTCATTTCATTCGCATTTCAGGACACCCCCGACATGGCATCGATCAGCAGCATCGGCGTTGGCGCCAACCTTGACCTGGGCGCATTGCTCACCCAGCTGCAGACCGCGGAGAACCAGCCGCTGGTGGCCCTGAAGGCCAAGCAGACCAGCTACAACAGCAAGCTCTCGGCCTACGGCACGCTGCAAAGCGCGCTCACCGGCATCCAGGCCGCAGCCAAGAAGCTGGGCGACCCGGCGCTGTTCCAGGCCATCACCGGCACCCCCAGCGTGAGCGGCATCCTGGCGGCGAGCGGCACCGACCCGCGGTCGGTCGGCACCTATGCCATCGACATCTCGCAGCTCGCGCAGGCGCAGTCGGTCATCGCGAAGGGCCAGGCCAGCACCACCGCCGCGATTGGCAGCGGCAAGATCACCATCGACTTCGGCAAGGTCTCCGGCGGCACGCTGGACCCGGTGACCGGCCAGTACACCGGCGCCACCTTCGACAAGGACGCGACGCGCACGGCCAAGCCGATCACCATCGATGCGACCAACAACACGCTGGGCGGCATCCGCGATGCGATCAACGCGGCCAACGCGGGCGTGTCGGCCACCATCGTGAACGACGGCAGCGGCACGCCCAACCGGCTCGTGCTCACTTCCACGCAGACCGGCGAGGCCTCGGCCATGCGCATCTCGGTGGACGGCGACGCCGCGCTGCAGAGCCTGCTGGGCAACGACCCCGCCGGCACGCAGAACCTGAAGCAGACCGCCGCGGCGCAGAACGCCAAGCTCACCGTCAACAACATCGCCGTCACCAGCACCAGTAACTCGGTGACCGACGCCATCCAGGGCACCACGCTCACGCTGGTGCAGACCGGCAAGCTCAGCCTGGTGATGAAGGCCAACACGACGTCGGTGAAGACGGCCATCACCGATTTCGTGAAGGCCTACAACGCGCTGCAGAGCACCGCGAAGTCGCTCACGGCCTTCGACACCGACGCCAAGGCCGCCGCGCCGCTGGTGGGCGACTCGACCTTGCGTAACCTGCAGACGCGCATCCGCCAGGCGCTGGTCGCGCCGCAGGTGGGTGGCCCGAACGACCTGAAGGTGCTCACGTCCATCGGCATCTCGTTCCAGAAGGACGGCACGCTGGCGATCGACAACGACAAGCTCGACAAGGCCATCGACACCAACCTGGAGGGCGTGGCGAAGCTGTTCTCCAGCGGCACCGGCAGCACCGCCGGCTACGGCAAGCAGCTGACGGCGCTGGTCGATGACCTCACCGGCACCAAGGGCGCGCTCAAGGTCGCCACCGACGGCGTGACGAGCTCGCTCAAGCAGCTCGACACCCAGTACACCGCGATGAAGGAGCGCGCCGACGCGACGGTGGAGCGCTATCGCAAGCAGTTCGTGCAGCTGGACGTGGCAATGAACAAGATGAACGGCACGCTGAAATACCTCGCGCAGCAGTTCGATGCGATGAACGCCAGCAAGGGCTGAGGACAGGACGCGACATGTACAGCTCTCACCACTCCCGCACCGGTGCCGGCGTCTACGCGCGCGTCGGCGTGGAGACGCGCGCCATGAGCGCGTCGCCGCTGCAACTGATCCACATGCTGTTCGACGGCGCGAAGACCGCCATCGGCGCGGCGCGCCTGCACATGACGGCCGGCGACATCGGCGCCAAGGGGCAGGCGATTTCGAAGGCCATCAACATCGTCGACAACGGCCTGAAGGCCAGCCTCGATGCCGAAGCGGCCGGCGAGGCCGGCGGCGACATCGTCGGCAACCTCTCGTCGCTGTACGACTACGTGGTGCAACGCCTGCTGCTGGCCAACCTGCGCAACGACGTGCAGGCGCTGGACGAGGCCGACCGCCTGCTCGACCACCTGGCGTCCGCCTGGCGCGAGATCGACGACAGGCCCTCCAACTGATGATGCAGAGCGTGACCTGGGGGCAGGAACAGATGGCCGTGCGCAGCGAGATCGTCCATTGCTACGAGCAGCTGGCCGCGTGCATCTCGACGATGCTGGCGCTGGCCCGTGCCAAGGAATGGGGGCAGCTGCCCGAGCTGGAAGCGCGGTGCTCGGCGTCGGTCGAGCGCCTGAAGGCGATCCAGCCGCTGGCGTCGCTGGAGCCCGCGCAGCGCGACCTCGTGCTGCGCCTGCTCGAACGCATCTGCACCGAGCAGGCCGAGCTGTCGGGGCTCATCAAGCCGCAACTCGACGACCTGATCCGCCGCATGGATTCGCTCAACCACCAGAAGAACCTGGGCAAGGCCTACGGCCTCGCGCACTGACGCACGCCGACAGGACGACACCACCGTGGCCATGCTGGGACTCACCGGACTGATCGATGCACTGAGGGCCGCGCGCCTGACGCCGCCGCTCGACCTGCTCGGCCTGCGGCCGGAGACCACGGTGGGCGCGCCCGGTGCGGCGGTGGCCGTGCCGAAGACCGCGAACGACGTGCGCCTGCCGTCGCGTGCGGCGCTGGACCGGTTGGTGCCGTCGGGCGCGTCCGGTGGCGAGGTGGCTGCGCCGCCCGCCGGCGGTGCACCGCCTTCGATCGACACCCGCCTGTCGCTGGCCGCGCGCGTGATCGGCGCGGTGCTGGCCGACCTGCAGGCCGCGCCGGGGCCGGTGCGGGGCGAGGCGCCGTTGCTGCTGCCCGTCGCGCGCCAGGGCACGAACACCGCGGCACTCGCGGGCACGCTGGCGCAGACCGTGACAGACAGCGGGCTGTTCTACGAATCGCACCTGGCCGAGTTCGCGGCCGGCACGCGCACGCTCGCGCAGATGGCGCGGGAGCCGCAGGCGCGCTGGGCGAGTCCGGTGATGGTGGCGACGACACCAACGACGGCGGCAGGGCAGGGCGTGGTGGCTGCGGTGACGGTGCTGGCTGCGGTCGATGTTGCAACGCCGCCCGCGCCGAATGCGCAGGCGCAGGCCCCGCAGGTCGACGCGCCGGAAGCCGACATCGCACAAGCAGCGCGTGGCGCTGCGCGCAGCGAGACCGCCGCCGCGCCCGCACCGGATGCGGCGCGCGTGCAGGCGGCCTACGGCCTCTCCGATCCCGCGCCGGAAATGCCTGCGCCCCGCATCGCAGAACACGCGCGTGCTGCAGTCGACGTCGCGGGCCCGCCCGCCCCGCGCAGTGCCGAAGTGATCCATCCGCAAGCCGTCACCGTCGTGCACCAGCAGCTCGACCTGCTGGCCAGCGCCGCGTTTCGCTGGAGCGGCCACGCCTGGCCCGAGGTGCCGATGGCGTGGACCATCGAGGAAGACCCCGCCAGCTCCAACGCACGCGAAGGCGAACCCGCCGAGGAAGAAGCCGCGCGCCGCTGGTCGACCACCGTGTCGCTCGTGCTGCCGCGCCTGGGCGAGGTCGACCTGCGCCTGAGCCTGAGCGGCCCGACCGTGCAGGCGCAGCTGCAGGCGCGCGAGCACGCCACCGTGGCCCGCCTGCGCGGCGACGCCGGCCGGCTCGCGCAACGCTTCGAGGCTGTCGGGCTTCAGCTGCAGCAGTTGCAGGTCACGGAGAAGGCGGCGGCATGAGTAACGAGCTTCGCAACCGCCACAGCGCCGTCGTGCTCTCGCATGCGGACACGCGCAAGGCCCCCGTCGTCGTCGCCAAGGGCTATGGCGTGGTCGCCGAATCGATCCTGCGCGAGGCGCGCGCGCACGGGCTGTATGTGCATGCGTCGGCCGACCTCGTGAAGCTGCTGATGCAGATCGACCTCGACCGCCAGATCCCGCCGCAGCTGTACCAGGCGGTCGCGGAAGTGATGGCCTGGATTCACCGGCTGGAAGGCGGCGCCGAGGCTGCGGCGCCTTGATCGGCGGTTGTTCTATGGAAAGTCATTGACCTATTGAAAGACCCTGAATAAAGCCGCCGATTAACGCTCTGTCGCGTTCGATAGTCTTTATAAATTCAATTGGCGAGGGGATTGCCAATTGCCGGAATACGCACGCTCGTAACAATTGCTTGCGCTCCGTGACCGCGCGCCGGTGCCAGGACTGAAACCGCTTCCCCAGAGGGAAGCCTGAAGCCTTCCGTCGGAAACCGCGTCGAAACCCTTTTACTTTTTGCTCTACTTTGTCTTCGAAGTGTAAATAAGTGTGTATATAATGTATACATGTTGGATGGACGTGCGGAGTCGACATGGAATCGGAAATGGAAGTAGACGTGGAAAATTGCAATGTCAACGCAGGTGGCGTGATTTCGAAGGAAATCGGCGAGATCAATCTGGCCTACATGCTGCTCGCGCAGAAGCTCGTGAAGCGGGACCGGGCGGAAGCCATGTTCCGTCTCGGCGTGGGGCGCGAGCTGGCCGATCTGCTCATGAACATGTCGCTCAGCCAGATCGTGAAGCTGGCCGCGTCCAACTTCCTGCTGTGCAGCTTCCGCCTGGACGACCGGCCCATGTTCGCGGTGGTCGGCGAGGGCAAGGAGCCCGCGCTGCAGCAGGCCCACATGTCGATCCTGATGAGCGCGCGCCAGGCACAGGCCCAAGCCCAGCCGCAGATGCGCAAAGCAGGTTCGGCCAGCGCATGACTGCCAAGAGCATCCTGGGCGAGGTCCGGCAGGTGCAGCTCGCGGTCGAGCTCATCGGCCTGGGTGCGCGCCTGCAGTTCCTGGAGGCCGTGGTCGCGCTCAGCCGCGAGCGCCTGATCCGCCTGTACAAGGAACTGAAGGGCGTCTCGCCGCCCAAGGGCCTGCTGCCGTTCTCCACCGACTGGTACATGACCTGGCTGGCCAACATCCACTCGTCGATGTTCTACAACATCTATCGCTTCATGCGCGACGAGGCCGGCGAGGGCGAGCTGCCCGCGCTCATCAAGGCCTACCGCCTGTACACCGAGCAGGTCGAGTCGCAGGGCAGCGAGGTCGTGCTCGACTTCACGCGCGCCGAGACCATGGTGCGTTTCTTCGACAGCGACATGCTGCAGCTGAGCCCGTGCAGCCGCTGCGGCGGCCACTTCGTGGCGCATGCCCACGACCACAAGCACGGCTATGTGTGCGTGCTGTGCCGCCCGCCTTCGCGCGCGGGCAAGGCGCGCAAGCCCAAGCTCGAACCGGTGCGCCGCGGCGGCCTCATTGCCGGCGGCCCGGTGCTCGACATTGGCGGCGCCGTCTCGTGAAAGTGCCCCGGCGCCCGGCGCGGGTTTTTTGTTTTGGACGCCTCAGGGCATAGGGGAAGCGCGTGCTGGTACTGGTGGGATATCTGGTGGTGATCGGCGCCGTCTTCGGCGGCTACGGCCTCATGGGCGGGCATTTCGGCGTGCTGTTCCAGCCCGTGGAGCTGCTCATGATCGGCGGCTCCGCGCTCGGCGCGTTCATCGCGGGCAACAACGGCAAGACCATCAAGGCGACCATCCGGGAGTTGCCGCTCCTGCTGCGTTCTTCCAAGCACAACCGCCAGCTCTACATGGACCTGCTGGCGCTCTTGTACGAGCTGCTCGCCAAGGCCCGCAAGGAGGGCATGATGAAGCTCGAATCCGACGTCGAAGCGCCGGAGCAAAGCGAGATCTTCGGCCGCTACCCGACCATCCTGGCGCACGAGGGCATCACCGTGTTCCTGTGCGACTACCTGCGCCTGGTCATCAGCGGCAACACCGACGCGCACGAGATCGAGGCCCTCATGGACCACGAGATCGACACCATCCGCCACGAGGCGGCCGTGCCCGGCCACAGCCTCTCGCGCGTGGGCGATGCACTGCCCGCGCTGGGCATCGTCGCGGCCGTGATGGGCGTGGTGCATGCGCTGGGCTCGGCCCACCTGCCGCCGTCGGAAATGGGTGCGCTCATTGCGCACGCCATGGTCGGCACCTTCCTGGGCGTGCTGCTGGCCTACGGCTTCGTGTCGCCGCTGGCCTCGCTGATCGAGCAGAAGGTCGAGGAGGGCATGAAGATCTACCAGTGCGCCAAGGTCACGCTGCTGGCCAGCCTGAACGGCTACGCGCCGCAGCTGGCCGTGGAGTTCGGCCGCAAGGTGCTGTTCTCGACCGAGCGCCCCTCGTTCACCGAGCTGGACGACCACGTGCGCGAAGTCAAGGCACGCTGATTCCCCGACGGCCATGAGCGACGCGAAGCCCCGCATCATCATCAAGCGCGCCCACGGCGGCGGGCACGGCGGCGGCCATGCGGGCGGCGGCTGGAAGATCGCCTACGCCGACTTCATGACGGCCATGATGGCCTTCTTCCTCGTGATGTGGCTGCTGTCGATCTCCAGCCCCAAGCAGCGCGAAGGCATTGCCGAGCACTTTCGCATGCCGCTGCGCGTGGCGCTGGCCGGCGGCGACAAGAGCAGCATGAGCACCAGCATGATTCCCGGCGGCGGCGCCGACGTGATGCACGCCGAGGGCGAGGTGCGCCACACCGAGGCCGACAGCGAGGACGCGGCCGACGCCATCCGCCTGGCCGAGATGAAGAAGAAGCTCGACGAGCTGATCGAGAAGAGCCCGGTGTTCCAGCAGTTCCGCTCGCAGATCCTCATCGACATCACCACCGAAGGCCTGCGCCTGCAGATCGTGGACAGCGAGAACCGCCCGATGTTCGAGCTGGCCAGCGCCCGCGTGGTGCCGCACATGCGCGCCATTCTTCGCGAGCTGGCGCCGGTGCTCAACGGCCTGCCCAACAAGCTCACGCTGTCGGGCCACACCGACGCCATCGTCTACACCAACGACCGTTCGTACGGCAACTGGGAACTCTCGGCCGACCGCGCCAACGCCTCGCGCCGCGAGCTGGTCACGGGCGGCATGACCGAGGACAAGGTGCTGCGCGTGATCGGCCTGGCCGACAGCATGCACCTGGACCGCGCCGACCCGCGCAACCCCATCAACCGCCGCATCAGCATCATCCTGCTGAACCACCGCACGCAGGAGCGCATTGAGCGCGAGAACAGCAACGACGCCGGCGCCACGCGCATCGGCCTGCCGCCACCGGCCGCGCAGGCGCGCACGGCGGCAGGACACACGGCGGGATAACAAGAACAAGGAAGCGGCCTGCGTGCGTGAATGTGCGCGAGCGCGGGCCCCGGAGCACCACAGATGGACCTCAGTCAATTCACCCAGGCCTTCTTCGTCGAAGCCATCGAGCTGCTGGCGGAGATGGAGCAGCTCTTGCTCGACCTCGACGTCGAGGCGCCCGACGGCGAGCAGCTCAACGCCATCTTCCGCGCGGCGCACTCCATCAAGGGCGGCGCGGCCACGTTCGGTTTCACCGCCTTGACCCACACCACGCACGTGCTCGAAACGCTGCTGGACAGGGCCCGCCACGGGCAGCTGCACCTGAGCGCTCCGATGATCGATGCCTTTCTGGAAACGAAGGACGCCTTGCAAGAACAACTCACCGCCTACCAGGCCGGCAAGGAGCCGGACGCCGAGAGGGTCGCCCACATCTGCGGCGTGCTGCAGCAGCTGGCGATGGAGAACAACGCCGCCGCCGCACCGGTGCCGGCACCCGCGCCCGCACCGGCGCCTGTCGTGCAAGCCGCTGCGCCGGCCGATGAAGGTGGCAGCAGCAGCGACGGCGTGCTGGTCGTGCGCTTCGCGCGCCTGTCCGACAGCGAATGCGAGCTGCTCGCCGGCGAGCTGACCAACCTGGGCACCGTGCTGACGCGCACGCGCAGCAACGACCAGCTGACCGTGCGGCTGGCCACCACCTGCGACCCCGACGACATCGTGGCCGTGTGCTGCTTCGTCATCGACGAATCGCAGATCGACATCACGCGCGAAGTGGCCGACGTTGCCCCACCCGTGGTCGCAGTGGCAGAACCCGTCGTGCAGCAACCCGTCGCACCGGCCCCCGTGCCGGCCGCGGCCGTGCCCGCCGGCGCCAAGGAATCCAGCTCCATCCGCGTCGACGTCGAGAAGGTCGACCAGCTCATCAACCTCGTGGGCGAGCTCGTCATCACGCAGTCGATGCTCACGCAGGCCGCGACCGTGCTCGACCCCGTGGCCTACGAGCGCTTCCTGAGCGGCCTGGGCCACCTGGAGCGCAACGCGCGCGACCTGCAGGAATCCGTGATGTCCATCCGCATGATGCCGATGGACTATGTGTTCAGCCGCTTCCCGCGCGTGATCCGCGACGTGAGCGCCAAGCTCGGCAAGCAGGTGCGCCTGGACACCTACGGCAAGGAGACCGAGCTCGACAAGGGCCTCATCGAACGCATCGTCGATCCGCTCACGCACCTGGTGCGCAACAGCCTGGACCACGGCATCGAGGCCCCCGAGGTGCGCCTGGCCAAGGGCAAGGACGCCACCGGCCAGCTGCTGCTGTCGGCGCAGCACCACGGCGGCAACATCGTGATCGAGGTGAGCGACGACGGCGCGGGCCTGAACCGCGAGCGCATCCTCGACAAGGCGCGCCAGCAGGGCCTGCCGGTGAACGACGCCATGCCCGACGAAGAGGTGTGGCAGCTGATCTTCGCGCCCGGCTTCTCCACGGCCGAGCAGGTCACCGACATTTCGGGGCGCGGCGTGGGCATGGACGTGGTCAAGCGCAACATCCAGGAGATGGGCGGCCATGTCGAGATTCATTCGCGCGGCGGCCAGGGCACGTCCACGCGCATCGTGCTGCCGCTCACGCTGGCCATCCTCAACGGCATGTCGGTGCGCGTGGGCAGCGAGGCGTACATCCTGCCGCTGAGCTACGTGATCGAGTCGCTGCAGCCGCTGCCGGAGCACCTGCATTCCATCACCGCCGACGGCCACGTGATCCGCGTGCGCGGCGAGTACCTGCCGCTCATCGAGCTGCACCGCGTGTTCGACGTGGCAGGCGCGCAGACGCAGCCCACGCAGGGCATCCTGGTGATCGTGCAGGCCGACGACAGCCGCTTCGCGCTGCTGGTCGACGAGCTGCTCGGCCAGCACCAGGTGGTGGTGAAGAACCTGGAGACCAACTACCGCAAGGTGCCGGGCATCTCGGCCGCCACCATCGTGGGTGACGGCAGCGTGGCCTTCATCGTCGACGTGGGCGCGATGCCGCGCATCCAGCGCGCGCAGGCCGCCAGCGCGGCGGCCCTGGCGGGCGCCGCGCGCCGCTCCGACGCGCTGGCTTCCTGATCCCGACGCGAGGGACGGCCGCATGAGGTTCGATTTCTTCCGGCGCCCCGGCGTCGACGGCAACGGGGCGCAAGCCGACACAACGCCCGCCATCACGCCCGCCGTGGGTGCCGACGGCCACGTGGCCTACGCCATGCTGCTGGACGGCAAGCGCCGCGTGGTCGGCTACCGCATGGCCTGGCGCGCGGTGGGGCAAGGCACCGACGCGGGTGCGGCGGCTGGCGTCAAGGCGCTCATGGACACGCTGGGCCTGCACCTGAATCCGGGCGGCCACGGTTGGCTGCTGGGCGCACAGATGGTGTTCGTCGACGTCACCGTCGATGCGCTGTTCCAGAGCGAGCTGCAGTCGCTGCCGCCTCGCAACGTCGTGCTGTGCATGAAGGCCGACGAGCTGATGGACGCCGACATGCGCTCCATCCTGCTGTTCCTGCGCGAGCAGGGCTTCGGCTTCATGCTGTGCGGCGGCGTCGCGCTGCCGGACGACGACGAACTGCGCGCCATCGTCACGCACCGCGAGGTGCTGCCTTCCCAGCTGGCGGACGTGTCGCCCGCCGGCCCCGCGCCCATCGCCGCGCGCGTGGCGAACTGGGCCGAGTTCGAGGCCTGCGCCGCACGCGGCGTGCAGGTCTTCGTCGACGGCGCCGTGCGCCTGCCGCCGGCGCGCGACAGCGCCGATGCGCTGCAGCCCGAGTCGCAGCTCATCGTGCACCTGATGCAGATGATCCTGCGCAACGAAGACGTGCGTGCCATCGAGGGCGCGCTCAAGCACGACGCGGCGCTCACCTACCGGCTGCTGCGCTACATCAACTCGCCCTCGGTCGGGCTGGCGGTCGAGATCCACTCGCTGCGCCATGCGGTCGCCATGCTGGGCTACTCGCCGCTGTACCGCTGGCTGTCGCTGCTGCTGGCCACCAGCAACAAGGTCAGCTCGCCCTTCATGATGAAGAAGGCCATCCTGCGCGGGCGCTTCGTCGAGCTGATGGGGCAGGGCATGCTGCCGCCCGGCGAGGCCGACAACCTGTTCGTGGCGGGCATGTTCTCGCTGCTCGACCAGCTGCTGGGCGTGCCCATGGAAGGCGTGCTGCGCAAGGTGCAGCTCACCGAGGCGGTGCAGCAGGCGATTCTGTCGCGCAGCGGCGTCTACGGCCCCTTCGTGGCGCTGGCCGAAAGCTGCGAGACCGACGACGGCCGCGCGGCGCGCCTGTCGGAGGCGCTCTTCCTGAGCGCCGCGCAGGTCAACGCCGCGCAGCTGTCGGCGCTGGTATGGGCGCTCGACGCCGGCCCGGCCGTGACCGCACCGCCCGCCTGACCCCCGGAAATGCAAGGCTTTTGCGCGTCTGATCGGCCGATTGGAAACGGCGGTTTCCGTGACCATTGAAAGTCACGCTTCCAGGCTGGCTGTGACGACCGAGTTCCACTTTACCGACCACGACTTCTCCAGAATCCGGACCCTCATCCATCGCCGCGCCGGCATCGCCCTGGGCGAGCAGAAGCGGCAGATGGTGTACAGCCGGCTGTCGCGGCGCCTGCGCGAGCTGCAGCTGCCGGCGTTCGCGCCGTACCTGGACCAGCTCGAGGCGCGCCACGACGGCGACGAGTGGCAGCTGTTCATCAACGCGCTCACCACCAACCTGACCTCGTTCTTTCGCGAGGCGCACCACTTTCCCACGCTGGCCGACCATGTGCGCAAGCGGCCGGGCCCGGTCACCGTGTGGTGCGCCGCCGCCTCGACGGGCGAGGAGCCGTACTCGATCGCCATCACGCTGATGGAAGCGCTGGGCGAGCGCGCGGGCTCGGCCCGCGTCATCGCCAGCGACATCGACACGGCGGTGCTGGCCAAGGCCGCCACCGGCGTCTTCACCACCGAGCAGGTGCGGCGCCTGTCGCCCGAGCGGCTGCGGCGCTTCTTCAACAAGGGCACCGGCACCAACGCCGGCAAGGTGCGCGTGCGCCCCGAGGTGGCCACGCTGGTGAAGTTCTCGCGCGTCAACCTGCTGGACAGCGCCTGGTCGGTGAAGGAGCCGGTCGACGCGATCTTCTGCCGCAACGTGATGATCTATTTCGACAAGCCGACGCAGAAGAAGGTGCTCGACCGCTTCGCGCCGCTGCTCAAGCCGGGCGGCCTGCTGTTCGCCGGGCATTCCGAGAACGCCTCGCTCGTCAACCCGGCCTTCCGCCCGCTGGGGCAGACGGTGTACGAGCTGTCGCGCACACCGGGCCTCGCATGAGCCTGGCGAGCCACCACTACTTCGACCGCGATGTCGGGCGCATGGCCGTCAAGCTGCTGCCTTCCGAGTACTACGTGACCACCGACCACACCGTGCTGAGCACCGTGCTCGGCTCCTGCGTGGCCGCCTGCCTGCACGACGCGCAGGCGGGCGTGGCCGGCATGAACCACTTCATGCTGCCCGACGACGGCGAGCCCGGTGGCGGCTCGATGCGCTACGGCGCCTTCGCCATGGACGTGCTGGTGCGCGAGTTGGTGCGCGCGGGCGCGCGGCGCGAGCGGCTGCAGGCCAAGGTGTTCGGCGGCGGCGCCGTGCTGGCCGGCATGACCACGCTCAACATCGGCGACCGCAACGCCGACTTCGTGCTGCGCTACCTGGAGGCGGAACGCATCGAAGTGGCGGCGCAGGACCTGCGCGGGCCGCATGCGCGCCGCGTGTGCTTCCTGCCCGAGAGCGGCAAGGCCGTGGTGCGCCGCCTGCGCGCACAGACCGAGGTGCTGCGGGTGCGCCGCGACGAAGGCGAACTGCTGCGCCGGCTGTCGGTGCCCGCCGCGCCGCACGAGATCGACAGAACCAAAGGAAGCCGGTGAGCCTGCCAAGCAAGAAAAAGATCAAGGTGCTCTGCGTCGACGATTCGGCGCTGATCCGCAGCGTGATGACCGAGATCATCAACAGCCAGAGCGACATGACCGTGGTCGGCACCGCGGCCGACCCGCTGGTGGCGCGCGACCTCATCAAGGTCACGAACCCCGACGTGCTCACGCTCGACGTGGAAATGCCGCGCATGGACGGCCTGGAGTTTCTCGAGAAGCTCATGCGCCTGCGGCCGATGCCGGTGGTCATGGTGTCCTCGCTCACCGAGCGCGGCTCGGAGATCGCGCTGCGCGCGCTGGAGCTGGGCGCCATCGACTTCGTGACCAAGCCGCGCCTGGGCGTGCGCGACGGCCTGCTCAACTACACCGAGCTCATCGCCGGCAAGATCCGCACGGCCGCCAGTGCGCGGCTGCTGCCCGCGCGCCCAGCGGCCACGGCGGCGCGGCCCGCGCACGAGGCCGCGCCCGAGGCGCTGCTGCGCAGCCCGCTGCTGAGCACCGAGAAGCTGCTCATCATCGGCGCCTCCACCGGCGGCACCGAGGCCATCCGCGAGGTGCTGCAGCCGCTGCCGCCCGACGCGCCCGCGGTGCTCATCGCGCAGCACATGCCGGCCGGTTTCACGCGCTCCTTCGCGCAGCGCCTGGACGGCCTGTGCCGCATCCGCGTGAAAGAGGCGGAGCAGGGCGAGCGCGTGCTGCCGGGCCATGCCTACATCGCGCCGGGCGGCTTTCACCTGTCGCTGGCGCGCAGCGGCGCCAACTACGTGGCGCACCTGGACCAGGAGCCGCCCGTGAACCGCCACCGGCCGTCGATCGACGTGCTGTTCGATTCGGCCGCCAAGCACGCGGGCAAGAACGCCATCGGGATCATCCTCACCGGCATGGGCAAGGACGGCGCCGAGGGCCTGCTGCGCATGCGGCGCGCGGGCGCGCACACGCTGGCGCAGGACGAGGCCAGCTGCGTGGTCTTCGGCATGCCGCGCGAGGCGGTGGCGCTGGGCGCGGTGGACGAGGTGTCGCCGCTGAACGAGATCAGTCGCCGCGTGATGGCGCACCTTCGCACGTTCGGTGAACGTGCGAACCGGGTATGACGAGTTTGAACAACGACCTGTGGAGCTGGAAAAAATCGTGATCGACAAGAGCATCAAGATCCTGGTGGTGGATGACTTCCCGACCATGCGGCGCATCGTGCGCAACCTGTTGAAGGAGCTGGAGTTCCTCAACGTCGACGAGGCCGAGGACGGCGTGGCCGGCCTGGAGAAGCTGCGCGGCGGCAGCTTCGGCTTCGTGGTGTCCGACTGGAACATGCCCAACATGGATGGCCTGACCATGCTGCAGACCATCCGCGCCGACCCCGAGCTGAAGACGCTGCCGGTGCTGATGGTCACGGCCGAGGCCAAGAAGGAGAACATCGTCGCGGCCGCGCAGGCCGGCGCCAACGGCTACGTGGTGAAGCCTTTCACCGCGGCGACGCTGGAAGAGAAGATCACCAAGATCTTCGAGAAGCTGGCCAAGGCATGAGCCAGGACACCCCGGGCGCGGTGGACGCCACCAACAACACCACCGAGGAACTGCTGGGCCGCATCGGCCACCTCACGCGCCAGCTGCGCGAAGGCCTGCGCGAGCTGGGCCTGGACAAGCAGGTGGCCAAGGCCGCGCAGGCCATTCCCGATGCGCGCGACCGCCTCAACTACGTGGCGGCCACCACCGAGCGCGCCGCGCACCGCGCGCTCAACGCCATCGACGTGGCGCAGCCGCTGCAGGAAGCCCTGGCCACCGACGCCAAGGCCCTGACGCAGCGCTGGGACCAATGGTTCGAGAACCCGATCGAACTCGACCAGGCGCGCGAGCTCGTGCTGGACACGCGCGGCTACCTGAACGACGTGCCCCAGCGCGCCAGCGCCATCAACACGCAGCTCATGGAGATCCTGATGGCGCAGGACTTCCAGGACCTCACCGGCCAGGTCATCAAGAAGATGATGGAAGTCGTGAACGATGTCGAGACGCAGCTGCTGCAGGTGCTCATCGACAACTCGCCGCCCGAGAAGCGCCACGAGGCCGTGCAGAGCCTGCAGAACGGGCCGCAGGTGAAGCCCGGCAACCCCGACGCCGTGACCGACCAGGCGCAGGTCGACGACCTGCTCGAAAGCCTGGGTTTCTGAGCCGCTTGCAGCCTGCTTGATTGGCCGAATTGCAGGGCGATACCGGCCCTGATCGGCAGATTGTTCCGCACCACCGGATCCAATAATTTGGTTCTGGGCAAGGCGTACTTCGCCAGTGCTGGTTCGGAGCATGAATGGCTGAGGAAAGCGATCTCGAGAAAACGGAACCCGCCTCCGAGCGGCGCCTGGAGAAGGCGCGCGAGGAAGGCAACGTGGCCCGTTCGCGCGAGCTCACCACCTTCGTCATGCTCGCCACCGCGAGCGCCGGCCTGTGGCTGGCGGGCGAGTCGCTCGGCGCGAGCCTGAGCGGCGCGCTGCGACGCGGCCTGCAGTTCGAACGCGCCAGCGCCTTCGACCCCGCGCACATGCTCTCGCAGAGCGGGCTCATGGTGCTGCACGCACTCATGGCCATCGGGCCGCTGTTCGCCATGATGGTCGTCGCGGCCGTGGCCGCGCCGCTGATGCTCGGCGGCTGGATGTTCTCCGGCAAGGCCGTTGCACCCAACTTCGGCAAGCTCAATCCCCTGGCCGGCATCGGCCGCATGGTCTCGGCGCAGGCGCTGGCCGAACTCGTGAAGGCGCTGGCCAAGTCGGCGCTCATCGGCGGCGTGGCGTGGTGGGTCATCGTGGACGACATCGAGGCCGTGATGGCGCTCATGTCGCAGCCCGCGCACGAGGCGCTGCCGCACGCGCTGGTGCTGGTGGCCAAGCACTGCGCGCTCATCGCCGCCACGCTCTTTCTCGTCGCGCTCGTCGACGTGCCGTTCCAGCTCTGGAACTACTACCGCAAGCTGCGCATGTCGCGCGAGGACGTGCGCCAGGAGCACAAGGAAAGCGAAGGCGATCCGCACATCAAGGCGCAGATCCGCCGGCAACAGCAGCAGATGGCGCGCCGCCGCATGATGGCTGAGGTGCCCAAGGCCGACATCGTGCTCACCAACCCGACGCACTTCGCCGTCGCGCTGCAGTACCTGGACAGCGACATGCGCGCGCCCCGCGTGGTGGCCAAGGGCACCGAGCTGGTGGCCGCGCGCATCCGCGAGATGGCGAAGGAGCACAAGGTCGCGATCCTGGAGGCGCCCCCGCTCACGCGCGCGCTGTACCGGCACACGAAGCTGGGCGAGGAGATTCCGGCCGGGCTGTACACGGCCGTGGCCGAGGTGCTGGCCTGGGTGTACCAGCTCAAGCGATGGAACAGCGAGGGCGGCGAGGCGCCGCGCACGCCGACCGACCTGCCGGTGCCGGCCGACCTGCAGTATTCGCCGGCGGTGGCATGAACGGACTGAACGACCTGATGCGCCTGCCGGCGCGGATCTTCTCCGGCTCGCAGTTCAAGGGCCTGGCGGGCCCGATCCTCATCATCCTCATCCTGAGCATGATGGTGCTGCCGCTGCCGCCCTTCCTGCTCGACCTGCTGTTCACCTTCAACATCGCGCTGTCGGTGATGGTGCTGCTGGTGAGCATGTACACCATGAAGGCGCTGGACTTCGCGGCCTTCCCGGCGGTGCTGCTGTTCTCGACGCTGCTGCGCCTGTCGCTCAACGTGGCCTCCACGCGCGTGGTGCTGATGCACGGCCACACCGGGCCCGACGCGGCCGGCAAGGTGATCGAGGCCTTCGGCCACTTCCTGGTGGGCGGCAACTTCGCGGTGGGCGTGATGGTGTTCATCATCCTCGTGCTCATCAACTTCATGGTGATCACCAAGGGCGCGGGCCGCATCGCCGAGGTGGGCGCGCGCTTCATGCTCGACGCCATGCCGGGCAAGCAGATGGCGATCGACGCCGACCTCAACGCCGGCTTGATCGGCGAGGAGATCGCCCGCAAGCGCCGCGCCGAGGTGGCGCAGGAGGCCGACTTCTACGGCTCGATGGACGGCGCCAGCAAGTTCGTGCGCGGCGACGCCATCGCGGGCCTGCTGATCATGGTGATCAACATCATCGGCGGGCTGGTGGTCGGCATGCTGCAGCATGGGCTCGACTTCTCCACGGCCGGCAAGACCTACACGCTGCTGGCCATCGGCGACGGCCTGGTGGCGCAGATTCCGGCGCTGGTGATCTCCACCGCGGCCGGCGTGATCGTCTCGCGCGTGACCACCGACGAGGACGTGGGCAGCCAGCTCACGGGCCAGCTCTTTTCCAACCCGCAGGTGCTGTTCCTCACGGCCGGCATCGTCGGCCTGCTGGGCATGATCCCGGGCATGCCGAACCTGGCCTTCCTGCTGATCGCGGGCGGCCTGGTGTGGCTCGGCAAGCGGCTGGTGCAGCGCAAGCCGCAGGCCGCCGCGCAACAGGCCGCCGCGGCCGCCGCCACGCAGGGGGCGGGCGTGCCCGCCTCGGCCGAGCAGGCCGAAGCCACCTGGGACGACGTGGCGATGGTCGACCCGCTGGGCATGCAGGTCGGCTACCGGCTGATCCCGCTGGTGGACCAGTCGCAGCAGGGCGAGCTGCTGGGCCGCATCAAGAGCATCCGCAAGAAGATCGCGCAGGAGCTGGGCTTCCTGGTGCCGGTGGTCCACATCCGCGACAACCTGGAGATCAAGCCCAACGCCTACGTCATCAGCCTGAAGGACGTGGAGATCGGCCGCGGCGAAGCTTTTCCCAACCAGTGGATGGCGATCAACCCCGGCCAGGTGACGGGCACGCTGACCGGCACGCCCACGCGCGACCCGGCCTTCGGCCTGGAGGCCACCTGGATCGACGGCAGCCTGCGCCAGCAGGCGCAGGTGTACGGCTACACCGTGGTCGATGCCTGCACCGTGATGGCCACGCACCTGAACCACCTGATCCACACCCACGCGGCCGAGCTGCTGGGCCGCCAGGAAGTGCAGCAGCTGCTCGACCAGATCGCCAAGACCGCGCCCAAGCTCACCGAAGACCTGGTGCCCAAGGTGCTGTCGCTGAGCACGCTGCACAAGGTGCTGCAGAACCTGCTCGACGAAGAGGTGCCGATCCGCGACATGCGCACCATCCTCGACGTGATGGCCGAGCACGCGCCGACGGTGAAAGACCCGACCGAGCTCACCACGCTCACGCGCCTGGCGCTGGGCCGCGCCATCACGCAGCAGCTGTTCCCGGGCGACGAAGAGATGCAGGTGATCGGCCTGGACGGCTCGCTCGACAGCGTGCTGCAGCAGGCCCTGAACAACAGCAGCGGCATCGAGCCGGGCATTGCCGACAACCTGCTCAAGCAGGCACAGGCCGCCATGGTGCGCCAGGAGCAGATGGGGCTGGCGCCGGTGCTGGTCGTGCAGCACGCGCTGCGCGTGCTGCTGTCGCGCTTCTTGCGGCGCAGCCTGCCGCAGCTCAAGGTGCTCTCGCACGCCGAGATCCCTGACGCCCGGACCATCAAGATCACCGCCGCCATTGGAGGACGAGCCGTTTGAACCCCCAGACCGACGTGCGCACCACCGCACGCAAATTCGTCGCCGCCACCGGCCGCGAGGCCCTGCGCCTGGTGCGCGAATCGCTCGGCGCCGAGGCCATCGTGCTCACGCACCGCGCCACCGCGCAGGGCGTCGAGATCGTCGCCATGGCCGAGGGCGATGTGCAGCAGACGGTGCAGGCCGCGGTGCCCGCAGTCGTGCCTGCCACGGCCGCACCGGCCGACCCTACCGTGCTCAGCGAACTCCATTCGATGCGCGGCATGATCGAGGAACAGCTCGCCAGCGTGGTCTGGAGCGACAGCCAGCGCCGCGACCCGGTGCGCGGGCGCCTGCTGCGCACGCTGCTGGGCGCCGGCTTCAGCGCGCGCCTGTCGAAGGCCATGCTCGAGAAGCTGCCCACGGGCCAGAGCTACGCCGACGGCATGGCCTTCGTGCGCTCCGAGCTCGTGCGCGCGGTGCCGGTGCATGAAGACGAGGACGCGCTGTTCGCGCAGGGCGGCGTCTATGCCTTGATGGGCCCGACCGGCGTCGGCAAGACCACCACCACCGCCAAGCTGGCCGCGCGCTGCGTGATGCGCTTCGGCGCCGACAAGCTCGCGCTCGTGACCACCGACAGCTACCGCATCGGCGCCTACGAGCAGCTGCGCATCTACGGCCAGATCCTCAACGTGCCGGTGCATGCCGTGAAGGACGCGGCCGACCTGCAGCTGGTGCTGCACGACCTGCGCGATCGGCACATGGTGCTCATCGACACCGTCGGCATGAGCCAGCGCGATCGCGCCGTGCCCGAGCAGATCGCCATGCTCGGCAGCAGCCAGCGGCCGGTGAAGCGGCTGCTGCTGCTCAACGCCACCAGCCACGGCGACACGCTCAACGAGGTGGTGCACGCCTACCGCCAGGGCCATGCGCTGGCGGGCTGCATCTTCACCAAGGTCGACGAGGCCACGCACCCGGGCGCGCTGATCGACACCGTGATCCGCCACCGCCTGCCGGTGCACTACATCTCGGGCGGCCAGAAGGTGCCCGAGAACCTGGTGCGCGCCGACCGCGTGCAGCTGATCGACAGCGTGTTCCAGCCGCGCCAGCGCAGCCCGCTCTTCGTGCCGGCCGAAGCCGACCTGCCCGACGAGGCCGCGCCTTCGCCGCAAGCGCAGGGCGAGACCGATCGCCTGCGCCTGCGCTACCAGAGCCTGATCCGTGCGATGGCGCACGACGCGCAGGAGCTGGCGACGACCGCAGGCGCGCTGGCCGGTGCGCACATCGGCTTCGATGGCGCGCGCACGCTGTGGCGTCAGGCCGGTGACGAGGCCGTCGATGCCAAGGCCGTGCTGCACGAGCTGTCGGCGTTCGCGCGCGGCGAGGTGGCTACGGGATGCGACACCCATGTGCTCGCGCTGGCCGGGCAGGTGGGCCTGCGCGCGACCGACAGCGGCGACGCCTACGTGTGCCACGGCAGCCTGCTGCTGTCGGACCGCAGCGGCCTGCCGCTGGCGGCACCGAACCAGTGGCTTTCGACCGCTGCGGCGCGCCAGTCGGCCGCGCCGGGCCAGCGTCAGGCGCAGTGGCTGGGGCAGCAAGATTTCGGCAAACGATTGGTGCACGTGCTGGGCAAGCCGCCGGCCGTCGAACAGATGCTGGCGTGGCAGGCCGAAGGCACGCAGTGGCTGGCGCGCGCGCCGGGCAGCACGGCTGTGACGGATGCGCACACCGGCGCCGCGACCACGCTCGCACGTCTGGCGTTTGCGTTCGACGACGCAACGGAACGGCCCGTGCGCTATCGCGGCAAGGCCGCGCTGCAATGCGAAGCGCAGGTCGAGGTGTTGCCGCGCACCGCCATCGACCGCGACACCCTGCCCACGCTGCGCTGCGTCGCCGTGCGCGTGGTCGATGCGCGCAGCCGCAAGCTGCTGTCGCAGACCTGCGTGCTCACCAACGTGGGCGACGAAGTGAGCGCACCGCAGCTCGCGCAATGGCAGGGCTGGGCCGCCGACGCCGAGCCGTGCTTCCGCCTGCTGCGCGACGGCGTGCAGCTCGTGGGCGGCATGGGCGAACCGGGTGACCCGCACATGATGAAGCGCCTGCTCGTCGCCGGCCAGGTCACGACCACCGTGTGGCGCCTGCTGCAGACCGAGGGCGAATGGGCCGACCGCACGCGCCTGCTGCTGGGCCAGCTCACGGGCCGCGCCACGCGCGCCGGCCGCGCGCTGACGGGCGGCGCGCTGTACGCGGGCGTGGGCAAGCTGTTCCTGCTGCTCGATGCACTGGGCACCGAATCGGCAGCGCCCGCCCAAGCGCCGCGCGCGCTGGAACGCCAAGGCTGAAGGTCATGAGCGCACGCGTCACGGACCAGGCCGACGGGCTGCGCCGGCTGCTCGGGCAGGCGCCGGTGCGCGTCGTCGCCGTCGCGGGCATGGGCCCCGGCGCGGGCGCGACCACGGCCGCGATGAGCCTGGGCGCGGCGCTGGCGCAGCAGGGCAAGGACGTGCTGCTGCTCGATGAGCATCATCCGAAGGGGCGCTCGGTGTGCGATGTGTGGGCGCTGGCCCCTCGCGGAACGCTGGGCGATGTGGCGAGTCGGCGGTTGCGCATCGACCAGGCCGCAGCGAGCGCGGTGTGCGGTGTGCAGGTGCTGCCCGCGTCGCCCGGCGTGACCATCGACCCGCGCACGCTGTGGCCGCGCGGCATCGTGCTCGTCGATGCGGCCTTCGACGACGAAGGCTGCCTGTCGCCGCTGGCGCAGGGCGCCGACGAACTGCTGCTCGTGTTGCAACCGCACCCGGCAGCCATCACCTCGGCCTACGCGGGCATCAAGCGCCTGCACCGTGCGCATGCGCTGAAGCAGCTGCGCTTCCTGCTCAACGGCGTGGCCGATGCGGGCACCGCGCAGCAGGTCATGCACAACCTCGCGCAGGCCGCCAGCCGCTACCTCGCGCTGTCGCTGCTGCCCGTGGGCTGGGTGCGCACCGACCCTTGGCTTTCTGATGCAGCGCGGCTGCGCCAGACCGTGGTCGAGGCCTTTCCGGCCAGCGCGGCGGCGGTCGATTTCCGCGCCATCGCCGACGACATGGGCCGCTGGACCTGGCGCACGCCCGCGCGGCCGGCCGTGTTCCCGCAGGCGCTCGCGGCCTGAGGCACGACCACGAGGACGGACGGCCGTGTACACCGCACAGGGCACCATCGAGAAATCGCATCTGCTGGAACAGCACCAGCCGCTGGTGCGCCGCATCGCGCTGCAGATGATGGCGCGGCTTCCGGCCAGCGTGGAGCTGGACGACCTGATCCAGGCCGGCATGCTCGGCCTGCTCGATGCGTCGAGCCGCTACCAGGACCACCGCGGCGCGCAGTTCGAGACCTTCGTCAGCCAGCGCATCCGCGGCGCCATGCTCGACGAGCTGCGCGCCAGCGACTGGGGTTCGCGCGGGCTGCGCCAGTCGGCGCGCGGCATTGAAAAAGCGATCCAGGCGCTGGGCCACCGGCTGGGCCGTGCGCCCACCGAAGGCGAGATCGCGAAGGAGCTGAAGGTCGACCTGGACACCTACCAGTCGATGCTGCAGGACATCCAGGGCTGCCAGCTGCTGTATGTGGAAGACTTCGCCAAGGGCGACCCCGACAACCCTTTTCTCGACCTGCATGCGCAAGAGGCGCGCAAGGGGTGCGGCGACTTCGACGACCCGCTGGCGCGCCTGCTCGAAAGCGGCTTTCGCCACCAGCTGGTGGACGCCATTGGCGCGCTGCCCGAGCGCGACCAGCTGCTGCTCAAGCTCTACTACGAGGAAGAGCTGAACCTGCGCGAGATCGGCGCGGTGCTCGAAGTGAGCCAGTCGCGCGTGTGCCAGCTGCACGGGCAGGCGGTGAGCCGGCTGCGTGCAAAGCTGAAGGATTCTCTGTAGAGAACCTCAGCTGGCGTAGCGCGCGTCAAGCGCATCGAGCTCGGGCTTGCGCACCAGCCGCTGCCGTTCGGCGAAGGGCGCGACCAGTGACGGGTCTTCGTCCATGCGCCGCGTGTCGCGCAGCACCGTGAGCGCCTTCTGCATGCCGGCCAGCGCGCCCTGCAGCGCGGCGTTGGCGTACAGCACGATGCCGTAGCCCAGGCCGCCGAGCTCCTCGGCGCCGAAGATCGGCGTCTTGCCACCGATCACCATGTTCATGAGCTGGGGCTTGTGCAGGCGCTGCGGCAGCGCGCGAATCTCGTCTGCCGTGGTCACGGCTTCGACGAACAGGATGTCGGCGCCGGCCTCGCTGAACTTCTGCGCGCGCTCGATCGCGGCCTCGAAGCCCAGCGTCGCCGCCGCGTCGGTGCGGGCCATGATGAGCAGGTCGGGGTCGGTGCGGGCATCGACAGCGGCCTTGATCTTGTTGACCGCTTCCTCGGTGGAGATCACCTCCTTGCCCGAGAAATGGCCGCAGCGCTTGGGCGCGACCTGGTCCTCGAACTGGATGCAGTCGGCGCCCGCGCGTTCCAGCACGCGCACCGTGTGGCGCACGTTCAGCGCGTTGCCGAAGCCGGTGTCGGCGTCGACGATCAGCGGCAGGTTCACCGCGTCGCGGATGCGCGCCGTGTGGTCGGCGATCTCGTGCAGGCCCATGAAGCCCTGGTCGGGCAGGCCGAACCACATGTTCGTCACGCCCGCGCCGGTGACGTAGATGGCTTCGAAGCCCAGGTCTTCGATGACGCGCGCCGACAGCGCGTTGAAGGCGCCCGGCACCAGCACGCCGCGGCGGGCCTCGGCCAGGGAACGGAGGGTCTTGCGAGTCGACATAGGAATTTCCTGTGAATGGATCTGAAAGCTCAAAGGGTGTCGCCGGGCACGCGGACCCAGCCTTCCATCAGTACGCGGGCGCTGCGGCTCATGACGGCCTTGGTGACCTGCCATTCGCCATCTACCTGCTGCGCCTGCGCGCCCACGCGCAAGGTGCCCGAGGGGTGGCCGAAGCGCACGGCCTCGCGCGCGCCGCCGCCGGCCGCGAGGTTCACCAGCGTGCCGGGAATGGCGGCGGCCGTGCCGATGGCCACGGCCGCCGTGCCCATCATGGCGTGGTGCAGCTTGCCCATCGACAGCGCGCGCACGAGCAGGTCGATGTCGCCGGCCGCCACGGCCTTGCCGCTCGATGCGGTGTAGCCGGCAGGCTTCGCCACGAAGGCGACCTTGGGCGTGTGCTGGCGGCTGGCCGCTTCGTCGAGCGTGCGGATGAGGCCCATGCGCAGTGCGCCGTGCGCGCGGACGGCTTCGAAGCGGGCGAGCGCGGCGGCGTCGCCGTTGATCGCATCCTGCAGCTCGGTGCCCGTGTAGCCAATGGCCTCGGCGTTCACGAAGACGGTGGGGATGCCGGCGTTGATCATCGTGGCCTGCAGCGTGCCGACGCCGGGCACCTCCAGGTCGTCGACGAGGTTCCCGGTCGGGAACATCGCGCCGCCCGCGCCGTCTTCCTCGGCGGCGGGGTCCATGAACTCGAGCTGCACCTCGGCCGCGGGGAAGGTCACGCCGTCGAGTTCGAAGTCGCCGGTCTCCTGCACCGCGCCGCCGGTCATCGGCACGTGCGCGACGATGGTCTTGCCGATGTTGGCTTGCCAGATGCGCACGACCGCCACGCCATCGCGCGGCACGCGTGCCGCATCGATGAGGCCGTTGCTGATCGCGAACGGGCCCACGGCCGACGAGAGGTTTCCGCAGTTGCCGCTCCAGTCGACGAAGGGCCGGTCGATCGACACCTGGCCGAACAGGTAGTCCACGTCGTGGCCGGGCCGTTCGCTCTTCGAGAGGATCACGGTCTTGCTGGTGCTCGACGTCGCGGCGCCCATGCCGTCGATCTGCTTGCCGTAGGGGTCGGGGCTGCCGATCACGCGCAGCAGCAGCGCGTCGCGCGCCGGGCCCGGCACCTGCGCGGCCTCGGGCAGGTCCTGCAGGCGGAAGAAAACGCCCTTGCTGGTGCCGCCGCGCATGTACGTGGCGGGGATCTTGATCTGCGGGGTGTGCGGCATCGTCAGTCGGCTTTCGTGGCGGCGAGGAAGTCCTGCGCGAAGCGCTGAAGCACCCCGCCGGCTTCGTAGATGGAGACCTCTTCGGCGGTGTCGAGGCGGCAGGTCATGGGCACGTCGAGCCGTTCGCCGTTGCGGCGGTGCACGACCAGCACGAGGTCGGCGCGCGGGGTGCGCGCGCCGGTCACATCGTAGGTCTCGGTGCCGTCCAGGTCCAGCGTGAGGCGGTTGGTGCCGGGCTTGAATTCGAGCGGCAGCACGCCCATGCCGATCAGGTTGGTGCGGTGGATGCGCTCGAAGCCCTCGGCCGCGATTGCTTCGACGCCGGCCAGCCGCACGCCCTTGGCGGCCCAGTCGCGCGAGGAGCCCTGGCCGTAGTCGGCGCCGGCCACGATGATCAGCGGCTGCTTGCGCAACATGTAGGTCTCGATGGCCTCCCACATGCGCATCACCTCGCCCTCGGGTTCCACGCGCGCCAGCGATCCGGCGCGCGCCGTGCCGTCGGCCTTGCGCACCATCTCGTTCTTCAGCGTCGGGTTGGCGAAGGTCGCGCGCTGCGCCGTGAGGTGGTCGCCGCGGTGGGTGGCGTAGGAGTTGAAGTCGTCCTCGGGCAGGCCCATGCGCTGCAGGTACTGGCCAGCCGCGCTGTCCAGCAGGATCGCGTTCGACGGCGACAGGTGGTCGGTCGTGATGTTGTCCGGCAGGATCGCCAGCGGCCGCATGCCCGTGAGCGTGCGTTCGCCGGCCAGCGCGCCTTCCCAGTACGGCGGGCGGCGGATGTAGGTGGAGGCGGGGCGCCAGTCGTACAGCGGCGCCACCTGCTCGCCCGTGTCGGGCTGGATCGCGAACATCGGCTCGTACACCTGACGGAAGTGCGCGGGCTTCACGCTGGCCTTGACGATGGCGTCGATCTCTTCGTCGGTCGGCCAGAGGTCTTTGAGCCGAATCTCCTTGCCATCGACCACGGTGAGCACGTCCTTCTCGATGTCGAAGCGCACCGTGCCCGCGATGGCGTAGGCCACCACCAGCGGCGGCGAGGCCAGGAAGGCCTGTTTCGCGTACGGGTGGATGCGCCCGTCGAAGTTGCGGTTGCCCGAGAGCACGGCCGTGGCGTACAGGTCGCGATCGACGATCTCCTGCTGGATGGCCGGGTCGAGCGCGCCCGACATGCCGTTGCACGAGGTGCAGGCATAGGCGACCACGCCGAAACCCAGCTGTTCGAGCTCGCGCATCAGGCCGGCATCTTCCAGGTACAGCGTGACCGCTTTCGAGCCGGGCGCGAGCGAGGTCTTGACCCACGGCTTGCGCGCCAGCCCCACGCGGTTGGCGTTGCGCGCGAGCAAGCCCGCGGCGATCACGTTGCGCGGGTTGCTGGTGTTGGTGCAGCTGGTGATGGCCGCGATGATCACGGCGCCGTCGGGCATCTGGCCAGGCACCTCGTCCCACGGCGCGGCGATGCCGCGCGCCGCGAGGTCGGCGGTGGCCACGCGCGCATGCGGGTTCGAGGGGCCGGCCATGTTGCGAACGACCGTCGACAGATCGAACTGCAGCACGCGCTCGTATTCGACTTCGCTCAGCGTGTCGGCCCACAGGCCCGCCTGCTTGGCATAGACCTCGACCAGGCGCACCTGCTCGTCGGCCCGGCCCGTGAGGCGCAGGTAGTCGAGCGTCTGGGTGTCGATGGCGAACATCGCGGCGGTGGCGCCGTACTCGGGCGCCATGTTGGAGATGGTCGCGCGGTCGCCCAGCGTGAGGCTGGCCGCGCCTTCGCCGTGGAACTCGAGGTACGCGCCCACGACTTTCGCCGCGCGCAGGAACTCGGTGAGCGCGAGCACGACGTCGGTGGCCGTGATGCCCGGTTGCGGCCGGCCCGCGAGCCGCACGCCGACGATGTCGGGCAGCCGCATCCACGAGGCGCGGCCGAGCATCACGTTCTCGGCCTCGAGCCCGCCCACGCCGACGGCGACCACGCCCAGCGCGTCGACGTGCGGCGTGTGGCTGTCGGTGCCGACCAGCGTGTCGGGGTAGGCCACGCCGTCCTGCGCATGCACGACGGGCGACATCCGCTCCAGGTTGATCTGGTGCATGATCCCGTTCCCCGGCGGGATCACCTCCATGTTGCGGAAGGCCCGCTTCGTCCATTCGATGAAGTGAAAGCGGTCTTCGTTGCGCCGGTCCTCGATGGCGCGGTTCTTCGCGAATGCATCGGGGTCGAAGCCGCCGCACTCCACGGCCAGCGAGTGGTCGACGATGAGCTGCACCGGCACCACCGGGTTCACCTGCGACGGGTCGCCGCCCTGTTCGGCGATGGCGTCGCGCAGGCCGGCCAGGTCGACCAGCGCGGTCTGGCCCAGGATGTCGTGGCAGACCACGCGCGCGGGGAACCACGGAAAGTCATGGTCGCGCCGACGCTCGATGAGCTGCGTGAGGCTTTGCACGAGGATCGCCGGGTCGCAGCGGCGCACGAGGTTCTCGGCATGCACGCGCGCGGTGTAGGGCATCGGGGCCCAGGCGCCGGCGCGAATGGCTTCGACGGCTGCGCGCGCATCGAAGTAGTCCAGCGCGGTGCCGGGAAGGTTCTTGCGGTAGTCGGTGTTCATGGGGCGCTTGTCGCTCGGCACCCGCGCGCAGGCACGGGCGCTTTTCTTCTTCTCGTGTTTTTACTTCCGATCCTGGATCGGCGCGAACTTCAGGTCTTCGGGGCCCGTGTAGTTGGCGCTCGGCCGGATGATCTTGTTGTCGATGCGCTGCTCGATGATGTGCGCCGCCCAGCCCGAGGTGCGCGCAATGACGAACAGCGGCGTGAACATGGCCGTGGGCACGCCCATCATGTGGTAGCTCACGGCGCTGAACCAGTCGAGGTTGGGGAACATCTGCTTCACGTCCCACATCACGGCCTCGAGCCGCTCGGCGATGTCGAACATCTTGGTCGAACCGGCCTCCTGCGACAGCGTGCGCGCCACGCCCTTGATGACCACGTTGCGCGGGTCGCTCACGGTGTAGACGGGGTGGCCGAAGCCGATCACGACTTCCTTGGCGGCGACGCGCCGGCGGATGTCGGCCTCGGCCTCGTCGGGTGCGTCGTAGCGCTTCTGGATCTCGAAGGCCACCTCGTTCGCGCCGCCGTGCTTGGGGCCGCGCAGCGCGCCGATGGCGCCGGTGATGGCCGAGTACACATCGGAGCCCGTGCCCGCGACCACGCGCGCCGTGAAGGTGGAGGCGTTGAACTCGTGCTCGGCATAGAGGTTGAGCGAGGTGTGCATCGCGCGCTCCCACTGCGCGCTGGGCTTGCGCCCGTGCAGCAGGTGCAGGAAGTGCGCGCCGATGGAGTCGTCGTCGGTCTCCACTTCGATGCGCCGGCCCTGCGTGGACCAGTGATACCAGTACAGCAGCATCGAGCCGAGCGAGGCCATGAGGCGGTCGGCGATGTCGCGCGCGCCGGGCAGGTTGTGGTCTTCCTTCTCGGGCAGCAGGCAGCCCAGCGACGAGACGCCGGTGCGCATCACGTCCATCGGGTGCGCGCTGGCGGGCAGCTGCTCCAGCGCCTCCTTCAGGCTCGCGGGCAGGCCGCGCATGGCCTTGAGCTTGGCCTTGTAGGCGCGCAGCTCGGCGGCCGTGGGCAGCTTGCCGTGCACCAGCAGGTGCGCGATTTCCTCGAACTCGCAGACCTCGGCGATGTCCAGGATGTCGTAGCCGCGGTAGTGCAGGTCGTTGCCGGTGCGGCCCACGGTGCACAGGGCGGTGTTGCCGGCGGTCACGCCCGACAGGGCGACGGATTTCTTGGGCTTGAAGCCGGTGGGGGTGGCGGTGTCGTTCATGCGGGTTCCTTGTCTGTGGGCACGGTGTGCAGGTAGGCGTTGCGCAGGCGCGCGGGACGGCCGCGGCCGTCGACGGCCACCATCTCGAACAGGCCTTTCAGCGACGGGCGGGCTTCGCCGTCGGGCGGCTCGGCCGCGCCGGTGACGCAGACCGTGAGCGAGCTGCGCCCGGCGCGCGTCACCCAGGCCCGCAGGCGCAGCACATGGCCGACGGGCACGGGCGCGAGGAACTGCGCGTCGCCCAGGCTGGCCATCACCACGTCGGACTTCGCGAAGGCGCGCGCGGCGAGGAAGGCGGCCTTGGACATCAGCAGCAGGGCGTTGCCGCCGAACAGCGTGCCGTAGTGGTTGGCGTGCTCGGGGAACACGATGTCGGTCAGCTCGATGGCGGCGGATCGGTTTGTCATGCTTCGCAATTTACGCAATCGAGCGCCCATAATGAAGGCTTGAATTGGCGAATCATTGCGAATGAAGACGGTTGATTTTGCAAATATTGCGAATATCGCAAAGACCCACGAGGTGACCCGATGAGCAAGACCTTCATGGGCGTGCGCCTGCGCACGCTGCGCGCCGAACGCGGCCTCACGCAGGTGGCGCTGGCCCAGATGCTGGGCCTGTCGCCGAGCTACCTGAACCAGATCGAGCAGAACCAGCGCCCGCTCACCGTGGCGGTGCTGCTGCGCATCAGCAAGACGCTCGGCGTCGACGTGCAGCAGTTCTCCGAGGACGAAGAGGCGCGGCTCGTGGCCCGCATGCGCGAGGCGCTGGCGGACAACCCCGGCGGCGAGGCCGTGGCGCTGCCCGAGCTGCGCGAGGTGGCGTCGCAGATGCCGGCCGTGGCGCGCGCGCTGCTTGCCTTGCACCGCCGCCACCAGGAGGCGCAGGAGCGGCTGGAGCTCATGGCCGCCGAGCTGGGCGACGGGCGCGGCGACATCTCGCGCAGCCGGCCGATGCCTTTCGAGGTGGTGCGCGACTTCTTCTTTGCCCACCAGAACCATTTCGACCCGCTCGACACCGCCGCCGAATCGCTCGCCGCCGAAGCTCGCGCGCACGGTGGACCGCTCGCCGAATGGCTCCAGCAGCGGCTTCTCTCGGCGCACGGCGTGCGCGTGGTGCCGGGCGACGAAGGGGAGGGCGCGCTCGACAGCCAGCGCCGCTACGACCCGGCCCGCCGTGTGCTGCGCCTGTCGGCGGGTCTGGAGCCGGGCCAGCAGGCCTTCCAGCTGGCCACGCAGCTGGCGCTGCTGGAGCAGGCCGCGCTCATCGAGTCGCTGGTCGTGCAGGCCGATTTCGGCGACGCCCCGGCCCACGCGCTCGCGCGCATCGGGCTGGCCAACTACTTCGCGGCCGCCGTGCTGCTGCCCTACGGGCCGTTCCTGCAGGCGGCCGAGGCGCTGCGCTACGACATCGACCTGCTCGCGCGCCAGTTCGGCGTGGGCTTCGAAACCGTGTGCCACCGCCTGAGCAGCCTGCAGCGCCCGGGCGCGTCGGGCGTGCCCTTCTTCTTCATCCGCGTGGACCGTGCCGGCAACATCTCCAAGCGGCAGTCGGCCACGCACTTCCACTTTTCGAAGACCGGCGGCACCTGTCCGCTGTGGAACGTGTACGAGGCCTTCGCGCAGCCCGGTCGCGTGCTGCCGCAGCTGGCGCGCATGCCCGACGGCCGCGCCTACCTGTGGATCGCGCGCACCGTGTCGCACGGCCAGCGCGGCTTCGGTTCACCGAGCAAGACCTTCTCGATCGGCCTGGGCTGCGACATCCGCCACGCTCCGCGCCTGGTCTACGCCAAGGGCCTCGACCTGAAGGACCCCGACGTGCCCACGCCCATCGGCATGGGCTGCAAGGTGTGCGAGCGCGTGGCCTGCCCGCAGCGGGCGTTCCCGTTCATCGGACGGCCGCTGGATGTGAACGAGAACGAAAGCAGGTTCACGCCGTATGCGGTGGCGGGGGCGTAGGGCGGCGCACCGCGTCAGAGATCGCTCTGTCCGATGGCGGCAATCTGTGCTGACAGGGCGGCCATGAGGGTCCGCCGTTCTTCGTCTCCGATGGTGGCCCACTTCAGTATCCGCCGGGACACGCCATCGCCCGACTGCAGCACCATGGCGCTCGAGATCAAGAGCAGCGCCTGCACCTTCGAAAGCGACGAGACCTTCTTTTCGCCCCGGATGCGCGCGATCAGGCGCGCTGTGAGGTTGGCCCCCGGCGCCCAGACGTTTTCGTACAGGATCTCGTAGGCCGGCCCCTTGTCGTTCGTCTCCCGGGCGATGAAGGCGGACCAGTGCCGGGTGTCGCTCGTGCCGACGAGCAGGTTCATCAAGGCCTCCATCAGGTCGCGCAGCGCGGCGCGCGCCGCCTCAGGAGCGGGTGCGCCCTGCAATGTGGCCAGCGCATGGGTGGCCGACCGGCCCATGTGGTGCCGGTACCCCTGAACGATCTCTTGTGCGCAGGCCAGGTAGAGGCCTTCCTTGTTCTGGAAGTAGTACTGGATCGCGGGCAGTTGCACGCCTGCGGCGTCTGCGATGCGCCGCGTGGTGGCGGCCTTGAAGCCCGTCTCGCCGAAGACATCCATCGCGACGCCCAGGATGCGCTGCCGAACGAGGTCGCCCTTGGCGTAGCCGGTGGTCTCGGGCGTTCGTCGCCGGGCGGTGGAGGGAAGGTCTTCGTGGGACATGGCGTACAGAGCAGCCCGCTTGCGCGGGACGACGACTGACCATATCATTTCAAATGTATAACACGTGATATACATATAAAAGGAGACATCCCATGCAACAGGAACAGACCTCGGCGATGCGGCGCGTGGCGGCTCAGCGCGAGCGCCTCCCCGGCTTCTACGGACGCATCGACTTCGACGCGATGCCGGAACGCTTCACGGTGGCGTCCGGCGAGCGCACGGCACTGGAGACTCTGGGCGCGCACGATCCTTCGCGCAGGGCGAAGTTGCTCGCGAACCAGGTGGTGGTCGAGCGCATCCGTGCCTACACCTTGCACGGCGATCCCGTGGCGGATGCCTACGCCCAGTTGATTCCGCGTCACGGGTTTCGCACCCTGGTGTCGATGCTGGAGCAGGCGTGCGACAAGGGCGTGGAGACAGTGGCAGAGGCGCCGCCCGAGCTGGGCGCGTTCATCAACGAGATGAGCGCGCGGCCGGACTGGATCGACATGCAGCTGGTGCAGGAGGGCGCGCAGGCCAGCCGCAATGTCATGGCGCACCTTGCGCCGCTGGTGATCCGCGGCGCGTTCTTCGGCACGTTCACGAACAAGTACGCGGCCTTGCCGATGGCTCTGACCGGCGCACTGTCCCACGAGACGGCGGCGAAGCGGGTGCTGGAAACCGCAACCTTCTTTACTGTGACCACGCTGCCGGGCGCGCTGGAACGCCACGGAGCAGGCTTCAAGGCGGCGGCCATGGTTCGGCTCATGCATTCGATGGTGCGCTTCCACGCGCTGGCCAAGCCCGGACACTGGGACCCCGCTGTCTTCGGCATTCCAATCCCGCAGGTCGACCAGATGCCGGCCGGGCTGAAGGCTTCTTACCTGCTGGCGCAACGCGCCCTGAAGGCGGGCCGGGATTTCCATCGCACGGAGCGCGCGCAGGTCGAGCTTGCGCGGTATCGCTGCTTTCTGCTGGGCCTTCCCCGCGAGCTGCTGCCCGCGACGCCGCAGGAACTGGTCGACGTGCTCGACACCCGCAGTGCGACCCTGCGCGACGGCTTCGACGATGCCACTTGCGGCTCGCTGATCCGTTCGACCATGGCCGCAGACCTCGGGCGCGACACCGGCTTCGTCGGGCGTGTGCGCAGTGCGGCCGAGCCGAGCGCCGCGAAGCTGTATTTCGTGCGCAACTATTTCGGCGGCGACCGCGTGCGCGCGGCCACCATCGGCATTCGTGTGGTTCCGGCCGACTACCTGTGGAATGCGGTCGGGCTGTTGTTTTCCCTCGTGCCAATGGTCGGCTATGGCATGGCCAGTCGCATCGGGCCGCTGAAGGGCATTGCTGACCGAGCCGTTACGCGCAAGATCGAGCGGCTGCTCACGCGTTACGGCCACTCGCACTTCACCACCGACGCGGCCACCTACCGGCCCGCGGCCGGAGCCTCGGGCGGCTGACGCACGAGGGCGCGGTGCTTCAGGTGCCGCGCTGCGCGTCGGTCGCTGCCGTCTCTGTCCACCCACCCCCCAGCGCCTTGTAGATCGCCAGCCGGTTCGTCTGCTCCGTGAGCTGCAAACCGATCAGCGTCTGCTGCGCCGCATAGTCGCTGCGTTGCGCGTCCAGCACGTCGAGGTAGTTGGCGGCGCCGCTCTTGAAGAGCGACTGCGAGAGCTCGAAGCTGCGCGAGGTGGCGGCGCGCAGCGAGCGCTGCGCGTCGAGGCGCTCGGCCAGCGTGCGGCGTTCGGCCAGGGCGTCGGCCACTTCGCGGAAGGCGGTCTGCACGGCCTTCTCGTAGGTCGCGATCTGGATCTTCTGCTGCGCCTGCGCCACCTGCAGGTTGGCGCGGTTGGCGCCACCGTCGAAGATCGGCACGCTGATCGACGGCGCGAAGCTCCAGGCCTTGCTGCCGCTGGTGAACAGGCCCGAGAGCGTGCTGCTCGCGGTGCCGGCCGAGGCGGTGAGCGCGATGCGCGGGAAAAAAGCCGCGCGCGCCGCGCCGATGTCGGCATTGCTCGCGCGCAGCGCGTGCTCGGCGGCGCGCACGTCGGGCCGCTGCTGCAGCACGTTCGACGACAGGCCGGCCGGGGGCACGAGCAGCTGTGCCACGTCGGCGGTCGTCGCGGCGGTCGGCAGCAGCTCGGGCGGCGGCGTGGCGCCAACCAGCAGCGCCAGCGCATTGCGGTCCTGCTCGACCTGGCTGTCGAAGGCCGCGGCGTCGGCGCGCGCGGCGTCGACGGTGCTCTGCGCCTGCGCCAGCGCCAGGCCCGACTGCGCGCCGAGCGCATGGCTGCGCTGCACCAGCTCGAAGGACTTGCGCTGGCTCTCGAGCGTGCCGCGTGCGAGCTGCAGGCGCTGCTCGTCGGCGGCCAGTTGCAGCCACGCCGTGGCGACCGAGGCCACGAGGCTGATCTGCGTGCTGCGCTGCGTCTCCTCGGTCTGGAAGTAGCCCTGCAGCGCCGATTCGCCGAGGTTGCGCACGCGCCCGAACAGGTCGAGCTCGTAAGCCGTCATGCCGAGGTTGGCGCTGTATTGCGAGGCGATGCGCGATTCGCCGCTGGTCGACAGGCTGCCCGGCGTGCGCGAGCGCGTGCCGGCCGCGCCGGCGTTGACGGTGGGGAACAGGTCGGCCCGCGCGATGCCGTACTGGGCGCGCGCACGCTCGATGTTGAGCGCCGCCACGCGCAGGTCGCGGTTGTTGGCGAGCGCGAGTTCGATCACGCCCTGCAGCTGCTTGTCGACGAAGAAGTCGCGCCAGCCGATGTCGAGTGGTGTGGCCGTCGTGACGCCGGCCGAGGGCAGGGCCGATGGCACGGGCGAGGCGGGCGTTTCGTAGGCGGGCGCGAGGTTGACGCAGCCCGCGAGCACGGCCGAGGCCAGGGCGGCGCAGGCCAGTGCGCGCAGGGGAAGGCGGGGCAGGAGAGTGCGCGTCATCACTGGGCTCCCTGTTCCGCGGGCAAGGCATCCGGCGGTGTGTCGGCCGGCTTGCGGCGGGCTTCCAGCCAGCCGCGGATCATCGCGAAGAACAGCGGCACGAAGAAGATGCCCAGCGCCGTGCCGACCACCATGCCGCCCAGCACCGCGGTGCCGATCGACTGGCGGCCGCCCGCACCTGCACCCGTGCCGATGGCCAGCGGCAGCACGCCGAAGCCGAAGGCCAGCGAGGTCATGAGGATGGGGCGCAGCCGCAGCCGCACGGCCTCCAGCGTGGCCTCGATCACGCCCTTGCCCTGCTCCTGCAGCTGCTTGGCGAACTCCACGATCAGGATCGCGTTCTTCGACGACAGCCCCACCGTGGTGAGCAGGCCGACCTGGAAGTACACGTCGTTGCTCAGGCCGCGCAGGCTGGTGAACAGCAGCGCGCCCACGATGCCCAGCGGCACCACCAGGATCACCGAGAACGGCACCGACCAGCTCTCGTACAGGGCCGCGAGGCACAGGAACACGAACAGGATCGAGATGGCGTAGAGCACCGGCGCCTGCGCGCCCGACAGGCGCTCCTGGAACGAGGCGCCGGTCCATTCGTAGCCGATGCCGGCGGGCATCTGCTTCATCACTTCATCGACGGCGGCCATGGCGTCGCCCGAGCTCACGCCCGGTGCGGCATCGCCGACGAACTCGTAGCTGGGGCTGCCGTTGTAGCGCTGCAGCTGCGGCGAGCCGTACGTCCAGCGCGAGCTGGAGAAGGCCGGGAACGGCACCATCTGGCCCAGGCTGTTGCGCACGCTCCAGCGGTCGATGTCGGTGGGCAGCATGCGGAAGGCCGTGTCGCCCTGCATGTACACGCGCTTGACGCGGCCGTTGTCCAGGAAGTCGTTGATGTAGGTGCCGCCCATCGCGCTCGACAAGGTGCTGTCGATGTCGGACGTGGCCAGGCTGGCCGCACCGGCGCGCGCGTCGTCGATGTCCACCGCGAACTGCGGCGTGTCGTCCAGGTTGTTGCTGCGCACGTTCGCCACCTCGGGGCGCTTGGAGAGCAGGTCGATGAGCTGGTCGCGCGCCTTCACCAGCGCGTCGTGGCCCAGCCCGTTGATGTCCTTCAGGTGGAAGTTGAAGCCCGCGTTGGCGCCGAGCCCGCGCACCGCCGGCGGCAGCAGCACGAAGATGCGCGCGTCGCGGATGGTCGAGAGTTCCTTGTTGGCGCGCCGCGCGAGTTCGGCGGCCGACTGGCCGGCGCCTTCGCGCTCGGCCCAGTCTTTCAGCTTCACGAAGGCGCGCGCCGAACTCTGGTCGCCGTTCTGCCCGGTGATCACGTTCACGCTCACCACCTCGGGCTGCTTGGTGAAGTAGTCCTGCATCTGCGCGACCACCGGCTGCAGCCGCGCGTCGGACGCACCCGGCGGCAGCGTCACCTGCACCTGCAGGAAGGCCTGGTCTTCATCGGGCAGGAAGGAGGTGGGCAGGCGCATGAACAGCAGCGCCATCACGGCCGCGATGAGCAGGTACACCACCAGGCTGCGCTTGCCGCGCCGCACGATGCCGCCGACGATGCCCTGGTAGCGGTCGGCGCCCTGGTCGAAGCGGCGGTTGAAGCCCGCGAAGAAGCGGTCGACCGCGCCCAGCACGCCCTTGCGCGGCGCCGCGTGGCCGCCCTTGGCGACCGGCTTGAGCAGCGTGGCGCACAGCGCCGGCGTGAGCGTGAGCGCCACGAACACCGACAGCGCCATGGCCGAGACGATGGTGATCGAGAACTGGCGGTAGATCACGCCGGTCGAGCCGCCGAAGAAGGCCATCGGGATGAACACCGCCGACAGCACCAGCGCGATGCCCACCAGCGCGGGCGTGATCTCGGCCATCGACTTGCGCGTGGCCTCCTTGGGCGATAGCCCTTCCTCGTGCATCACGCGCTCGACGTTCTCCACCACCACGATGGCGTCGTCCACCAAGAGGCCGATGGCCAGCACCATGCCGAACATGGTGAGCGTGTTGATCGAGTAGCCCGCCACGGAGAGCACGCCGAAGGTGCCCAGCAGCACCACCGGCACGGCAATGGCCGGGATCAGCGTGGCGCGGAAGTTCTGCAAAAAGATGTACATCACCAGCACGACCAGCACCATGGCCTCGGCCAGCGCCTTCACCACCTCGTCGATCGACGCGCTCACGAAGGGCGTGGTGTCGTAGCTCACGAAGGTCTGCATCTGGTTCGGAAAGAGCGGCTGCAGCTCGGCCACCTTGGCCTTCACGGCCTCGGCCACCTGCACCGCGTTGGCGCCGTCGGCCAGCACGATGCCCATGCCGGCGCCCGGGCGTCCGCCCAGCACCGAACGCACCGTGAGGTTCTCGGCGCCCAGCTCGACACGCGCCACGTCGCGCAGGCGCACCACGGCGCCGTCGGGCGTGGCGCGCAGCACCACGTTCTCGAACTCCTCGACCGTCTTCAGCTTGCTGCGCGCGGTGATGGTGGCGTTGAGCTGCTGCTGCGCACCGGCCGGCAGCGCGCCGAGCTGGCCGGCCGAGACCTGCGCGTTCTGCGCGGTGATGGCGCTGCCCACGTCGGAGGGCATGAGCGCGTACTTGCGCAGCTTGTCGGGGTCCAGCCACAGGCGCATGGCGTAGCCGGTGCCCAGCGTCTGCACCTCGCCCACGCCGTCGACGCGGCTGATGACGTCGACCAAGTTGCTGCTGATGTAGTCGCCCACGTCCACCGCCGAGGCGCTGCCGTCGCCGGAGAACATCGAGACGATCAGCAGGAAGTCGTTGCCGCCCTTGGTGACGGTGACGCCGCGGCTTTGCACCTGCTGCGGCAGGCGCGACATGGCCTGCTGCAGCTTGTTCTGCACCTGCATCTGGGCCACGTCGATGTTGGTGCCCGCGTTGAAGGTGAGCGACAGGCGCGCCACGCCTGACGAGTTGCTGGTCGACTGCATGTACAGCAGGTTGTCCAGCCCCTTCATCTGCTGCTCGATGACCTGGGTGACGGAGTCTTCGACCGTCTTGGCCGAGGCGCCGGTGTAGGTGGCGTTGATGGACACGCGCGGCGGCGCGATGTCGGGGTACTGCTCCAGCGGCAGCGTGCGGATGGCCATCAGCCCGGCGAGCATGACGACGATGGAAAGCACCCACGCGAAGATGGGGCGGTCGATGAAGAACTGGGCCATGGGGTGGCCTCAGCGCGCGACGGTGGCGGAAGCGGCCGACGTGGTGTCGGGCGTGGCACTCGCGACGGAGGTGCCGGCCGGCTTCGCGCCCAGGTCGACCGTGCGCACCTTGTCGCCCACCTTCACGCGCTGCGAGCCTTCCATGAGCACGCGGTCGCCCGCGGCCAGGCCGTCGATGACCTGCCAGCGCGTGCCGACGGCACGGCCGATGCGGATGGGGCGCTTCTGGACCTTGTCCTCGGCGTCGATCACCAGCGTGGAGGCGCTGCCGTCGGGCGCGCGCGTGACGGCTTGCTGCGGCACCAGCAGCGCGGCGTCGTTCACGCCTTCCTGCAGCACGGCGCGCACGTACATGCCGGGCATCAGCAGCTTGTCGGGGTTGGGCACCACGGCGCGCAGCGTGACGCTGCCGGTGCCGGCATCGACCGTCACGCCGCTGAAGGTGAGGCGGCCCGCGTGCGGGTAGGGGCTGCCGTCTTCCAGCAGCAGCTGGATGCGCGCCTCGGCCTCGCTGGCGCGCTGCAGCCGGCCGCTGGCCAGCTCGCGCTTCAGGCGCAGCAGTTCGCTGCTGGACTGCGTGACGTGCACGTGGATCGGGTCGAGCTGCTGCACGGTGGTCATGGCCGCCGCCTGGTTGGCTGTGACCAGCGCGCCCGGCGTGACGGTGGACAGCTCGGCCCAGCCGGTGATCGGCGAGGTGATGCGCGTGTAGCCCAGCTGGATGCGCGCGGTCTGCTCGGCGGCCCGGGCCACACCGAGGTCGGCCTCGGCCTGCTGCTCGGCGGCCTGGGTCTCGTCGAACACCTGGCGGCTGATGGCGTCGATCTTCACCAGCTCGGCATTGCGCTTGGCCACGGTGCGGGCCGTGGCCAGTGCCGACTCGGCCTTGCGCACGCTGGCCTGCGCGCTGGCGTGGGCCGCCTGCAGCGAGGCGGGGTCGAGCTGGTAGAGCACCTGGCCGGCCTTGACCTGCGAGCCTTCGGTGAAGAGCCGCTCCTTGAGGATGCCGCCGACCTGCGGGCGGATCTCGGCGATCACCGGGGCCGCGGTGCGACCGGGCAGCTCGGTGCTCAGGGCCAGCACCTCTGACTTGAGCGTGACGATGCCGACTTCTTTTGCCGGGGCGTTGGCCGCCTTGGCTGCGCCGGGGGCCTCCACATTGGTGCGTGAGCACCCCGCGAGGGCGGCGGCGATGCACAGGGCCGTGAGGAGCGGGGCGGAGCGGGAGGCAAAGTGGACGGGCATGGACGGGCAGAAGTAACGAAAGCCAAAGATGGAGCGGGCTCGCGCCGTCGAGTTCAATGCCGCGGCGCGGGGGCGGCGAACTTTACAGAGCGGAAACCGTGCCATGTCCCGAGGGGACTGGCGGGTGGCGTCGAGTGTGCGGCCCCACAGTTAAGCGGGTGTGAAGCGGGGCATTGCCCGCATGAAAAACCCGCCTGAAGCGCTCTCTATGGCTTCTTCTTCGCCTGCGCGACCAGGAAATCGACCAGCAGCGGCAGCGGGCCGACCTCGTTGTCGGTGCGGTAGAGGATGCCCAGCGGCGCGATGGGCGCGTTCATGCGCAGCGGCAGCTCGGCCACGGCCGAGCGGTCGAGCTGGTCGAGCACGGTGCGCGGCACCGGCACCACCACGTCGGGCTGCGAGAGCAGGGCGCGCACCAGCTGCGGCGTGAGCACCTGGATGGCATGCGGGCGCGGCACGATCCGTTCGGCGGCCCAGGCGGCCTCCATCACCTGGCGCACCGCGAAGTGCGCGGGCGGCAGCACCCAGCGCGAATCGGCGAGGTCGCGCAGCCGCAGGCGCTTGCGCTGCACGGCCGGGTGGCCGATGCCGGCGATGACCACCACCTCGTCGCTGCGCAGCGGCACGAAGCGGTGGGCGTCGGGCACGCGCGCCGGCTGGCGCAGCAGCACGGCGTCGAAGGCACCTGCGCGCAGGCCGATCGTGAGCCGTTCGATGTTGCCTTCCTCGATGAACAGGCGCAGCTTGGGGTGTTGGGCATGCAGCAGGTTCAGCGCGGGCTGCAGCACGCTGGCGATGGCCGCCTCGATGGCGCCGATGCGCAGCGCGCGCGTCTCCTGCGCGGCCAGCGCCGCGAGGCCGTCGCTGGCCACCTGCATGGCGTCGATCACCATGCGCGCGTGCAGCGCCAGCAGGCGTCCGGCCTCGGTGATGCGCATGCCGCGCGCGTGGCGCTCGAACAGCGGCGTGTCGAGCAGGCCCTCGACCTCCTGCAGCATCTGCGTGGCCGCCGGCTGGCTGATGTGGATCGCCTCGGCCGCGCGGCGCAGGTGCGAGTGCGCGGCCAGCGCGTCGATGAGCTTCAGGTGGCGCAGGCGCAGGCGCGCGAGCAGCCGCTCGTGCAGCACGGAGGAGGGCGTAGGTGTGTCGTCGGCCATCGATAGGCAATCATTATCAGTCGATGCAAAAGCGATTGGACGCCAATCGGTGGCCTTCCTACGCTCACGGGGTCGGGCGGCAGACAAGGGCGCATCGGCTGCCGGTCCGACGGGGCCGTGCGGACGAAGGGCTCCCGCCCGGCGGGTCCTTCCCTTCCTTGCTTTTCTGACAACACATCACCATGTCCCACCGATTCCGTCCGGCCACGCGCCTGTGCCTGCCCATCGTCCTTGCCGTCTCGTCCCTGTGCGCCTCGGCGCAGGAGGCGCCTGCTGCGGCTGCTGCCACATCGCCTGCGCCGGCCGCCGCCGTGCCGCTGTACCCGCTGATCGCCGAGCGCTCCAAGGCCATCGAGCAGAAGGTGATCGACTGGCGCCGCGACATCCACCAGCACCCCGAGCTGGGCAACCAGGAAAAGCGCACCGCCGCGCTGGTCGCGGCCCACCTGAAGACGCTGGGCTACGAGGTGCGCGAAGGCGTGGCCGTGACCGGCGTGGTCGCCACGCTGCGCGGCGGCAAGCCCGGCCCGGTGGTGGCGCTGCGCGCCGACATGGACGCGCTGCCCGTGAAGGAACAGGTCGACGTGCCCTTCGCCTCCAAGGCGCGTGCCCAGTGGGGCTTCGCGACGGTCGACGTGATGCACGCCTGCGGGCACGACGGCCACGTGGCGATCCTCATGGGCGTGGCCGAGGTGCTGGCCTCGATGAAGGCGCAGCTGCCCGGCACCGTGAAGCTGATCTTCCAGCCGGCCGAAGAAAAACTGCCCAATGCCGAGATCGGCGGCGCGCGCCGCATGCTGGCCGAAGGCGCCTTCGACGCGCCCAAGCCCGACGCGGTGTTCGGCCTGCACCTGGTCTCGGCGCTGAACACCGGGCAGATCGGCTACAAGAGCGGCCCCATCACCGCGAGCTCGGACACCTTCAAGGTCAGCGTGAAGGGTCGCCAGACGCACGGCTCGCAGCCCTGGAGCGGGGTCGACCCGATCGTGCTGGGCTCGCAGATCGTGCTGGGCTTCCAGACCATCGCGAGCCGCCAGGTCAACGTGACCAAGGAGCCCTCGGTGCTCAGCGTGGGCACCTTCAACGCGGGCACGCGCTACAACATCATTCCCGATTCTGTGGAGATGAGTGGCACGCTGCGCACCTACGACGACGAGATGCGTCAGTTCATCATCAAGCGCATGGGCGAGACCGCCTCGCACATCGCGCAAAGCGGCGGCGGCACGGCCGAGGTCCGTGTCGAGGCCGACGGCTACGCCCCCACCGTGAACGACCCGGCCCTGACCGCCAAGATGGTGCCCAGCCTGCAGCGCGTGCCCGGCGCCACGCCGATCGTGATCCCCAAGGGCACGGGCGGTGAAGACTTCTCGTTCTTCGCGCAGAAGGCGCCCGGCCTGTTCGTGATGATCGGCGCCACGCCGCCCGGCCGCGACGCGAACAAGGCCGAGCCCAACCACTCGCCGCGCTTCTTCGTCGACGAGGCCAGCCTGCTGGTGGGCGTGCGCACGCTGACGCAGCTCACGGTGGACTACATGGCGGGCGCGCAGCGCTGACCTGAGCGAATCGGCTGCTCCAGCGCATCCGACAACGGAAACAGGTGCTGCGCGATGAAGTCCACGAACACACGGATCCTGGGCGACAGCTGCCGGCTCGACGGCCACAGCACGTGGAAGATCATGTGTTCGCGGTTGTGGTCGTCCAGCACCGTGACCAGGCGGCCCTGTTCCAATTGCTGGCGCACGGCGATCTCCGGCACGCAGGCAATGCCCAGCCCCTGCTCGGCAAAGCAGACCTGCGGATCGAGCGTGTTGGTCACCATGCTGGCCGGCAGGTCGATGGCGGGCGCGCCGGCCGCAAGGCCCAACGGCCACACGTCCAGCTTGCCGGTGCTGGGAAAGCGATAGAGCAGGCAGGCGTGGCTTGCCAGGTCTTGCGGTTCGCGCGGCACGCCGGCCCGGCGAAAGTAGGCCGGCGCACCGACGATCACCTTGCGGCACGAGCCGATGCGGCGCGCCATCAACCGTGAATCGCTGGGCTCGCCGGTGCGGATGACCGCGTCGAAGCCTTCCTCGATGACGTCCACCAGCCGGTCGGCGTAGTCGATGTCCAGTTCGATGTCGGGGTAGAGCCGCTTGAACGCCGCCAGCTTGGGCATGAACAGCGTGCCCACCGACGGCAGGCTGATGCGCAGCTTGCCGCGCGGCGCGCTCTGTGTCTGCAGCAGTTCCGCTTCGGCCGATTCCACCTCGCAAAGGATGCGCCGGCAGCGCTCCAGGAACAGCGCGCCTTCCGGCGTCAGATGGACGGTGCGCGTGGAGCGATGGAACAGCCGCACGCCCAGCCGTTCTTCGAGCCGCACGATGGCCTTGCTGACGGCCGAGGCCGAGATGCCCAACTGCTGCCCCGCGGCCGTGAAGCTGCGCGTTTCGCCGGCGCGAACGAAGACGTTCAGCGAACCCAGGTTTTCCATCGGCAGATTTTGATTGATGACTTAGGAGTCATAGGTATTTGAAACTTTAGCCCATTTTTCATTGATGCATTCCCGCCCACACTGCGGTGAACGCCAACGCGGGCCACCCGGCCAACGCGGGCACAGACGATGGAAAACAACTGAATGACCACCACAACCGCCACCGTGGGCGAGCGCACTGAACGACTGCCCGTAGCCGCCTTGCTGGCCCTGTCGATGACCGGCTTCCTGGCACTGCTGACGGAAACGATGCCGGCCGGCATGCTCTTGCGCATCAGCCAGGACCTGGGCGTGTCGGAAGCGCTCGCGGGCCAGTTCGTGACCCTCTATGCCATCGGCTCGCTGGTTGCGGCCATCCCGCTGACGGCGGCCACGCTGGGCTGGCGGCGCCGACCGTTGCTGATCGCGGCGCAGGTCGCCGTGCTGGCCTTCAACACGCTCACGGCGCTGACGTCGAGCTATCCAGTCGCGCTGGTTGCGCGTTTCATGGCCGGCATGGCGGGCGGCCTGATCTGGGGAATGCTGGCCGGCTATGCGCGGCGCATGGTGCCCCAGCACCTCAAGGGGCGCGCGCTGGCAGTGGCCGGGCTGGGGGCACCGCTGGCGTTGTCGCTGGGCGTCCCGCTGGGGACGTTGATGGGCGCCACGCTGGGCTGGCGCACCGCGTTCGGTGGCATGTCGCTGCTCACGCTGGCGGTGATGGCCTGGGTCTTCCTGCAGGTGCCCGACTATCCGGGGCAGGCGGCCGAAAAGCGCACGCCGGTGCGCCGGATCTTCGTCACGCCCGGCGTGCGACCGGTGCTGGCCGTGCTTGCGCTGTGGGTGCTGGCGCACAGCATTCTCTACACCTACGTGATGCCGTTCCTGGCGCCGGCCGGCCTGTCCGATCGGGTCGATGCGGTGCTGCTGGTCTTCGGCGTGGCATCGCTGGCCGGCATCTGGATCAGCGGGCTGCTCATCGACCGCATGCTGCGCTCGCTGGTGCTGCTCGCCCTCGCGGGCTTTGCGCTGGCGTCGCTGGCCCTGGGCGTCGCCGGCACGCAGCCGGTGGTGGTCTATGTCGCGGTGGCCGCGTGGGGGCTGACCTTCGGCGGCTCCGGGGCCTTGCTGCAGACCGCGTCGGCCGAAGCGGCCGGCCCCGGCGCGGACGTGGCGCAATCCATCCTCGTCACGGTGTGGAACATCGCCATTGCGGGCGGCGGCATCGTCGGTGGCGTGTTGCTGGAGACATCGGGCGTCGGCGCTTTTCCATGGGCATTGCTGGTGCTGCTGATTCCCGGCCTTCTGATTGCCTGGGCATCGCGTGCGCACGGGTTTCCCGCGAAGCCACACCGGTCGTCCAACTGATTCCGAAGGGCGAGGAGCATTTCGCGCGCAACGGGCGGGGCCCGCGAGAAAGGCAGGGGCTCGCTCAGAGCCAGTTGCCGCCCTGCGGCATCTGGATCTGCTCGGCCGGGTCGCCGCCCGTCACGAACGAGCCGATGACGATGCTCAGCAGCGAAACGAAGATGCTCGCGAACAGCGCGGTCCAGAAGCCCGACACCTTGAAGCCCTTCACCAGCGCCGCCACCAGAAGGATCATCAGCGCGTTGATGACCAGCAGGAACAGGCCGAAGGTCAGCAGCGTCAGCGGCAGGGTCAGGAAGATCAGCAGCGGCTTGACGATGGCGTTGGCCAGCCCGAGCAGCAGCGCCGACACGATCAGCGCCGAGGTGCTGTCGAACTTGAGTCCCTTGAAGAGATGGCTGGCGACCCACAGCGAGATGCCGGTGATGGCCCAGTGGACGAGGAAAGGGGTGATGTTGTTCAGCATGGCGTGCGGTGTGTGTCGGCAGCCCGCATGGTAAACGGGGCGTCGCGGCGGACCGCTGCGCGGGGCGGGCGGATTTTCTGCGGTTACTTCCCGAAACCATGGCCGACAGGCCGTTAAGATCGCGAACTTCCGGCGCCTGCGCAGGCGCCTGTCTCCATCTTTCTCTGGTTTGGCCGAATCCACCACGGTCATGCATCCATGGCGAATGCGTCGATCGCAAGCGTGACACCCGCTCCGGCGTCGGCCGACGAGGCCGAGTCGTGGGTGCGCGGGGAACTCATCCGCAGCCTGATGCGCTCGGCGCGCGGCTCCTACCTCGTCTCGGCGGCGCTCATGCCCGCCATGGTCGGCCTGAGCTGGGGCCACGTGCCCCGCTGGGAGCTGCTGACCTGGCTGGCCGCCGGCATCATCGCCACCGCCTGCCGGGCCTGGGGCGCGCGCGTGTACGCCGTGCGCTATGCCGGGCGCAGCGCCGTCGCGCAGCAGCAGTTCACCGACCGCTACGGCTTCGTGTGGAGCACCAGCGCGGTGGTCTGGGGCTGCTCGGTGCTGCTGTTCTTCGAGCGCACGCCGCAGGTCAACCAGTTCATGAGCTGGCTCATCGTGGCCGGCGTGGGCACCTTCCCGCTCAACGGGTTGGCGCTGCACCCGCCGCTGCTCAAGCGCTACGTCAACACGCTGTTCATCACCATGCTCGGCGCGGTGCTGGTGCGCCTCGTGGCCGTCACCATGCAGCACCCGCATTTCCAGTACGGCTACCTCATGCCGCTGCTGCCGGCGCTGCACTGGTTCCTGCTGCTGCGCGCCGGCCGCAACATCCACGAGACCGCGCGCAACAGCCTGGAGCTGCTGTTCCACAACCACATCCTGATCAAGTCGCTCACGCAGCAGCGGCAGGCGGCGGTGTCGGCCGTGGCCATGAAGAACCGCTTCCTGGCCAGCGCTGCGCACGACATGCGCCAGCCCGTGCTGGCGCTGTCGCTGTACGCCGACTGGCTGCGCAACGAGCCCGAGCTGGTGCTCGAACTGGCGCCGAAGATCGTGCGCGCCACCCACGCGGTGAACGCGCTGTTCGACTCCATGTTCGACCTCGCGCGCATCGACGCGGGCCAGGTGCGCCTGCACATCGAGCGCGTCGACGTGGCCGAACTGCTGCACGACCTGGAGCTGCAGTACCGCCCCGTGGCCGAGAGCCGGGGGCTGGACTTCCGGGTGCACGTGACCGAGGGCTCGTTCCTCACCGACCCGATCCGCGTGCGCCGCATGATCGGCAACCTGCTGGCCAATGCCATCAAGTACACGACCGAAGGCGGCGTGCTGCTGGCCGCGCGCCAGACCCGCGAGGGCATGCGCGTGGAGGTGTGGGACACCGGCATCGGCATCGCGCCCGAGCACCTGCGCGACGTGTTCCTGGAGTTCTACAAGGTCGCCGACCATGCCGGCACCTCCGACGGCTTCGGCCTCGGCCTGGCCATCGTGGCACGGCTGTCGCACGTGCTGGGGCACCCGGTCAGCGTGCGTTCGCGCCTGGGCAGCGGCAGCGTGTTCCGCGTGGCGCTGCACGATGCCGACGAAGCGGTGGCGCAGGCGCGGGTGAGTGCGTCGGGCGGCTAAGCGGCGCTCGATTACACAGGTGCCGCAACGACGCGGCGAGCGCGCGAATGCGTCGCCGGCTCTGCTATCTTCCCTGTCAATACACAAGGGAGGATCGGGCGGATATGGCTATTCAGTTCAAACACGCGTTGGGCGTTGCGGCGCTCGCATTGCTGACCGCATGCGGTGGCGGAGGTGGCGGCGCTGGAGGGCCTGTCTTCGGCCTGCCCTTGCCAAATTCGGGCACGGGCGGGTCTTCCGGCCCCTCGGAGCCGGAGACACCAGCACCCGTCGGGGATGAACCGCCGCAAGCCCGCGTGGCAAAACCCGTCGATACGACCCTGGGGCTGGTCCTCAAGCTCGACGGCCGCACGAGCCAGGCGGCACAAGGGCGTTCGCTGCGCTACGTGTGGGTGCTGCAGTCCAAGCCCTTGAATAGCAAGGCGGTGCTCATGGGCGCCGACAGTGCAACCCCTTCTTTCCTCCCGGACATTCCCGGCGAGTTCGTCGTTCGCCTGGTGGTGAACGATGGGGCGAAGGACAGCGAGGCGGCCTACCTGACGGTCACGCCCACCGCGCCGGCGGCGACGGGGCCACATCTCAAGTTCGCGTTGATCGAGACGCTTGCCGCGCCGGACAACGGAAACAGGTACATCCCCGATGCGAGCTGCGGCGGCTATCGGCCCGACACGCACTTCAAGGATTTCTGGCCGACAACACTCGATGCACGGGATTGCTTCGCGATCAATTCCCCGCTCGAACTCGAGGGGCGTTCGATGGGTTCCGGTTCGGCAGGAAGTATGGATTTCCTGGTCCGCCGAATGGGTGAGACCGTCGTCGTGAACCCCGGAACCCTGCCGGCTGACACGCCGGCCACACCGGTCAGTGCGGCCTATGAAGTGGCGGCAAATCCCGGGGCATTGGCGCGGACCCCGATCGGCAAGAGCAACGGGTTCTCCTTCCGTTACAGCCTGCAAGGGGCCCGGATGATCTACTGGCCAGATGATCCGCGCGTTGCCATCCAGCGGCCCAAGGCGCGATACCGCATTGCCGGAACGGTGGTTCCGGCCAACGCGCCTCTTGGGTGGGAGGTGACGGGGCAGACCTCGGTTCGCATCGAGGTCACGTTGATCACCGATCGGGACAGTCCGTACGTCAAGGTCCCCGTCTATTCAAAGACCTTCGAGACGGAGTTTTCCGAGAACGTCGAGCTCGACCTCAATGCGGCGGTCTATCAAGTGGTTCCGAACACGCAGGGGATCTACACCGTCGAGGTCGTGCATCAGCTCGTGTACCGGCGAAAGCCCTCCTGAGCGGATGAACGGAGGCGCCTGCAGGGGGCGCCTCCATGAAAAAACCGCGCACGAGGCGCGGTTCCTGATCAAGCCAGCTCTGGTTCAGGCTCAGCCCGACAGCAGCCCATTCGTTCTTGCATAGTGCAAGGCCTGCGTACGGCTCTTCACGCCCAGACGGCGGAACAGGCGCCACAGGTGCACCTTCACCGTGTGTTCGCTGATCTCCAGGTCGGTGGCGATGTCGCGGTTGCTCATGCCCTTGTCGAGCATGGCGATCAGCTGGGTCTGGCGCTTGGAGAGCTTGCCGCTGTTGGCGGCCGGCATCTCCTCGGTGTCGTCTTCCGACCCGGCCATCAGCAGGCCGCGCAGGGCGGCTGCCAGTTCGTTGGAGCTGGCCGACTTCTCGATGTAGGTGTCGGCGCCGGCCTCGATGCAGGCGTCTTCCATGTCGGCGGCCGGGGCTGCCGAATACACGGCGATCGGCACGTTCGGATAGACCTGCTTGACCGCGATCACGCCCGAGACGCCATTGGTGTCCGGCAGCTTCAGGTCCAGGCAGAAGAGAGTGGGCGCGCCACGCTGCTGGACCGAACTGGCGAGCTTGTCGAGCCGCTCGAGCTCGACGATGTTCTCGGCGGGGCGCAGGCGACGCAGGACCATCACGATCGCGTCGCGCATCAGGGGGTGGTCGTCGATGACATAAATGCTCATGTTTTCTTCCTTTGTGATCGCACCGTCTTCTCTCTTGTCACACCCGCCGGCGGATGGCCCGCGGGTTGTTGCCGGATCAATGTCCCTGGGTGGTGGACGTTGCCTCCGCCAGTGCCTCCAGCGCCTCGGTGGCGGCGCGAGCCTGTTGCACGTCGACCGGTTCGAGCTGCGCGGCCAATGCCGTGAGCGCCGCGCCGCGTTGCGCCTGCAAGTCGGCGATGGTACGGCCGGCTTCCTGCGGTGACGCGAATCCACGGCTTTGCAAAAGGGTTTCGCCGCGCGCATCGAGCAGCTTGAAATAGAACAGGCCGTCGGCCTTCTCGCGGTATTGCTTGAAGCTGGGCTTTGCCACTTTGGCGGCCTTGGCATCGGCGCCGTCGCGGCCCGCCGCGAGGTTGCGCAGGCCGACCGCGTGGCGCAGCGAGGTCATGAAGGGGCGCGACAGCTTGCGCGCCTTCTCGGCGCCCAGCAGCAGGATGCGCTCGATCTCGGCCGGGTCGTTCATGAGCGCCTCGTAGCGCGCGCGCAGCGGCGCCACTTCGCGGTCGATGCGCTCGAACAGCACCTGCTTGGCGTCGCCCCAGGCGATGCCGTCGGCGTACGCCTTGCGCAGTGCTTCGGTTTCTTCGGCGCTGGCAAACGCCTGGTAGATCTGGAACAGGGCCGAGCCCTCGGTGTCCTTGGGCTCGCCGGGCGCGCGCGAGTCGGTGACGATGCTGGCGATCTGCTTTTGCAGCTGCGCGCGCGGCGCGAACAGCGGGATCGTGTTGTTGTAGCTCTTGCTCATCTTGCGGCCGTCGAGGCCGGGCAAGGTGGCGACCGCATCGTCGATCTCGGCGTCGGGCAGCGTGAAGTGCTCGCCGTACTGGTGGTTGAAGCGCTGCGCCATGTCGCGCGCCATCTCGATGTGCTGCACCTGGTCGCGGCCCACGGGCACCTTGTGGGCGTTGAACATCAGGATGTCGGCGCCCATCAGCACGGGGTACATGAACAGGCCCGCCGTCACATCGGCGTCGGGCTCCTCGCCCTTGGCGATGTTCTTGTCGAGCTGGGCCTTGTAGGCATGCGCGCGGTTGAGCACGCCCTTGCCGGTGACGCAGGTCAGGAACCAGGTGAGCTCGGTGATCTCGGCGATGTCCGACTGGCGATAGAAGGTGACGCGTTCGGGATCGAGCCCGCAGGCCAGCCAGCTGGCCGCGATCTCGAGCGTGGAGCGCTGGATGAGCGCCGGCTCCTGTACCTTGATGAGCGCGTGGTAGTCGGCCAGGAAGAAGTAGCTCTCGACGCCGGCCGCGACGCTCTGGCGCACCGAGTGGCGGATGGAGCCGACGTAGTTGCCGAGGTGGGGCGTGCCCGACGGCGTGATGCCGGTCAGGACGCGCAGGGGAGCTGGAGAAGACGAAGCCATGTGACGGAAGGAGAAACTTAGAGCAGCATTGCCTTGAGCGGCGTGATGAGCAGGTTGACCACGAAGTAGCCGGCATCCATCAGCGGGCGCAGCCAGTAGTTGCTGACGATGCCGGCGAGCACCAGCGCCATCACGATGAAGAAGCCGTAGGGCTCGATGCGCGCCAGGAAATTCTGCGCCGGGCCGCTGGGCAGCAGGCCGGCCAGCACGCGGCCGCCGTCGAGCGGGGGCAGCGGGAACAGGTTGAAGGCCCACATCACGAGGTTGACCAGCACGCCGCCCTGGCACATCTTGATGAAAAAGGTTTCACTGACGCCGGCCGCGACGATCACGATGAGCAGCACGGCCCACAGGATGGCCTGGATGAAGTTGGAGGCCGGGCCCGCGAGCGCGACCCACACCATGTCGCGCTTGGGATGGCGCAGGCGGTTGAAGTTGACCGGCACCGGCTTGGCATAGCCGAACAGGAAGGCGCCCGAGGTCGCGAAGTACAGCATCAGCGGCATCAGGATGGTCCCGATGGGGTCGATGTGCTTCATGGGGTTGAGCGTCACGCGGCCCATCATGGCGGCGGTGTTGTCCCCGAAGTGGCGCGCCACGTAGCCATGCGCCGCTTCGTGCACGGTGATCGCGAAGATCACCGGCAGTGCGTAAATCAGGACCGTCTGTATCAGATTGGAAATATCCACTGCGCGATTGTGTCAGAGAGGAAAGAGGCGGCCGAGCCGTTCGTCAGAGGCCAAGCACCGCGAGCGCACCGCGGCCCTGGCGCACCACGACCGGGTCGTCGCCCGTGCCCATGGGCGTGAGGTCGACCACGGTGGTCGGCTGCGACGGGCAGGCGCCGGCGTCGATGACGGCGCCGATCTGCTTCTCGAAGCGCTCGCGGATTTCCTGCGCGTCGTTCAGCGCCTCGGTCTCGCCGGGGGCGATGAGGGTGGTGGCCAGCAGCGGCGCGCCGTGCAGCTCCAGCAGCTCCAGCAGCACCTTGTGGTCGGGCACGCGCAGGCCGATGGTCTTGCGTTGCGGATGGCTCACGCGGCGCGGTACTTCCTTGGTGGCTTCGAGCAGGAAGGTGTAGGGCCCGGGCGTGGCGGCCTTGAGCAGGCGGTACTGCTTGTTGTCGACACGCGCGTAGTTGGCCAGCTCGCTCAGGTCGCGGCACAGCAGCGTGAGGTGGTGCTTGTCGTCGACCTGGCGGATGCGGCGCAGCTGGTCGACCGCGTCCTTGTCGTCCAGGTGGCAGGCCAGCGCGTAGCTGGAGTCGGTGGGCACGGCCACGACCTCGCCGCGCGCGAGCAGTGCCACGGCCTGCTTCAGCAGGCGCTGCTGGGGGTTCTCGGGATGGACTTCGAAGTACTGGGCCATGGTGAATTGCTCCTGATCAGGATTCCGCCGGTTCGATCGGCACGCGCCGCTCGCGCACGGTGAGCCACGCGCCGGCGGCGCCGCACACGGCGATCATCGCCATGCCGATCAGCGAGAAGCGGTCGGGCACGTGGGAAAAGATGAGCCAGCCGCCCAGCATCGCGAAGGCGATCTGCGCGTACAGGTACGGGGTGAGGGTGGAGGCCGGCGCGCGCTGGTAGGCCAGGATCAGCATGAAGTGTCCCACCGTGCCCATGAAACCCATGAGGCACAGCAGCGCCCACCATTCCCACGAGGGCAGGGCGGTCCAGGCGAAGGGCACGGCCACCGAGGCCAGCAGCGTGCCGACCCAGCCGGTGTAGAAGTGCATGGTCAGCGGGTTCTCGGTCTGCGCGAGCTTGCTGGTGAGCACCTGGAACCAGGCGTTGGTCAGCACCAGCCCCAGCGGCAGCAGCACGGCCCAGCTGAAGCTGCCGCCGCCCGGGCGCAGGATGACCAGCGTGCCGATGAAGCCGCCGGCCACCAGCGCCCAGCGCAGCGGCGACACCTGCTCCTTGAGCGTGGTGGCGGCCAGCAGCGTGATCACCAGCGGCGCGATCAGCACGATCGACGTGAACTCGGCCAGCGGCATGTAGCGCAGGCTCAAAAAGGCAAAGAGGCTCGAGCCCAGCAGCAGCGCCCCGCGCAGCGCCTGGTAGCGCGGGTGCTGCGTGCGCAGCAGGGCCGTGCCGCGCAGCGGCAAGAGCACCAGCGTGGTGGCCACGGCCTGGAAGGCATAGCGGAACCACACGCCCATGAGGATCGGCACGGCGAGCGTCGAATACTTGGTGGCGGTGTCGAGCGTGGCGAAGCAGGCCACCGCCAGGATGACCAGCCCGATGCCTGCCAGGATGCGTTCGGATTCGGTGCGGCGGCGGGTTTGCGCTGCGGCGCGTGCCTGGGCGAGCGCGGCGGTGGCCGCGCTGTCGATGCCGGGCCCGGGGCTCTGGCTCACTGCTGGATGCGGTGGCCGAGCAGTTCCCACACCGGCGTGAGGCTGCCGGGCAACGGTGGCAGCTTGCCGAGATCGCAGTGGCTCTCGTCGGGGCTGTGGAAATCGCTGCCGCGCGAGGCGGCGAAATCGAACTCGAGCGCCTTGTCGGCGTACTCGACGAACTCGGCCGGCGTGTGGCTGCCCGTGACGACCTCGATCGCCTGGCCGCCGTGCGCCTTGAATTCGAGGAACAGCGCGTACTCCTCGTTGGCCGTGAACTTGTAGCGGCCCGGGTGCGCGATCACGGCCATGCCCTTGGCGGCGGTGATCCAGTGCACGGCGTCCTTCAGCGAGGCCCAGCGGTGCGGCACGTAGCCGGGCTTGCCTTCGGTGAGGAACTTGCGGAACACCTCGGGGGTGTCGCGGCAGTGGCCCTGCTCGACCAGGAAGCGCGCGAAGTGCGTGCGCGAAATCAGTTCGGGGTTGCCGACGAACTTGAGCGCGCCTTCGTAGGCGCCGTGGATGCCGACCTTGGCCAGCCCCTCGGACATTTCCTGCGCGCGCTTGCCGCGCCCGCCGCGCGTGTCGTACAGGCCCTGCGACATGGCGGCGTCGTCGGGGTCGAAGCCCAGGCCGACGATGTGCACGGTTTCGTTCGCGAAGGTCACCGAGATCTCGGTGCCGGTGAGGTAGCGCATGCCGTTTTCGCGCGCGGCCGCGGCGGCGCGGTGCTGGCCGCCGACTTCGTCGTGGTCGGTGAGGGCCCAGAGCTCGACCCCGTTGGCGGCGGCGCGGGCGGCCAGCGCTTCGGGCGTCAATGTGCCGTCGGAGACCACGGAGTGGCAGTGAAGATCGGCATTGAGAGTAGAAGACACCGGCCGATTCTAGGCGCTCTCGCCGGCCGACACCGGCGTGTGGATGCTTCCGTCTGCTACTAGATAAATAGCATTAACCTCATCGCCCAAGCGGCTTGGCGCGTGCCGTCCCGCGGGGCGGCCCGTGGCCGCTCAGGCGCGCAGGCCGTGCCTGACGAGGTCGGCGGCGCGCTCGGCGATCATGATGATCGGCGCGTTCGTGTTGCCCGACACCAGCCGTGGCATCACCGAGCCGTCCACCACGCGAAGCCCCTGCAGCCCATGGACCCGCAGGCGGGCATCGACCACCGCGGCGGTGTCGCCGGCGGGGCCCATGGCGCAGGTACCCACAGGGTGGAAGATGCTGCCGCCGCGGCGGCGAACCCAGTCCAGCAGCTGCGCGTCGCTGGCCAGCGCGGGCCCGGGCTCGTGCTCCTGCGCCAGGTAGCGCGCCAGCGGCGGCGCGGCGGCGATCTCGCGCATCTTGCGCACCAGCCGCACGGCCAGCGCGCGGTCGGCTTCGTGCGACAGGTAGCGCGGCTGGATCGACGGCGCCGCCAGCGGATCGGCCGAGCGCAGCATGATCTCGCCGCGGCTGTGCGGGCGCAGCAGGCAGGCCGACAGCGTCACGCCCGGGAAGGGGTGCGGCGGCTGGTGCGGCCGCTCGAAGCTCACCAGCCCGAAGTGGATCTGTGCATCGGGCCACCCCGCGGCCTCGTCGCCCGCCGCAAAGAAGGCGCCGGCGCGGTAGACGCCGCCGTTCAGCGCGCCGCCGCGCGTCAGCAGGTAGCGCATGAACTCGCGCGCGCTGCGCCAGCGGCTGTGGGCGATGTCGTTGAGCGTCTCGATGCCGTGGCAGCGGTAGCTGGGCCGCACCTGCAGGTGGTCCTGCAGGTTGCGCCCCACGCCCTCGAGCGGCGCCACCACCGGCAGGCCCAGGCGGCCCAGCAGCCCGGCCGGCCCCACGCCCGAGAGCTGCAGCAGCTGCGGCGACTGGATGGCGCCGGCGCTGAGGATCACCTCGTGCCGCGCCGAGACGCGTTCGACCTTGCCGTCGCGCACGCAGTCCACGCCGACGGCGCGCCGCCCCTCGAAGCACACGCGGGTCGCCTGCGCGCCCGACAGCACGCGCAGGTTGGGCCGGCCCCGCGCCGGCGCCAGGAAGGCCCGCCCGGTGTCCATGCGCCGGCCGTGGCGCGTCGTCATCCGGAAGTAGCCGGCGCCGCTGTTGTCGCCGCCGTTGAAGTCGGCCGTGGGCGCGATGCCGGCATGCGCCGCCGCGGCGATGAAGGCATCCGACAACGCATCGCGTGGCAGCGCGGACACCCACAGCGGCCCGTCGGCCGCGGGCTGCGACCGGTCGAAGTAGGGGCGCACGCTGTCCCAGTCCCAGCCCGGGTTGCCCAGGGCGGCCCATTGGTCGTAGTCGGCGCGGTGCCCGCGCAGGTACAGCATGCCGTTGATGAGGCTGGAGCCGCCCGGCCCCCGCCCGCGCGGCCAGGGCAGGCGGCGCTGCGCCATGTCGGGCTCGGGGTCGGTTTCGAAGCGCCAGTCGTGCCGGGGGTGGCCGACCGTCTTGAAGTAGCCGATGGGAATGCGCAGCCACGGGTTGTGCGAGGGCTGTCCCGCCTCGACCAGCACCACCTGCAGCGCGGGGTCTTCGCTCAGGCGGGCGGCCAGCACGCAGCCCGCCGAGCCGCCGCCGACGATCACGATGTCTGCCTGCATCGCGAGCGCTCAGTCGGCCTTGATGCCGGCGCCGCGGCCCAGGCGCAGCCACTTGTCCGACTCGGCCGCCAGCACGGTGCGAAAGCGCGCCGGCGTCATCGGCTCCGGCTCGAGCGCCAGCGTGGCCAGGCGCTCGCGCACCTCGGGCGCGGCCAGCGCCTTGGCGAGCGCATCACTGAGCCGCTCGACGATCTCGCGCGGCGTGCCGCTGCGCACCGTCATGCCGTCGAAGGAGCGCAGCTCGAAGCCCGCGTAGCCCTGCTCGATCATCGTGGGCACGGCGGGCAGGGCCGGCAGGCGTTGCGCGCCGGTCACCGCCAGGGCGCGCAGCTTGCCGGCCTGGATGTGGGGCAGCGCCGCCGACGCGGTCAGGAACATGGTGTCCAGGCGCCCGGCCAGCAGGTCGCCCACCGCCATCGGGAACTGGTTGTACGGCACGTGCGTGAGCTGGCTGCCGGTCTGCTGGGCGAACAGCGCGCCGGCCAGGTGCGCCGGCGTGCCGTTGCCGCCGGAGCCGAAGCTCAGCGTGCCCGGCCGGGCCTTGGCCGCGGCCTCCAGCTCGCGCGGCGAGCTCAGCGCCGAGGCGGCGGGCGCCACCAGCACGTTGTAGCTCCAGGCCGTCATGCCGACCGGTTCCAGGCTCTTGAGCAGGTCGAGCGACTGGCCCGGGAACAGCAGCGGCGCCACCAGCGAGGCCGACGACAGCATGTAGACCGTGTAGCCGTCGGCCGGCTGGCGCAGCACCTCGCCCAGGCCCACGGTGCCGGCCGCGCCCGGCCGGTTCTCGACGAACACGGTCTGGCCCAGCCCGCCCGCCATGCGCTCGGCCACCACGCGGCCCGCCACGTCCGCCGGCGTGCCGGGCGCCCACGGCACGATCAGGCGCACGGGCCTGGACGGGTACGCCTGGGCCGCGGCGCCGGCGGGCAGCAGGCCGGCCAGCAGGGCGGCGGCCATGAGGGCGGCGCAAAGGGATCGCTTCGTCGGTTCGGTCATCGCGGGTCTCCGGGGTGCCAGGGCGGTGGGCGGATTCTGGGCAGGCCGGGGGAGGGCGACAAATGAGAAATCCGAGCGTACTCATACCGTTGCCGATATAAATGGCCATGGCCTCCTTCCTGGAACGAAACCTCACGCTGCGCCAGCTGCGGCTGCTCAGCCAACTGGGCCGCACGCTCAGCCTGAGCAAGTCGGCCGAGCTGCTCAACACCACCCAGCCCGCGCTGTCGCGCACGTTGGCCCAGCTCGAGGCCACGCTGCAGGTGCGCCTGTTCGAGCGCACCACCAAGCGCATCGCGCCCACGGCGGCGGGACTGAGCATGGTCCGGCACGCCGACCGCGTGCTGGGCGAGCTGATGCTGGCCGAGGAGTCGCTGCGCGACCTGCGCGTGGGCGTGAGCGGCGAGCTGCGCCTGGGCGTGCTGCCCGTGTTCTCGGCGCAGCGGCTCGCGGCCGCGCTGCTGCAGGCCTCGCAGATGGTGCCCCACGTGCGCCCGATGGTGCAGACGCTGGAGATCGAGGACCTGCACGGCGCGCTGCAGGACGGTCGCATCGACCTCATGCTCGCGCACGCGGAGTGGACGGTCGACCTCAACCGCGTCGAGGTCACGCCGCTGTACGAGGAGTTCAGCAGCATCGTGGCGGCGCCGCGGCACCGGCTGGCGCTCAAGCGCGCGCCGACCTGGGCCGAGGCCGCCAACGAGCGCTGGGTGCTGCCGCCGCACCGCACGCCGCTGCGGCCCAAGCTGGACCGCATGCTGTCGGTGCACCGCCGCCCGGGCGGGCCGCATCCGGCCGACATCCAGGCCGACTCGGCCCCGCTCGCGCTGCACCTCGTGCGCAGCTCGGGCCTGCTGTGGGCCACCGCCAACCACTACGCCGAAGACTTCGAGCGGCGCGGGCTCGTGCGCCGCATCGCCATGCCGGGCGAACTGCTGCGCGGCCCCATGTGCGCCTTCCGCCTGCGCAGCGAGGCGATGAACACGCCCACGCGCGTCTTCCTGCAATGCATGCAGGACGCGGCCGCCGCGCCGCTGCCGTCGGACTGACCGGGCGGGCGGGCGCTGTGGCGCCTCAGCGCTTCTTGCGAAAGGCCGTCCAGGCGGCCACGGCGGTGAAGCTGGCGACGATCGCCACCACGATCCAGAACCCGTGCCTGTGCTCCGCCAGCGGGATGCCGCCCACGTTCATGCCGAACAGGCCGGCCAGGATGTTGATCGGCAGCGCCAGCACCGTGACCACCGTCAGCACGAACAGGCTGCGGTTGTTGTCCTCGTTGACGTTGGCGGCGATTTCTTCCTGCAGCAGCTTGATGCGCTCCTGCAGCGCCTGCATGTCGCGCAGCACCACCGAGAACTCCTCGGTCGAGCCGCGCAGCTCCTGCACGTCGGGCTCGGCCATCCAGGCCGGCGGGCCCTGCAGCAGGCGGAACAGCGCGGCCGGCTCGGGCGCCAGCAGCCGCTGCAGCCGCACCAGCAGCCGGCGCAGCACGCCCAGCCGTGCGCGCTTGTGGTCCAGACGCCCGGCCAGCAGCTCGTCCTCGATGCGGTCGATGCGCGAGGTGACGCCGCGCACGATCTTCACCAGCACGTCGGCCTGCGCGCGCAGCAGGTGCTCGAGCAGCTCGGTGCTCGAGCGCGGTGCCTCGCCCGCCTTCACGGCCGTGCGCAGCGCGTCGACCGAACGCAGCGGCTTGGTGCGCGCCGTGACCACCAGGCGCGGGCCGACGCTGATCCACAGGGTCGAAATGTCCGAGGGCTCGAAGCTGAACTCGAAGTGCACGTCGTTGATGACCGCGATCAGCGAGTCGTCGGCGCGCTCGATGCGCGTGGAGGGCAGGCCTTCGTGCAGCGTCTCGTAGAAGGTGTCCGACAGCGCCGCGTGCCGCGTCAGCCAGCGTTCGGCGTGCGCATGGCTCAGGTTGAAGTGCAGCCACACGTAGGCGTTGCTGTCGCCGAGCTGGCCGGCGTCCGCCAGCCACGCGGCGGCCTGCGCCGAATCGATCGCCCGCGCGGGTTCCGGCGCCGCGGCGTCGAACAGGTAGCCGCAGATCAGCCCGGCTTCGTCGCCGCCATAGGACTGCGCGGCGAGGTCATGAAATACCGACAAGGTGCGTGGTCAGAAAAGACATGTGAACAGGCAGACGCCCGTTTGGCGGGCTGCCAGCGTGCCCCGGATGGTGTTCGTGCCATGTGACAACGGCGTGTCGGCTTACAGAAAACAGCCGCAAAACCGTCACGCCGCCGTCATGCGGCGGGTGCAGCATGCTTTTTGTCTACCCGCCACTCTTGCCCCCTTTCATCATGCTGACGAGCGCACTTCCCGACCACGAAGACCTGATGCAACGCATCGCCCGCGACCTGATCGACAGCTACGACGAAGAACTCGAACTGGAGATCGAAGACCGCAACCTCGACGGGCTCGACCCCGGCTCGGCCGCGTCTTCCGCGTCCGACAAGGCGGCGCGCCAGGCCTATTTCAAGGAACTCTTTCGCCTGCAGGGCGAACTGGTCAAGCTGCAGGACTGGGTGCAGCACAGCAAGCAGAAGGTGGTCATTCTTTTCGAAGGCCGCGACGCGGCAGGCAAGGGCGGTGTCATCAAGCGCATCACCCAGCGCCTGAATCCGCGCGTGGCCCGCGTGGCCGCGCTGCCCGCGCCCAACGACCGTGAACGCACGCAGTGGTACTTCCAGCGCTACGTGGCGCACCTGCCGGCGGCCGGCGAGATGGTGCTGTTCGACCGCAGCTGGTACAACCGCGCCGGCGTCGAGCGCGTGATGGGCTTTTGCAGCGACGACGAGTACGAGGAGTTCTTCCGCACCGTTCCCGAGTTCGAGAAGATGCTCGTGCGCTCGGGCATCAAGGTCATCAAGTACTGGTTCTCCATCACCGACGACGAGCAGCACATGCGCTTCCTGGGCCGCATCCACGACCCGCTCAAGCAGTGGAAGCTCAGCCCCATGGACCTCGAGAGCCGCCGCCGCTGGGAGGAATACACCAAGGCGAAAGAGATCATGCTGGAGCGCACCCACATCCCCGAGGCGCCGTGGTGGGTGGTGCAGGCCGTCGACAAGAAGAAGGCGCGCCTGAACTGCATCAGCCATCTGCTGGGCCAGTTGCCCTACCAGGAGGTGGCGCATGCGCCGGTCGAGCTGCCGGCGCGCGAGCGGCATGACGACTACCTGCGCCAGCCGGTGCCCGCCAGCATGATCGTCCCGGAAATCTACTGAAGGCTTCGCGGCCGTTTGGCCGCCCGGCGCTTTGCCTGCACACTGCGCCATGGCCCGTCGCTCCACCGCTTCTTTCTTCGCCCGCGCCTATGAGCGCAACCTGAAGGCGCTCACCAAGCTCACGCTGAGCAACGGCAAGCGCGTGGCCGGCCAGGTGCAACGCGCGACCGCCAAGCGGCTCAAGCCGCCGCCCGGCAAGGGCGACTGGATCAGCGGCATGGCGATGGGCGCGGGCGGGGCGCGCGGCTATCACCTGTTCCGTCCGGCCGACCTGGTGCTGCAGCCCGGCGAGAAGCTGCCGCTCATGGTCATGCTGCACGGCTGCGGCCAGACCGGTCGCGACTTCGCGGCCAGCACGCGCATGAATGCGCTCGCGGTGCGCCAGCGCTTTCTCGTGCTCTACCCCGAGCAGGACCGCATCGCCCATCCGCAGGGCTGCTGGAACTGGTACGAGCGCCGCTCCGGCAAGGCCGACGCCGAGGCCGCCACGCTGATGGCCGCCGTCGACCAGGCCTGCATGCTGTACCCCGTCGACCGCGACCGCGTGGCCGTGGCCGGCCTGTCGGCGGGCGCGAGCATGGCGGCGCTGCTGGCCACGCGCTACCCGAACCGCTTTCGCGCCGTGGTCATGCACTCGGGCGTGGCGCCCGGCGCCGCGAAGTCGTCGGCCACCGCGCTCGGCGCCATGCGCGGACAGCACGTGCCGCCGATGCCCGTCACCGCGGTCGGCAAGGCCATGGGCGCGGCGGCCGTCTTCACGACGCTGCCGCCGATGCTGGTGCTGCACGGCGACGCCGACGCCGTGGTGGCGCCCAGCAATGCCATGAGCAGCGCGGCCGTCTGGGCCACCGCCGTGGGCGCGCACGCCGGCATGGCGCGCGACCTGCAACGCGGCCAGCGCCGCGCCATGCGCGTGACCGACTTCAAGCGCCAGGGCCGCACCCTGGTCACGCTGTGCGAGATCGCGGGGCTCGGCCACTCGTGGAGCGGCGGGTCGCGGGGGCAGCTGTTCAGCGACCCGCTCGGGCCCGACGCCACGCGCATGACCTGGGCCTTTGCGTCCGCGCAGTTCGACAAGCGCTGAACGCGCGGCGCCCTGCGCGCATGACCTCGCAGGTCATTGCCGCGATGCCGGCCGGTGCCGACAGTGGGGGCCATGCCCTCGTCGAACCCTGCCGTTCCTGCCTCGTCGATCACGTCCGCCGCACCGGGCCCGCTGGGCCTGTGGGTCATGCTCAGCGGCACCTTCCTGGTGGTGCTCGATTTCTTCATCGTCAACGTCGCGCTGCCATCGATGCAGCACGACCTGCAGGCCAGCGCGGGCACGCTGCAGCTGGTGGTGGCGGGCTACGGCCTGGCCACTGCCGCGGGCCTGGTCACGGGCGGGCGGCTGGGCGACCTGTTCGGCCGGCGCCGCATGTTCATGCTCGGCCTGCTGCTGTTCACGCTCGCCTCGGCCGCCTGCGGCGTGGCGCCGAACGCCGGGCTGCTCGTGGCCGCGCGCCTGCTGCAGGGCCTGGCCGGCGCGCTGCTGCAGCCGCAGGTGCTCGCGATGATCGGCCTGGCCTACGCGGGCGAAGACCGGACGCGCGCCTTCGCGGCCTACGGCCTCACGCTGGGCCTGGCGGCCACGCTGGGGCAGCTGGTGGGTGGCGCGCTGATCCATGCCGACCTCGCGGGGCTCGGCTGGCGCAGCTGCTTTCTCATCAACGTGCCCATCGGCCTGTTGGCGCTGGTGCTCGCGCCGCGCGTGGTGCCGCCGCTGGCGCAGGGCCGCGGCGACAGCCGGCTCGACCTCGCCGGCATGGCGCTGGTCGCGGCCGGTTCGGTGGCCGTGGTGCTGCCGCTGGTCGAAGGGCGCCAGCAGGGCTGGCCGTTGTGGAGCTGGCTGTGCCTGACCGCCGCCGTGCCGCTGTGGGGCCTCTTCGCCGGGCAGCAGCGCGGCCTCGCGGCACGCGGCGGTGCGCCGCTGGTGGCGCCGGTGCTGCTCGCCAACCGCCGCTTCGTGACCGGGCTGTTCACCACGCTGGCCTTCTATGCGGGCAACGCCTCGTTCTACTTCGTGCTCGCGCTGTACCTGCAGCAGGGGATGGGGCTGGGTGCGCTCCACTCGGGCATCGTTTTCACGGCGCTGGCCGTGGGCTTCTTCGCGACCTCGATGGCCGGCGCCCGCATCGCCCGCCGCTTCGGCGGCACGCCACCGATCGCGCTCGGCGCCCTCGTGCTCGCGGCGGGGCATGCGTTGCAGTGCGCCAACGTGGCCGGCTGGCCGGGGCACACGCATGTCGTGGCGTGGATGGTGCCGCTGCTGTTCGTGCAGGGCGCGGGGCTCGGCATGGTGATGGCGCCGCTGGTGTCCACCGTGCTGGCCGGCCTGCCGCCGCAGCACGCGGGCGTGGCCTCGGGCGTGTTGTCGATGGTGCAGCAGGCGGGCAATGCGCTGGGGGTGGCGTTGGTCGGGATCCTGTTCTATGGGCAACTGGGGCACGGCGCCGACGCCGCAGGCCATGCGAGCGCGCTCGGCGTCGCGCTGCTCTACCTGATGGGCACGGCCTTGCTGGTGGCCGTGCTGCATCGCACAGGCGTGCGACAGCGTCAGGTGGCGGCAGGCGGGGGCAAACCGGACAGTGCCGAGGCCACGCGCTGACAGGCGACGATGAGGTCGCGAACGATGCGTTCGTCGATGTTCATGTCGCCTTCGTATTCACCGAGGTTGCGAATCTCGTGCCCCTTGGCCAGCACGCGCCAGACTTCCGGCCCCAGCGCCAGGGTGTGTGGCAGCACCTGGAAGACGATGAAGCGGTTGCCCGATCGATAGCCGTGCCATCGCAGCGCCGCGAGGCACAAGGCGTGCGCCGCGTTGTAGGCCAGGTCGAAGCGGCTTTCCAGCGAGAGCTGGGTGACCTGCGCATCGGCCAGGCGCGCCAGCCCGGAGCGAAGCAAGCCCGCGAATTCGCGCGCATCGGGTGCTTCGGCCGTCAGCGGTTTCGTCGGGCCGCACAGGTTGTCAAGCGGGGAGGGCATGCGCGTCGCCGATCACCCAGAGCTTGGGCTGTGCCATGACGCGCGTGACGAAAGATTCGCCGTCCTTGAGCTTTCGCATCAGTTCTTTCCTCGTGAACAGGGTCGGGTTCACTGTACGGCCGAGGCGCGCCGAGACGGCGTCGAGGGCGAGAAAGAGGTCCGAATAGGCAAGTTCTTCACTGATCAGCAGCAGGTCGATGTCGCTGGCAGCGGTGTCACTCTTCTTGGCCACCGAGCCGAAGACGAAGGCCGCTTCGATCTTGTCGGCCACGGGCGCCAGTGCATCGCGCAACGGGCCCGCGAGCCCGAAGGTCTTGCGCACGATGCTGCACAGCTCCTCGAAGATCGGTGCGTCCGCGTTCGCGCGGTAGTGTTTCTGGTTGCCGACACGCGACGTCGTGAGCAGCCCGCTGTCGGTCAGCTGCTGGAGTTCTCGCTGCACTGCGCCCGAGCCCGCACCGGTAAGCTTGATCAATTCACTGGAAAAGAAGCTCCGGTCCGGCTGCCCGAAGAGACAGCCCAGCACGCGTTGCTGCGTGGTCGTGAACAAGGCGTCCGCCAGGCTGGCGAACTTCTCGACAACCGGTGCCGGTGATTTCAATTTACCCATTTTGGGTATGTTAATGCCCAAAATGGGTTTCTCCAACCCTACAGGAATGCCATGGCCGATGACCTGCAATCGCTGACCCAGGCCTTGCGCGACTTCGCACAGGCCCGCGACTGGGAGCAATTTCACTCCCCCAAGAACCTCGCCGCCGCGCTGTCGGTCGAAGCGGCCGAGCTGCTCGAACATTTCCAATGGCTCACCGAAGCGCAAAGCCGGGCGCTGCCCGCAGACGAGCGCGCGCAGATCGGCACCGAGATCGCGGACGTCCTGCTCTATCTGCTGCAGCTGGCCGACAAGCTCGGCATCGATCCGGTCGAGGCAGCGAAGCGAAAGATGCTCGCCAACGCCGTGAAGTACCCGGCCCCGCCACCCGCCTGAGTACCTCCGTGTACGCCACCCGGCGTATTTCCCCTTTGTGGTGCGTTCCGCAGACTCCTCTCCATCGCCAGCCCCGCGCTGTCGACAAGGTTCAACCCACCCGGAGCAGGAGTCCACATGCAACGTCGTTTCACACTCAAGGCGCTCACCGCCGCCGTCGCGCTGGCCAGCATTTCTGCTGCGCCTGCATTCGCAGCCGACACCATCAAGGTCGGCGTGCTGCACTCGCTGTCGGGCACGATGGCCATCTCGGAAACCGTGTTGAAGGACACGGTGCTGATGGCCATCGACGACATCAACAAGAAGGGCGGCGTGCTGGGCAAGCAGCTGGAGCCCGTGGTGGTCGACCCGGCCTCCAACTGGCCGCTGTTCGCTGAAAAAACCAAGCAGCTGCTCGGCCAGGACAAGGTCTCGGTGATCTTCGGCTGCTGGACCTCGGTGTCGCGCAAGTCGGTGCTGCCGGTGGTCGAGGAAATGAACGGCCTGCTGTTCTACCCCGTGCAGTACGAGGGTGAAGAGCTCTCCAAGAACGTGTTCTACACGGGCGCCGCGCCCAACCAGCAAGCCATTCCGGCCGTCGACTACCTCATGAGCAAGGAAGGCGGCGGCGCCAAGCGCTGGGTGCTGCTGGGCACCGACTACGTGTACCCGCGCACCACCAACAAGATCCTGCGCGCCTACCTCAAGAGCAAGGGCGTGGCCGACAAGGACATCGACGAGAAGTACACCCCCTTCGGCCACAGCGACTACCAGACCATCGTCGCCGATATCAAGAAGTTCTCGGCCGGTGGCAAGACGGCAGTGGTGTCGACCATCAACGGCGACTCCAACGTGCCCTTCTACAAGGAACTGGGCAACGCGGGCCTGAAGGCCAAGGACGTGCCGGTGGTCGCCTTCTCGGTGGGCGAGGAAGAACTGCGCGGCGTGGACACCAAGCCGCTGGTCGGCCATCTCGCCGCATGGAACTACTTCATGTCGATCAAGAACCCGACCAACACGGCGTTCATCAAGCAGTGGAGCGACTACGCCAAGGCCAAGAACATCGCCGGCCACAAGGACAAGCCGCTCACCAACGACCCGATGGAAGCCACCTGGATCGGCATCCACATGTGGAAGCAGGCGGTCGAGAAGGCCAAGTCGACCGACACCGACAAGGTGATCGCCGCCATGGCCGGCCAGACCTTCACCGCGCCGTCGGGCATCGTCTCCAAGATGGACGAGAAGAACCATCACCTGCACAAGAGCGTGTTCATCGGCGAGATCAAGGCCGACGGCCAGTTCAGCGTGGTGTGGAAGACGCCGGGCCCGGTCAAGGCCAAGCCGTGGAGCCCGTACATCGAAGGCAACGACAAGAAGCCGGATTACCCCGCTGGCAAGTCGATGTAACTGGGGCTCGCTCCCAGGCTGTGCGCACTTCGTGTCGCTTCGCCTTCCCCCGACCGGGGGCAACACCTGAGGGCCGGCAAAGCCGGTTCCTCGGTGTTCCCGAATGAGAGAAACGCTGTGCATCCATTACTGCGCTCAATTTGTTCCTGCACGACGGCGCTGTTGCTGCTGGCAGCAGCGCCCGTCCATGCGCTGACCGCCGACGAAGCCAAGGCCATCGCCTCCGGCGAGTCCGAAGCCCGCATCGCCGTGCTCAACAAGGCCGTCCTCACCGCCGACGACAAGACCGCCGCCTTCATCCAGGCCATGGCCGACGACGCCGTGAAGTACACCGAAGACAAGGTCTTCGTGATGAAGGACGACAAGGGTTTCGACCCCGTGACGGGCGCCGAGCTGAAGGTGCCCGACACCGCCGAAGACGTCGTCAACAACAATCTCATGCGCGGCGCGCTCGATGCCGCGCAGGCCGCGCTCAAGCTCACGAGCACCGACGACGCGGTGCGTGCCGAAGCCGCGCAGGCGCTCTTCAAGGAGCCTGACGAGTCGCGCCTCCCGATGGTCGAGAAGGCGCTGGCCGCCGAGACGAATCCGAAGATCAAGGCGCAACTCGAACTGGTGCGCGCCGCCAGCATGCTCACCAGCGCCGACAAGGCCAAGCGCCTGGCCGCGGCCAAGGAGCTGGGCAACAACCGCAGCCCCGACACCAAGCTGCTGCTCAACCAGCGCCTGGCCGACGAGACCGAAGCCGACGTGAAGGCGGCCATCACCGCATCGATCGCGAACATCGACGGCGCGCTGGTCTGGGGCGATCGCATCAACGCCGTGTTCAGTGGCATCAGCCTGGGCTCGGTGCTGCTGCTGGCCGCGCTGGGCCTGGCCATCACCTACGGCCTCATGGGCGTCATCAACATGGCGCACGGCGAGCTGATGATGATCGGCGCCTATGCCACCTACGTGATGCAGGGCATCTTCCAGAAGTACATGCCCGAGGCAGCCTTCGGCTGGTACCTGGTGGCCGCGATTCCCGTGTCCTTCCTCGCCTCGGCGCTCGTGGGCGCGGTGCTCGAACGCGGCGTGATCCGCTTCCTCTACGGCCGGCCGCTCGAGACACTGCTGGCCACCTGGGGCATCAGCCTGATGCTGCAGCAGCTGGTGCGATCGCTCTTCGGCGCGCAGAACGTCGGTGTCGAGAACCCTGGCTGGATGAGCGGCGGCTTCACCATGCTCAGCAACGTCACGCTGCCGTGGAACCGCATCTGCATCATCGTCTTCGCGGCGCTCGTGCTGCTCGCGATGGGCTGGCTCATCGGCAAGACACGCCTGGGCCTGTTCGTGCGCGGCGTCACGCAGAACCGGCCGATCGCCTCGTGCATGGGCGTGAACACCGCGCGCATCGACACCTACGCCTTCGCGCTCGGTTCCGGCATCGCGGGCCTGGCGGGCTGCGCGCTGAGCCAGATCGGCAACGTCGGCCCCGACCTGGGACAGAGCTACATCGTCGACAGCTTCATGGTGGTCGTGATGGGCGGCGTCGGCCAGCTCGCGGGCACCGTGTATGCGGCGCTGGGGCTGGGCATTCTCAACAAGTTCATCGAAGGCTGGGCGGGCGCGGTGCTCGCGAAGATCGCGGTGCTTGTCTTCATCATCATCTTCATTCAAAAGAGACCTCAGGGCATCTTCGCCATGAAGGGCCGGAGCGCAGAAGCATGAGCAAGGTTGCACTTCCCACCAAGGGGCCGCTCTTGAGCGGCAAGGGCTGGACGGCCTTCTTCGTCGCGCTGATCGTGGTGTGCGCGGTGGCGCCGGTGCTCAACATCTGGGTGCCGGTCGACAGCCCGCTGCACATGAGCGACTACGCCGTGGCGCTCGTCGGCAAGATCATGTGCTACGCCATCTGCGCGCTGGCCATGGACCTGATCTGGGGCTACACCGGCATCCTCTCGCTGGGCCACGGCCTGTTCTTCGCGCTCGGCGGCTACATGATGGGCATGTACCTCATGCGCCAGATCGGCCGCGACGGCAACTACAAGAGCGACCTGCCCGACTTCATGGTGTTCCTCGACTGGAAGGAACTACCCTGGCACTGGACCTTCAGCGGCAGCTTCGGCATGACCTTGCTGCTCATCGTGGCGGTGCCCGGCCTCATCGCCTTCGTGTTCGGCTTCTTTGCCTTCCGCTCGCGCATCAAAGGTGTGTACTTCTCGATCATCACGCAGGCCATGACCTTCGCGGCCATGCTGCTGTTCTTCCGCAACGAGACGGGCTTCGGCGGCAACAACGGCTTCACCGACTTCAAGCGCATCCTGAACATCCCGATCGCCACGCAAGAGATGCGCATGACGCTCTTCGCGCTCACCGGCCTCACGTTGCTGGGCTTCTTCCTGTTCGCCAAGTGGCTCATCGGCAGCAAGTTCGGCCGCGTGCTGCAGGCCATTCGCGATGCCGAGACGCGCGTGATGTTCTCGGGCTACAACCCACTGCCGTACAAGCTCACGATCTGGGTCATCTCCGCCGTGATGTGCGGCGTGGCCGGCGCGCTGTACGTGCCGCAGGTCGGCATCATCAACCCGGGCGAGATGAGCGCGGCCAACTCCATCGAGATCGCGGTGTGGGCCGCAGTCGGTGGGCGCGCCACGCTGATCGGGCCGATCCTTGGTGCCTTCATCGTCAACGGGGCCAAGAGCTGGCTCACCGTGGCCTACCCCGAGTACTGGCTGTACTTCCTGGGCGCCTTGTTCATTGCTGTCACGCTGTTCCTGCCGAACGGCATCGTGGGGTTGGTGCGCAAGTGGCTCTCGCGCGAGAAGACACAGAAGGCCGCAGCACCGGCCGCGAAGGAAGCGCGGCGCGAGCCCACCGCCTCGCACGCGGAGCCCGAAGCGACGGCGCAGGCGCCCCTGGTCGCCGATGTGAAGGGAGCCCGCGCATGACGCCCGACCTGATGGAAGCCGGCGCCGAGCGCGCCGCACGCGCAGCCGGCCTGCACGCGGCCACGGGCCAGACCGAATCGGGCGGCCGCACCGCAGGCTTCAGCCGCATCGCCACGCCGGGCGAGGTCGACATCACCCACGGCCGCATCCTGTACCTGGAAGACGTGAGCGTGAGCTTCGACGGCTTCAAGGCCATCAACAAGCTTTCGCTCGACATCGCCCCGGGCGAGCTGCGCTGCATCATCGGCCCCAACGGCGCGGGCAAGACCACGATGATGGACATCATCACCGGCAAGACCCGGCCCGATTCGGGCACCGTGTTCTTCGGCAGCACCATCGACCTCCTGCGCCACCGCGAGGCCGACATCGCGCAGCTGGGCATCGGCCGCAAGTTCCAGAAGCCGACGGTGTTCGAGCACCTCACCGTGTTCGAGAACCTCGAGCTCGCGCTCAAGACCGACAAGGGCGTGCGCGCCTCGATGCTGTTCAGGCTCGACTCGGCGCAGAGCGACCGCCTGGCCGAGGTGCTGGAGACCATTCACCTGGCCGACAGCGTCTCGCGCCTGGCCGGCAACCTGAGCCACGGCCAGAAGCAGTGGCTCGAAATCGGCATGCTGCTGATGCAGGACCCGAAGCTGCTGCTGCTCGACGAGCCCGTGGCCGGCATGACCGACGAGGAAACCGCGCGCACCGCCGAGCTGTTCCTCACGCTCAAGGGCAAGCATTCGCTGATGGTGGTGGAGCACGACATGAGCTTCATCCGCACCATCTCCGAGATCGTGACCGTGCTGTGCGATGGCTCCGTGCTCGCGCAGGGAACGCTCGACGAAGTGCAGGCCGACGAACGCGTGATCGAGGTCTACCTTGGCCGGTGAACTTGTCGCCGCGGCCAGAGCCGACGGCATCAACGCCACGACCAGCGCCCGGTGTGCGGTGCGGCGTGGGCGGCCCCTCTGTGCCGCCGAGGAGCGCAGCGTTTCGCGGATCAGGGCTCGCAGCTGTTTGAGCGCAGCGAGTTCTGCGAGACCCCGCGAAACGCGAGCACCGCAGGGCAGCCCGAAGGGCCGGCACACTGGGGCCGACCGCGCCGTGCCGCGCACCGGGCGCCCCCGATAAAGACCAAGGAAAGCATCCCACCATGCTGACAGTCAAGAACATCCACCAGTACTACGGCGGCTCCCACATCCTCCGAGACGTGAGCTTCGAGGCCACGCTCGGCAAGGTCACGGTATTGCTCGGCCGCAACGGCGTAGGCAAGACCACGCTGCTGAAGTCGCTCATGGGCCTCGTGCCCATCAAGAGCGGCAGCATCGAACTCGAAGGCAAGCCGATCCACAAGGCCACGCCGTACGACAGGGCCAGGGCCGGCATCGGTTTCGTGCCACAGGGCCGCGAGATCTTCGCGCGGCTCACGGTGGAAGAGAACCTGCGCATGGGCCTGGCCTACAAGAGCGGCGGCACGCCCATTCCTGCGGAGCTGTTCGAGCTGTTCCCCGTGCTCAAGCAGATGATCAACAGAAGAGGCGGGGACCTGTCAGGCGGGCAGCAACAGCAGCTGGCCATCGCACGCGCCCTCGCGCCCAAGCCCAAGCTGCTCATCCTCGACGAGCCCACCGAAGGCATCCAGCCCAGCATCATCAAGGACATCGGCCGCGTCATCCGCATGCTGGCCGACCGCGGCGACATGGCCATCGTGCTGTGCGAGCAGTACTACGACTTCGCGCAGGAGCTGGCCGACGACTACCTCGTGATGGAGCGCGGCGAAGTCATTGCGCGCGGCCTGGGCAAGGACATGGAAGCGCAGGGCGTGAGGCAGTTGGTTGCCATCTGAATTGCAAGACGGTACCGACGCGCCGCACGAGAGCATCTTCACAATTTAAGGGTTTACCCTAGAATCGGGCCTTGCCCGCGTCCGCCGGGCACCCCCCAGGAGCCCGGCCTTGAACGCCTCACCGTCCGCCCGCGAAGGCGCGGAAACCACCGCCATTGCACCGTCCGTCTCGTCCGCCCAGTTCCTGCGCGCGGTGCTCGCGCTCGGCGTCGGCGGCTTTGCCATCGGCACCGGCGAGTTCGTCATCATGGGCCTGCTGCCCGAGGTCGCGAAGGACATCGCCGTCACCATCCCGCAGGCCGGCCACGTCATCAGCGCCTACGCGCTGGGCGTGGTCATCGGCGCGCCCGTGCTCGCGGTGCTGGCCGCCGGCTGGGGCCGACGCGCACTGCTGATCGCGCTGATGGCCGTGTTCGCGGCCGGCAACTTCGCCAGCGCGATGGCGCCCGGCTACCTGTCGCTCAACCTGCTGCGCTTTGCCACTGGCCTGCCGCACGGCACCTACTTCGGCGTGGCCGCGCTCGTGGCCGCCACGCTCGCGCCACCGGGGCGGCGCGCACGCGCGGTCGGCCTCGTGATGCTGGGGCTCACCGGCGCCACGCTGGTCGGCGTGCCCATCGCGGCGTGGCTGGGCCAGCTGTTTGGCTGGCGCGCGGCCTTCGTGTTCGTCGGCGTCATCGCGCTGGTTGCCGTGGTGCTGCTGCGCCGCGACGTGCCCGACATCGCACCCGCCGCCGGCGCCAGCCCCTGGCGCGAACTCGGCGCGCTCAAGCGAAAGCAGGTGTGGTTCACGCTGGGCATCGGCGCCATCGGCTTCGGCGGCATGTTCGCCGTGTTCAGCTACATCAAGCCCACGCTGATCGAGGTGGCCGGCCTGCCGCTGGGCGGCGTGCCCTTCGTGCTCGCGCTGTTCGGCCTGGGCATGGTCACCGGCAACCTCGTGGGCTCGCGGCTGGCCGACAAGTCGCTCATGCGCACCATCGGCGGCGTGCTCGTCTACGCGGCGCTCGTGCTCGCCAGCTTCACCTTCGCGGCGCACCACGTCGTGACGGCGGCCTTCACTGTGTTCCTGATCGGCACCACCGTCGCCATCGGCCCGGCCCTGCAGATCCGCCTGATGGACGTGGCCGGCGACGCGCAAACGCTCGCCGCCGCGCTCAACCACTCGGCCTTCAACATGGCCAACGCCCTCGGCGCCTGGCTCGGTGGCGTCGCCATTGCGGCCGGCCTGGGCTGGACCTCGACCGGCTGGGTCGGCGCGCTGCTGGCGCTGGCGGGCGTGGGGATCTTCGCCTGGGCGGTCGCGAGCGCGCTTGCGGATGCGCGGCGGCCGGTGGCTGTGGCTTGCGAAGGGTCGGCGGGCTGAGACGCCGTTCTGCAGTGGCGGTGCTGTAAGAGAAGGGCGCCAGAATCAGGCACGTTCCTGACGGCTGGAGTCCATGCAGATCCTTCGAGTGTTTGTGGCGGTGTGCCTCGCGGCGATGGGCGTCGCCATGCTGTGTGTCGCGCTGCTGTCGGCGCTTGATGCCGCGGTCATTCTTTCTTCTTACGACAAGGTCGAGGGTGTCGTCACCGGCGCCGGCAACACAGAGGTCCGGGTCGACTACGTCCGGCCCGACGGCCGACGGGCTGTCTTGTACGCACGCAGCGGCGGCAAGTTCGATCCACGCCCCGTGGGCAAGAAGGTCGCGGTCCTGCTGCCTCCGCAAGATCGGTTGGACGGCACGCTCAAGCCGATCGTCAAGGACGACCTGAACCACGTCGTCGGGGAATTCATGATCGCGCTGCTTCTTCTCGGAATCGCAGTGGCGATCTGGGTGGGCCCCTCCGGCGGTACTTCTTCGCAGTCGAGCGAAGACCTGCGCACGAGGGGCGTCGACACCCATTCGAAAGAGCCCGAGCGGCCAGTGCGCCCGCAGGCGTCGATCGACTTCGAGCACGCGAGCGCCAACACCCGCGAGATGGATCTCACGCAGCTGGCGCGCCTGCAGGCGTTGATCGACCGCGAGTACACGAGCGTCGACACCCAGCAGAGGGAGCTCGACCGGCAAGCGCGCCTGCAGGCATCGATCGACCTCGAGATCGCCGAGCGACGCACCAAGAAAGACGCCCGATGACCACTCCGTTGTTCACCCGCCGACGCCTGCTGCACACCGGCCTCGCCGCCGCCGCGCTCGGCCATCCCTTCCTGCACCTGCGCGCCCAGCCCTCGGCCACGCGTGACCCGTTCACGCTCGGCGTCGCCTCGGGCGCGCCGCGGCCGGACGGCATGGTGCTGTGGACGCGGCTCGCGCCCGATCCGCTGCAGGGCGGTGGCATGGGCGAGGCGACGGTCGCCGTGCAATGGGAGGTGGCCGAGGACGAGCGCTTTCGCCGCATCGTGACCAAGGGCATGGCCAGCGCGGAAGCCGACCTCGCGCACTCGGTGCACGTCGAAGTACAGGGCCTGCGCCCCGGCCGCCCTTACTGGTACCGCTTCACCGCCGCTGGCGTGCGCAGCCCCGTCGGCCGCACGCGCACCGCGCCGGCCGACGATGACGCCGCCGTGCAGCCGCTGCGCTTCGCTTTCGCCTCGTGCCAGCAGTACGAGGAGGGCTACTACGCCGCCTACCGCGACATGGCCGCGCAGCCGCTCGACTTCGTCGTGCACCTGGGCGACTACATCTACGAAAGCACGCGCGGCTCGCACAACGTGCGCCGCCACGAGGGTGGCATTCCCACCGACCTGGCCGGGTTTCGCAACCGCTACGCGCTCTACAAGACCGACCCGCACCTGCAGGCTGCGCACGCCGCCTTTCCCTGGCTCGTGACCTGGGACGACCACGAGGTCGCGAACGACTACACCGACGACGTCTCGCCGCGCACGCCCGACCCGGCGCAGTTCCTGGCGATCCGCGCCGCCGCCTACCAGGCCTGGTACGAGCACATGCCCGTGCCCGCCTCCATGCGCCCGCGCGGCGCGAGCGCGACCATCTACGGGCGCCATCGCTTCGGCCGCATGCTCGACGTGATGCTGCTCGACGGCCGCCAGTACCGCTCGCACCACGCCTGCCTCCCGGGCCGCAGCACCAAGCCGCTGGTCGACTGCGCCGACCGGCTGGCCCCCGAGCGCAGCCTGCTCGGCATGCAGCAGGAAGCCTGGCTCGCCAACGAACTCGCCACGCCGCCAGCGCGCTGGACTGTCATCGCCCAACCGACCTTGCTCGCCGAAGCCGACCGCCAGCGCGGCCCCGGCCACGGCTACTGGATGGACGGCTGGGACGGCTACGCCGCCGCGCGCACGCGCCTGCTCGACGCGCTGGCCGCGAACCCGTCGCGCGGTGGCGATGCGCTGGTGCTCGGCGGCGACGTGCACGCCTTCTGGGCCGCCGACCTGCGCCGCGAGCCGCAGGGCCCCGTCGTCGCGACCGAGTTCGTCGGCGGCGCCGTCACCTCCGAAGGGCCCAGCGCCGCCAGCGTGGCCCACATGCGCGCGAAGAACGAACACCTGCGCTACGGCCGCGCCGACAAGCGCGGCTACGGCCTCATGACGCTCGATGCGCGCGGCTGCGCCGTCGAGTTCCGCGCGGTCGACGACGAGAAGAACGCCGACTCTGCCGTCGCGGCCATGGCCCGCTTCTCGGTCGAACGCGGCGCGCCCGGCGTGCACCTCGAATCCACCTGAATCTCCAGCGCCTGCAGGAAAGCGCGGCCGTGCCTATGATGGCCGCCGCCTCTTTCCCTCCCTCTCTCACCTTCTCGGAGCGAGCCTGCATGAGCATCCCCACCACCCGCCTGGGCCGTACCGGCCTCACCGTGTCCCGCCTGGCCCTGGGCACCATGACCTTCGGCCTGCAGACCGACGAGGCCGTGTCGCACCAGATCCTGGACAAGGCCGCCGACGCCGGCATCAACTTCCTCGACACCGCCGACGTGTACCCGCTGGGCGGCACCATCGAGACCACCGGCCGCACCGAAGAGATCATCGGCAACTGGCTCGACAAGCAGGGCCCCGCGGGCCGCCGCCGCTTCGTGGTCGCCACCAAGGCCGTCAACAAGGTCGGCCCCAACCCCTGGGACCAGGGCGCCTCGCGCAAGCACCTGCTCGACGCCATCGACCTCTCGCTCAAGCGCCTGAAGACCGACCACGTCGACCTGTACCAGCTGCACATGGACGACCGCGAGACCCCGCTCGAAGAAAGCCTTGAGGCGCTCGACGTCATCGTCAAGTCGGGCCGCGCGCGCTACATCGGCGTGTCGAACTTCCTGGCCTACCGCCTGGCCCGTGCGCTGGGCAAGGCCGAGCTGCACCGGTTCACGCGCTTCGTGTCGGTGCAGCCGCGCTACAGCCTGCTGTTCCGCGAGATCGAGCGCGAGCTGCTGCCGCTCGCGGCGGAAGAGGGCCTGGGCGTGATTCCCTACAACCCGCTGGCCGGCGGCCTGCTCACCGGCAAGTACAAGCCCGGTGCCAAGCCCGAGGAGAACACCCGCTTCACCCTCGGCACCGCCGGCGGCATGTACCAAGACCGCTATTGGAACGACCGCAGCTTCGACACCGTCACCCAGCTGCACGCGCTGGCCGACGAAGCCGGCGTGCCGCTGGCCACGCTGGCCGTGGCGTGGGTCATGGCCAACCCGCTGATCACCGCGCCGCTGCTGGGCGCCAGCCGCCCCGAGCAGCTCGACGCCACCGTGGCCGCCGCCAGCTACGTGCTCGACCCGGCGCTCAAGCAGAAGCTCGACGCGCTCACCGCCGAGTACCGCAAGGGCGACGCGCCCCGCTGAGCGAACGGGGGCGTGCCGGCGCCCCCGGATGGCCTGCGCGCAGTACGTGCTTGGGCCATGCGGGCCGCCGTTCGGTCGTTGCCGCGTGCCGCAGGGCGG
>NZ_JBWKYW010000006.1:0-207934 GCF_059423965.1 Variovorax sp. GW458-11-26-14-LB1
GCCCAGCCCAGGCCTGGATCTCGTGCAGCGGCGTGTGCTCGTGTTCGCGCGACGCAACCTGCGCCGCCTGCAGTTCGCGCAGCCAGTCGCCCACGGGCTGGCCGGGCCGCACGCGCGCGACCACGGGCAGCGTGTTGATGAACAGGCCCAGCATGCGCTCAGCACCCGGCATCTCGGCGTTGCGGCCGGCGACGGTGGCGCCGAACACGACGGCGCCGGTGCGCGTGCGCTGGCCCAGCAGCAGCGCCCAGGCGGCCTGCACAAACGTGTTGAGGGTGACGTGCGCGGCGCGCGCGGCCTCGCGCAGGCCGCGCGTGGCTTCGGGGTCGAAGGCCAGCCGCTGGCGGGCCTTGCCGGAGCGCGGCGCGACCGGAGGCACCAGCGCGGTCGCCAGGCGCGTCGGTTCTTCCACGCCGGCCAGCACGCGGCGCCAGTGCGCTTCGCCGGCCTGCGCGTCGCGCGCGGCGAACCACGCGATGTGGTCGCGGAAACGCCCCGGTGCGGGCTCACCCGCCTGCTCCGCGTAGCTGCGCAGCACCTCGGCCAGCAGCTGCGCCACGCTCCAACCGTCGAGCAGCAGATGGTGGTAGGTCCACACGAGGTGATGGCGCTGCGCCTGCGTGCGCGCCAGCGCGATGCGCATCAACGGCGGGCGCGCCAGGTCGAAGCCGCTCGCGCGCTGCGATGCGGCCAGCCGCGCCAGCGCGCCAGGCACGTCGGCGCTCTCGCGCAGGTCTTGCACCAGCCAAGGCATCTCCGCGCCGCGCGCCACCCATTGCAACGGCGTGGCGCCGGCGGCCAGGAAGCCGCTGCGCAGGATCTCGTGGCGTGCCAGCACGCGCTGCCATGCGGCGCGGAAGCGCTCGGCATCGAGGCCGTCGATGTCCATGCACAGCTGGTTGACGTAGACCTCGCCCTGCGCATCGACCAGGCTGTGGAACAGCATGCCCGACTGCATCGGCGACAGCGGATAGAGGTCTTCGAGTTGCGCCACGGGCAGCGGCAGTGCGTCGAGCTGCGCGGCGTCGAGCCCGGCCAGCGGAAAGTCCGACGGCGTGACACCGGAAGCGCCCGACGTGCAGTGCGCGATCAGCGCCTCGAGTTCGTCACCGAAGCGATTCACCCAGCCTTGCACGTCGTCGGCCGCATGGCGCGCCGCGCTAAAGTCCACGGTCAGTTGCAGCGCCCCGTCGCGCACCTGCGCGTTGACGCTGAACTCGTGCAGCAGCGACGCGCTCGCCGCGACCGGCTCGCCCGCGTCTTCGGGTGCGAGCGACCATGCGGCCTCGGCCGCACCATCCACCTGCCCCAGGTAATTGAAGACCAGCTGCGGACGCGGCAACGCGCGCAGCGCCTGCTGCTGTGCGTCCGTGCCCAGGTGCCTCAGCACGCCATGGCCGAGCCCGCGTTGCGGCACGCGGCGCAGGTCTTCCTTCACGCGCTTGATCGCGTCGCCCCACGCGCCCAGCGGATCGAGCCGCACGGGGAACAGGCTGGTGAACCATCCCGTGGTGCGCGACAGGTCGAGCGCCTTCTGCGCGGGGAGGATGTCTTCACGGCCGTGCCCTTCGAGCAGGATCGCGAGTTGCGCATGCCCGCTCCAGCCGCACAGCGCGCGCCCCAGTGCCGTGAGCAGCAGGTCGTTGACCTGCGTGCGGTAGGCGGCCGGCGCCGTCTTGAGCAGCACCTGCGTGCGCGCGCGGTCGAGCTGCCACGCGATGCTGGCGCGGCGCGCCACGGTGTTCACGCCGTCGGGGCGCGCGCAGGGCAGCGCCACCGGCACGTCGGCGAAGGCCTGCCAGTGCGCGAGTTCGCCGCCCATCTCGGCGGCTTCGCTCCGCAACGCGCGCGCCCAGGCCTGCAGGCTGGCGCTCTTCGGTGGCAGCGCGACCGGCCGGCCGTCGCGGCGCTGCGCGTACGCGGTGGCCAGGTCGTCGAGCACGATGCGCCACGACACGCCATCGACCACGAGGTGGTGCGCCGCCAGCAGCAGGCGCCAGTCGCCGCCGGGCAGGCGGATGACCAGCGGACGCAGCAGCGGCCCGTGCGCGAGGTCGAGGCTGCGCTGCGCTTCGTCGCACAGTGCGGCGATCTGCGCGGGGTTCGCTGCATCGCGCACCCAGAGCCATTCCTCGCGCCAGCGCGCCGGCAGGGCCTCGTAGGCCTGCCGCCAGCGGCCATCGGCCGCGCGATGGAAGCGCAAGCGGAAGGCGTCGTGGTGCTGCACCACAGCCGCCAGCGCGGCTTCGAGCGCGGGCACCGCCAACGGCTCGCGGCCTTGCAGCAGCAGCGACTGGTTCCAGTGATGGCGCTCTGGCATGTCAGCCTCGAAGAACGCGGCCTGGAACGGCAGCAGCGGCACCTCGCCTTCGGCTGCGGTCTGCTGGGCCTGCACCGCCGCGCCCACGGGCTCGGCCACGGCCGCCTGCCCGGCGACGGTCTGGCGCTCGAACATCTGGCGCGGCGTGAGCTTCCAGCCCGCCGTGCGCAGCCGCGACACGATCTGCAGGCTCAGGATCGAATCGCCGCCGAGTTCGAAGAAGTTGTCCTGCCGGCCCACGCGCGGAAGGCCGAGCACCTCGGCCCAGACCGTGGCGAGCGCCTGTTCGACCACGCCCTCGGGCGCCTCGTAGGCCTGCGCCCCGCTGCGCTCGGGCCTGGGCAGCGACTTGCGGTCGATCTTGCCGTTGGCGTTGAGCGGCAGGGCCGGCAGCACGCACAGCAGCGCCGGCACCATGTACTCGGGCAGCACCTCGGCCAGGCGCGCCTTGAGCACGGCCGCGTCCACCGCCGCACCGGGCTGCGGCGACACGTAGCCGACCAGCCGCGTGCCGCCCGGTCCTTCGTCGGCCACCACCACGGCTTCGCGCACCTGCGGCTGCGCCAGCAGCTGCGCCTCGATCTCGCCGAGTTCGATGCGAAAGCCCCGCACCTTCACCTGGTGGTCGATGCGGCCCAGATAGGCCAGCTGGCCGTCGTCGCGCCAGCGCACGAGGTCGCCCGTGCGGTACAGCCGCTCGCCGCTGTCGCTGAACGGATCGGCGACGAAGCGCTCGGCCGTGAGGCCCAGCCGGTGCAGGTAGCCGCGCGCCAGGCCGATGCCGCCCAGGTACAGCTCGCCGCCCACGCCCGGCGGCACCGGGTTCAGGCCCGCATCGAGCACGTAGGTCTTGCAGCCCGCGATGGGGCGGCCGATGGCGACGTGGTTCAGCCCGTCGGCGCGGCAGGTCCAGTGCGTCACGTCGATGGCCGCCTCGGTCGGGCCGTAGAGGTTGTACAGCCCCGCGCCCGGCAGGCGCTCGAACACCTTCGCCTGCGCCTCGGCGGGCAGCGCCTCGCCGCTGCAGACGATGCGCCGCAGGCTGCTGCAGGCCTCGATGCCGTCGTGCGCCAGGAAGGCCTGCAGCATCGAGGGCACGAAATGCAGCGTGGTCACGCCGTGCGTGCGGATCAGCTCGACCAGGCGTGCCGGCTCGCGGTGATCGCCAGGCGCGGCCACGACAAGGCGCGCGCCCTGCATCAGCGGCCAGAAGAACTCCCACACCGACACGTCGAAGCCGAACGGTGTCTTCTGCAGCACGGTGTCGCCATCGTTCAACGCGTACGCGTCCTGCATCCAGGCCAGACGGTTGTAGAGGGCGTTGTGGCGGTTGGCCGCGCCCTTGGGGCGGCCCGTGGAGCCCGAGGTGAAGATCACGTAGGCGAGGTTCTCGCCATGCAGCGCGACCTGCGGGCACGCGGTGGATTCGGCCGACAGGTCGAGCGCATCGAGCGCGAGCACCTGCACGTGCGCCGCGACCGGCAGCGCCTCGCGCAGGTGCGACTGCGTGAGCAGCAGCGTCACGCCGCTGTCTTCGAGCATGTAGGCGATGCGTTCGCGCGGCAGCTCAGGGTCGATGGGCACATAGGCGCCGCCGGCCTTCAGGATCGCCAGCAGCCCCACCACCATCTCGAAGCTGCGCTCGGCGGCGATGCCCACGGGCATGTCGGGCCGTACGCCCAGGCCGATCAAACGATGCGCGAGCGCGTTGGCGCGCGCGTCGAGTTCGCCGTAGCGCAGCACCGTGTCGCCGAACACCAGCGCGACCGCCTCGGGCCGCTCGCGCGCCTGCGCTTCGATCCGCTGGTGCACGGGCTGCGTGTACGGGCGGTGCGGCAGGTTCTCGCTCCACGCGCGCAGCCGTGCCTCGTCGTCCGCATCGGTGAGCACGAGGTTCGCGAGCACGCGGTCGGGGTCGTCCGACATCGCCTGCAGCACGCGCTGGTAGGCACGCACCAGGCGCTGCGCGGTCGTGGCGTCGAACAGGTCGGTGTTGTATTCGAGCCGGCCGCGCACGCTTTGCGGGTCGATGTAGAAGTCCAGCGACAGGTCGAACTTGGCGCCCGCATCGTCGAACTCTTCCAGCTCGGCGCGCACGCCCGCGAAGTCGAGCGCGACGGCCTCGCCAGCCATCTGCACGCCGAACATGGCCTGGAACAGCGGGCTGCGCGCGGGATCGCGGCGGTCCTTGCGGCTGGCCAGCAGCACCTCGAACGGCAGGTCGGCATGGTCGAGCGCGGCCAGCGCGTCGGCACGCACCTGGCGGCACACCTCGCGCAGCGTGCGCCGGGGCGCGAGCCGCGCGCGGAACACCTGCGTGGTGATGAAGAAGCCCAGCAGGTCCTGCACCTCCTCGCGGTGACGGCCTGCGTTGGGCACGCCGATGGCGAAGTCATCCTGCCCGCTGCAGCGCGACAGCAGCACCTGCCAGGCCGCGAGCAGCACGACGAACGGCGTGCAGCGTTCGGCGCGGCAAAAGGCCTGCAGCGCCGCCGCGAGGGCCGGCGGCAGCTCGAAGCCGAGCGCGGTGCCGGCGAAGGTCTGTTGCGCGGGGCGCGCACGGTCGGTTGGCAAGTCGAGCGACGGCACCTCGTCGCCGAGGTGGCGGTTCCAGTGCGCGAGCTGCGGCGCGAGCGCCCCGCCCTGCACGCGGGCACGCTGCCACACGGCGAAGTCGGCGTACTGCACGGGCAGCGGCGGCAGCTGCACCGGGCCCTGGCTGCGCAGCGCCAGCGCGTAGGCCGCGCCGAGGTCGCGCGCCAGGATCGGGTTCGACCAGGCATCGGAGACGATGTGGTGCAGGCAGACGGTCAGCACATGCCGGTCGTCGGCCAGCGTCGCGAGCCGTGCGACCAATGCGGGCGCGCGGCCCAGGTCGAACACATGCGTCGCGGTGCGGCGCACGAGCGCATCGACCGATGCCTGCTGCGCGTCGGCGCCCTGGTCCGAGAGATCGATGCGCTCCAGCGCGAACGGCACCTCGGCCTGCACCACCTGCATCGGCATGCCGTCGTGCTCGACGAAGTGCGTGCGCAGGATCGCGTGGCGCGCGACGACCGCCTGGAACGCGCGTTCCAGCGCATCGGCGTCGAGCGCGCCGGTCAGCCGGAACACGCGCGGCAGGTTGTAGGCCGTGAGCCCGGGCTCCAGCTTCTGCAGGAAGCACAGCTGCTCCTGCGCATACGACAGCGGCACCGCCTGGCCGTCGTGCACGGTGCGGGTGATCTCGTCCATGGCGATGCTCATGCGGCCTCGCCCACGGATTCGTCGGCGAGGTCGCGCTGCCGGTGCGTCTGCGCCAGCTGTTCGAGCGCAGCCGCATCGGCGCTCGCCTCGCGCAGCACGGCGGCGAGCGCCGCGGGTGTCGGGTGGTCGAACACCACGCCGGCCGCCACCTCGACCTGCAGCAGCTTGCGGATGCGCGCCACCAGCTTGATGACCTGCAGCGAGTGGCCGCCGAGTTCGAAGAAGTCGTCTTCCACGCCGACCGGGCCGCTGCCCAGCAGCGTGGCCATGCCGTCGGCAAGCAGCGCTTCGAGCGCGTCGCGCGGCGCCGTCACTGCACGCCGTGGCGCTTCGGCCGGGGCCGAGGCCGCCAGCGCGAGCCGGTCGATCTTGCCGTTCGGCAGGCGCGCGAAGGCGCTCACGGCCGTGCAGCTCGCGGGCACCATGTGCGCCGGCAGCAACGCGGCCAGTTGTTCGCGCAGCGCGCGGCCGTCGGTCGCCTCGCTGTCGCCGACGAAGAAGGCGGCGAGCGTGGCGGCGCCGGCCGCATCGGGCACGGCCAGCACCACGGCCTGGCGCACGCCGGGCCGCGCCAGCAGCGCCGCCTCGACCTCGGCCGGCTCGACGCGGTAGCCGTGGACCTTCACCTGGTGGTCGGCGCGCCCCGCAAGCCGCAGGCCGCCTTCGGGCAGCACCCACGCGAGGTCGCCCGTGCGATAGAGGCGCTCACCGGCGCGGAACGGGTCCGCGACGAACACGTCAGCGTTCGCGCGGTTCAGGTAGCCGCGGCACAGCTGCGCACCACCGATGTAAACCTCGCCCAGCCCGCCGGCCGGCACGAGGCCGCGCGACGCATCGAGCACGCGCACGCGGTTGTTCGCGAGCACGCGCGTCAGCGGCAGCTGCTCGGGCACCGGCGCGCCGGGTTCGACGGCATGCACCATGACGCCGACCGTGGCCTCGGTCGGCCCGTAGTGGTTGTAGACCGCGCACTGCGGCGCCAGCCGCGCGATGCGCTCGACCAGCGCGCGCGGCGCGGCCTCGCCGCCCAGCACCAGCGTGCGCGGCAGGCAGGGCGCGGCGCTTTCGAGCAGCGCCTCGAGGTGCGAGGGCACGATCTTCAGCGCGTCGATGGCGTGTGCGCGCATGAAGTGCGCGAAGGCCTCGGCGTCCTTCGCCTCGTGCGGCGCGGCCACGACGAGGCAGGCCCCGTTGTAGAACGCGCCGAACAGCGCGGTGTTGCCCAGGTCGGCCGCCACCGAACTGGTGAGCGCCCAGCGACGGCAGGTGTCGAGCTGCATCGCGGCCGATGCGGCTGCCACGTAGTTCTGCAACTGGCCCTGCTCGACGGCCACGCCCTTGGGTGTGCCGGTGGAGCCGGAGGTGTAGAGCACGTAGGCGAGGTCGCCCGGTGCGGCGATGTGCGATGCGGCTTGCGCTTCGGGCAGCGTGCTCGCATCGGGCAATGCGGCGTCGATGGTGAACATCGGCTTCGCATCGGCCAGCACCGCCGCGCGGCGCGCCTCGGGCCAGTCGGGGTCGAGCGGCAGGTAGGCGGCGCCCGAGCGCCAGACGGCGAGGATCGCCACCGGCAGGTCGAGCGCGCGCGGCAGGTTCAGCGCGACGATGGTGCCCGGCACCACGCCCTGCCCTTGCAGCCAGCGGGCGACGCGGCCCGCGCGCTGGTCAAGTTCGCGGTAGCTCAGGCGCTGCTCGCCCGCTTCGAGCGCGGGCGCGTCGGGCGTCTCGACGGCCCAATGGGCGATGCGCTGCGTGACGGTCTGCGTGCCGACATCGGCCACGGTCTCTTGCGACTGCAGCAGCAGCTCGCGCTCGCGCGCACCGACCAGCGGCAGCGCGCCGAGCGCGGTGTCGGGGCGTTCGACGATGGCATCCAGCAGGCAAAGGTATTGCATCAGCAGGCGCTGCGCCGCCATCTCGCTGTGGCGCGCGGCATCGGCATGCACCGAGAGCGCAGCGCCGTCGGCGTCCCATGCGATCTGCAGAGCGAGTTCGAAAGCCGGCAGCGGCCCCGGCAGCGCAACCAGTTGCCATTGCGGATCGACGCCGTGGCGGCGCGGTCGTTCGTGGCACGCGAAGCCGACCGCGAGGTGCGTGGCAATGGGCGGCGCCTCGACGGCCCAGTACTCCTGCGCCTCGACATGCGCGGCCAGCGTGCCGTCGACGTTGTCGAACCAGTCGGCAAAGCGCATCTCGGGCGCGGTCTCGACGATGAGCGGCAGCACCTTGTCGAACACGCCGACCGCACCCTGCATCGGCGGGTAGTCGCGGCGGCAGTCGTGCTGCCAGCCGGCGACGAAACGGCCGGTGCCGTCCAGCCGCGCGAGCAGCAGCCACCAGACGGCCTGCAGCAGCGTGTCGGGCTGGGCGCCCAGTGTGTCGGCGCAGGCGGCGATGCGGCCCGCCAAAGTGGCATTGACGGATTCGTCGGCACGCACGCGCGCAGCCTGTTGGGAGGCAGCCGCTTGCCGGCCGACGAGGCGCGGCGGCGTGAGCGAGGACGCCTGCGCGAGGTAGCGCTGCCAGTAGGCGCGGCCCTCGGCGGCGTCTTCGCCGTCGAGCAGGTCCTGGCGCCAGGTCACGAAGCGCGCATACGGGAACACCTCGGCGGCATCGAAGCTGTTCGCGTCCGCGAAGGCCATGGCGATCTGGTCGAACAGGTGCTGCAGGCTGCCCCGGTCGCCGACCCAGGCATGAACGGAAAGCGCCAGCGTGTGGCGCCCTTCACCGGTGCGTGCGAGCCCGGCATGGACCATCTCACCGCGCGCGATGTCCAACGGCGCGGCTTGCAGGTTCGCCAGCCATTCGATGACCGCAGATTCGGGCGCATCGCGCAGATCGGCGTTCCTCCAGGCCAGCGGCGCCATGCCCTCGGTGTACTGCTGGCGCAGCCCCCGGTAGCCCGGCACCGCGCGGATGGCACTGCACAGGGCGCCGTGCGCGCCCAGTACGCGCGCCACCACGTCGCGCAGGCGCGCAGCGTCGAGCCCGCCCTCGATGTCGGCGCGCAGCAGCAGGCGCGGCGCATCGGCCGGCACGGCGCGTTGTTCAGGGCTCAGCGGGAAGGTCGTGTCGTCGAAGTGGTCGGTCATGGTCGTCATTTCGTTCAGGCGCCTTGTTCGTCGGCCAGGCGGGACTCGGCGCCGCGCGCACCGTCGTCGAGCGCGGCGCGGTCGAACATCGCGCCCATCGCCACCACGATCTTTCGCGGGCCCTCGAAGGGGTCGCGCGCATGGGCGGCGAGCATGTTGTCGAGCATCACGACGTCGCCTTGGCGCCAGTCGAAGCGCACGGCGCAGGCCTCGTAGGCCTCGCCGACGATGGCCATGGTCTCGTCCGCGATGGGCGAGCCGTCGCCGTAGGTCACATGGCGCGGCAGGCGCTCGACACCGCCCATGGCCAGCAGGTCTTCGCGCACCTGCGGCTCGAGGCAGGCGACGTGGTGCAGCTGCACCTGGTTGAAGAACACGCGCTCGCCGGTCAGCGGGTGGCGGATCACGGCCGGGCAGCGGGTGCGCGTCTGCAGCGTGTCGCCGTCGAACCAGCGCCATTCGATGCCGGCGGCGGCCAGGCGGGCCTCGACGTCTTCGCGGCGATCGGTCTTGTAGAAATCCTGCCAGCTCACGTCCAGGCCGGGCGTGAAGGTGCGCACGTACTGCAGCCCCTTGCGCTCGAAACCGGCCACCACCTCGACCGGCAGGCGGCGCAGCATCTCGCGGCAGTCGACGATGGGCGTGGCGCCGCCCACGGGCGACGGCAGCTCGCAGAAGAACCACTGCTTGCGCGGCCAGCGGTCCAGGTGCGCGCTCTCGTTGTGGAACAGGATCATCTGGCGCTCGGGGTACGGCGTGGAGCGGTAGGTCTTCTTGCCGCCCTCCTTCTTCGGCAGATCGCCATAGCTGCCGTACAGCTCGGGCTCGATGGCTTCGGCAAAGGCCTCGAAGTCCTGCGGTGTCTTCAGGCCGAAGTCGCGGAACAGGATGCCGCCGTGCCTGGCGACCAGCATCTCGATGTAGTCGGCCTGGCCCTTGGCCCAAGCGACGGTGTCGAGCTCGGGGCTGGTGGCCTGCAGCACGATGGGAAATTCGGCCCCGGGCTTGAGGAACGAGGTCTGCACGGCGGGCCGCGCGGCGGCGCGCACGGGCGCGCGGCCGGCGCCCAGGGCGTCGAGCTTTCCAAGTTTGCCGAGCTTGTCCAGTTTCGAGGCCGGGCGGACGTTGGGAGCGTTTGTCATGGCGATGGATTCCTCCGAAGGCATAGGGGCCAGCGCGTCGATCGGCTGGCCGGGTGTGGCGACGATCCGCTCCAGCAGCGCATGCCACGAAGCGGTGAAGGTTTCGACGGTCTCCCGCCGGTAGAGGTCGGTGGCGAACACCCACTCGGCGGTGAGCGCGCCGTCGTGTTCGCTGGCGAACACCGCCAGGTCGAACTTGGATTCGTTCATCTGCTGGGGCAGCACCTGGACCTCGGCGCCTTCGATGGAAAACCGGATCTCGGGCGTGTTCTGGAGCACGAAGAGCACCTGCACCAGCGGGTTGCGGTCGCGCGCACGCGGCACGCCCGACAGCTCGACGATGCGGTCGAAAGGCATGTCCTGGTGATCCATCGCGGCCAGGGTGTCGGCCTTGGTGGCAGCCAGCCATTGCGCGAAGTCGGTGCCTGCCTTCGCACGGCGCGAGCGCAGCGGCACCACGTTGACGAAGAAGCCCAGCAACCCTTCGAGGTCCGGATGGCCACGGCCCGCGACGTCGGTGCCGATGACGATGTCGTCCGCGCCCGAGGCCTGGTGGAAGAACAGGAAGAACGACGACAGCAGCAGCGTGAACAGCGACGTGTCCGACGCCCGCGCGAGCGCGGCCAGCGACTGCGACAGCGCGGGCGAGAGCGTGAGCCGCACCGAATCGCCGGCGTGCGTGGGCACAGAGGGGCGTTGGTGATCGGGCTTGATGCCCGAGGCCTGCGGTGCGCCCGCCAGCCGCTCGCGCCAGAACGCGGCCTTCGGCGCGAAGCCGTCGGAGGCCAGCGCGCGCGCATACCAGGCGGCGTAGTCGGCGTACTGCACGGGCAGCGGTGCCAGTGCCAGCGGCTGGCCGCGCCGCGCGCGCTCATAGAACGCGGCCAGCTCGCGTGCGAACACGGCAATCGACCAGCCGTCGAACACGATGTGGTGCACCACGAGCACCAGCACATGCTCGAGCGCGGCCATGCGTACGACGGTGGCCTTGATCAGTGGACCTTCGGCCAGCGCGAGCGGTGCGCGCACCAGTTCGTCGAACAGGGGGCCGTAGCGCGCGCCGTCGTCAAGTGCGATGACGGGAATATCGAGCGGCGCGCCGGGGCGCACGACGGCCATAGGTTCGCCCTCGTCGTCCTCGGTGAACACGGTGCGCAGCACCTCGTGGCGCGCCACGATGGCGTCGATGGCGGCACGCAGCGCGCCAATGTCGAGCTCGCCGTGCAGCGCCAGGCCGGCCGACATGTTGTAGGCCGCGCGGCCGCTGCGATTCGCGGTGTCGGTGAGGCGATCGACCAGCCAGAGGCGGCGCTGCATCGGCGACAGCGGCAGCGCGCCGCCGCGCGCCACGGGCGTGATCTCCATCGCGCTGCGCTGCGGCGCGGCGGCGGTCGAGGCGACACCGAGCCGCGCGGCCAGGCCGGCGATGGTCGGCGCCTTGAAGAACTCGCTCGGGTGCAGCTCGGTCGCGTAGCGCTTGCGCACACGCGACAGCAGCTGGATGGCGACGAGCGAGTCGCCGCCGAGTTCGAACAGGTTGTCGTTCACGCCGATGGGCGCGATGCCCAGGCGCTCGGTCCACAGCGCGGCGAGTGCCGTCTCGACCTCGCCCTGCGGCGCGACGAACGGGGTCTGCAGCGCGGGCCGGGGATGGGCCGCGCCTGCGGCAGCGGCCGGTGCCTCGTCGCCGAGCAGGTCGAGCATGCCGTTGTCGAGCGGGCCCAGGCGCGTGGCCAGGTCGGTGGTCGAGATCACGGTCTGCGCCCGCACCGGGCCATTGACGATGCGCTCGAAGACGCGCGCGCCTTCGGGGCCGTCCATGCCGATGTCGTCGGGCACGTCCATGTGCGCGGCCATGCCCAGGCCGCGCCAGGCGTCCCAGTTGACCGAGAACACCGGGAACGCGCCGAGCCGTTCATGCGCGACGGCCACGGCGTCGAGGTAGGCGTTGGCGGCAGCGTAGTCGCTCATGCCCAGGCCGCCGGCCACGCTGGAGATGGACGAGCACAGCAGCACGAAGTCCAGCGGCTGGCCGCGCAGCGCGTCGAGCAGCACGCGCGTGCCGCGCACCTTGGTTGCGAACACGGTGTCGACCTGCGCGCGCGTGCGCCCGGCCATCATGCCGCCGCCCGCATCGCCGGCGGCATGCACGACGCCGTGCAGCGGGCCGAAGCGGGCATTGGCCTGCGCGAAGGCCGCGCGCATCGCGTCGGCGTCGGACACATCGGCCGACACGGTGAGCACCTGTGCGCCGAGCGTTTCGAGTTCGAGCAGTTGCTGCAGCCGCGCCTTCAGAGCGGCGGGCGTGCTGTCGGCCGCCACCAGCGCCGGCCAATCCGCGCGCGCCGGCAGCGCCGTGCGGCCCAGCAGCACCAGCCGCGCCTGCCACTGCACGGCCAGGTGCTTCGCCAGCGCGAGGCCGACACCGCCGAGGCCGCCGGTGACGAGGTAGACGCCTTCGCGGCGCAGACGCGCTGGCACAGCGGCGATCAGCGTCGCGGGTTCGTAGGTCTTGATCCAGCGGTGCGCACCACGGCAGGCCACCAGCGGCTCGCCGGGCTCGGCCTGCAGCGCCGCGGCCTCGGCCACGATCTGCGCGACCAGCCGGCCTTCGGCATCGCTTTCGGGCGCGGGCAGCACCACGTCGATCACGCGGCAATGCACGCGCGGGTACTCCTGGCCGATCACCTTGCCGATGCCGCGCAGCGTGGCCTTCTCGGGGCACAGCGGCTCGGTGCCGGTGACGTCTTCGAGCTGGTTGGCGACCACGGCCAGCGGCAGCGTGCGCTCGCCCGCGTCGAGCGACTGCACGAGCGCGAGCAGGCTGAAGAAGCTGCGCTCGAGCAGCTCGGCCTGCGGCTGTTGAGCGGGCAGCGCTTCGTCGAGGCTCCAGAGGTGGTAGATGCCGGCGATGGCGCCGAAGTCGGCCGCGATCTCCGTCTGCAAGCGGGCGTGGTCGTCGCGCGCGCCGGGGCGCAGCGTCCAGTGGCCGTGGGCCGTGCGTGCGAAGGCGGTGCCGCGCTCGGCCAGCACGACGGTGCGGCCCTGCGCACGCAGCTGCCGCACGAGGTGGCCCGTGAGGCTGCGGCTGTCGCCGAGCACGAGCAGGCAGCCGCCGGCATCGGTCGAAGGCGCGACGGCCAGCGGCTCCGTGCGCTGCCACGAGGGCACGTAGAACGCGTCGCCAGCCGGACGTTGCGCCACCTTCGCAGCGTTGGGCGCTTCGACCCAGTAACGGCGGCGCTGGAACGGATACGCCGGCAGCGGCACGCGCCGACGCGCAGCACCCGCGCGGCAGGCGGCCCAGTCGATGTCCACGCCCGCGACCCACAGCTGGGCCAGCGTCTGCGCGATCTGCTGCGCATTGCGCGCCTGCTGCTGCGGGTGCACCTGGCTGGCGAACACGCCGGCGGCGGTGTCGGCCAGCGGATGCTGGCGCGCCAGGCCCGCCAGCGTTTCGCCGGGGCCGACTTCGAGCAGCACGCGGCCCGGCGCCTGCAACAAGGTACCCACGCCGTCGGCGTACTGCACGGTGCCGCGCAGGTGGCGCGCCCAGTAGGCGGGGCTCATGGCCTCTTCGGGCGTGATCAGCTGGCCCGTGACGTTCGAGACGAAGGGGATCGTCGGCGGCCGGCGCGGCACCGAGGCGATGAGCGCTTCGAGCGGCGCCAGCAGCGGCTCGGTCATCGCCGAGTGCGAAGCGATCGACACATGCAGCCGGCGCGGCAGGTGGCCCGCCGCGCGCAGCCGCGCCTCGGCGGCCTCGACCGCCTCGCGCGGGCCCGAGATCACGCTCAGCTGCTCGGCGTTGGCGGCGGCGAGGTCGCAGCCCGGCGCCAGGAAGGGCGCGAGCGCGGATTGCGACAACGGCACGGCGGTCATCGCGCCGGGCGGCATCGACTGCAGCAGGCGTCCGCGCAGGGCCGCGACGCGCAGCGCGTCTTCGAGGCGGAACACGCCCGCCAGGCAGGCGGCGACATACTCGCCCAGGCTGTGGCCCATCATCACCGCGGGGCGCACGCCGCGGCGCATCCACCACTGCGCCATCGCGTACGCGACGACGAAGAGCGCGGGTTGCGCGAGCGCGATGTCGAACAGCCGCGCGTCGGCCTCGGCCTCGCCGCCGGGCGCGGGGAACAGCACGGTGCGCAGGTCGAAGCCCAGCTCGGGTTCCAGCAGCGCGCAGCAGCGGTCGATGTCGTCGCGGAAGGCCGCGTCGTCCTCGTAGAGCGCACGGCCCATCTGGGCGTGCTGTGTGCCACCGCCGGGAAAGAGGAAGACCACCTCGGGCGCCTGCGCGGGCGCGGCGCGCACGGCCAGTCCTTCGCCCGCCGAGAGCAGCTGCACCGCCCCTTCGACGCAGTCGGCCACGACGGCGCTCCGGTGCTCGAAGGCGCGGCGGCCGGACTGCAAGGTGTGGGCGATGTCGGTGAGCGGCAGTGCGGGGTGCGCGCGCAGGTGCTCGGCGAGTTGCTGCGCGGCTTGTCGCGTTGCGGATGCGCTGCGGGTCGACAACGGCAGCACCTGCCAGCCGGCCGCTTCGGTGGCGGTGGCCACGGGCGGCGCTTCTTCCAGCACGACGTGCACGTTGGTGCCGCCGATGCCGAAGGAACTGACGCCCGCACGGCGCGGCGTGTCGCCCTCGGGCCACGGGCGCGCCGCGGCGTTCACGCGGAACGGGCTGCTCGCGAAATCGATCTGCGGGTTCGGCTGCTCGAAGTGCAGGCTCGGCGGCAGCGTGCGGTGGCGCAGCGCCAGCGTCGCCTTGATGAGCCCCGCCACGCCGGCCGCCGCGTCGAGGTGGCCGATGTTGGTCTTGACCGAGCCGATGGCGCAGTAGCCGCAGCGCCCGCCATCACCACCGTCGGCACGGAAGGCCTGCGTGAGCGCGGCCAGCTCGATCGGGTCGCCCAGCGTGGTGCCCGTGCCGTGCGCCTCGACATAGCCGATGGTGTGCGCGGGCACGTCGGCCATCAGCTGCGCCGCGCGGATCGCGCCGGCCTGGCCCTGCACGCTCGGTGCGGTGAAGCCGATCTTGTCGGCGCCGTCGTTGTTGGCGGCCGTGCCCTTGATGACGGCGTGGATGGTGTCGCCGTCGCGCAGCGCATCGGCCAGTCGGCGCAGCACGACGATGCCCGCGCCGCTGCCGATCACCGTGCCCGCGGCCTTGGCGTCGAAGGCGCGGCAGTGGCCGTCGGGCGAGAGGATGGCGCCGTTCTGGTAGCGGTAGCCGCCCTCCTGCAGCAGGTTGAGCCACACGCCGCCGGCCAGCGCCATGTCGCAGTCGTGGCTCAGCAGGCCCTGACAGGCCAGGTGCACGGCCACCAGCGAGGTCGAGCATTCGGTCTGCACGCTCAGGGCCGGGCCGCGCAGGTCGAGCTTGTAGGCCACGCGCGTGCACAGCGAGCCGGCGGAGTTGCCGCTCATGAGGCCCAGCATGTCGGCGACGCCGGTGCCCGCGTCGATGCCGACGGCAGGCAGCAGGTGCTTCATGAGGTAGAGGTTGGGGCCGTCGCCCGCGTAGACGCCGACGGGCGCCCCGCCCTTCTGGCCGGTCGGCCAGCCCGCATGGTCCATCGCCTCCCAGGCGCATTCGAGAAAGATGCGCTGCTGCGGATCGAGGTGCTCGGCCTCGCGCGGCGAGTAGCCGAAGAAGCCGGCGTCGAAGCGGTCGAAGCCGTCGAACAGCACGCCGGCCTTCACGTAGTCGGGATCGGCCAGCGCGCGCTCGGGCACGCCGCGCGCGCGCAATTCGTCGTCGCTGAAGACGGTGACCGACTCAACGCCGTCGCGGATGTTGCGCCAGAAGGCGTCCACGTCGGGCGCGCCGGGGAAGCGGCCGGCCATGCCGACGATGGCGATCTCGAGGCCCGTGGTGTCGGGGGCAGAAAGCGGGGTGTCGTCTTGCGCGTGCATCAGAGGGTTCTTTCCGTGGGTCGGCGGCGTTGCAGCAAGGCTGCGCGCTGTTGCTGCGCGCGCTGCTTCGCCTGCACCGCGTCGTCGGTGGCGGCAGCGGCGGGGCCGCGCCCCTTCTGCTCGATGTGGCGGGCGAGCGCGCCGACGGTCGGGTACTTGAAGAGGTCGACCACCGCGAGCCCCGGCTGCAGGCGGTCTTCCACCAGCCGGTGCATGCGAATCACGAGCAGCGAGTTGCCGCCGAGGTCGAAGAAGTTGTCGTGCAGGCCGACCTGCGCGACCTTGAGCAACTCGGCCCAGATCGCGGCCAATGTTTGCGCGACGTCGCCGCGGGGGGCTTCGTAGCCTGGGGTGCCGGCGGCCGCCGGTGCGGGCAGCGCGCGGCGGTCGACCTTGCCGTTGGCGCCGAGCGGGAAGCTGTCGAGCACCATCAACGCGGACGGCACCATGTAGTCGGGCAACGCCTGCGCCAGCTGCGTCTTGAGCGTGGTCGCGTCGAGCGATGCGCCTGCAGCGGGTGCGACGTAGGCCACGAGCGACGGGCCCGCTGCGCCCTCGTGCAGGCACACCAGCGCCTCACGCACGCCGGGCTGTTCGCGCAAGCGCGCCTCGACCTCGCCGAGCTCGATGCGGAAGCCCCGCACCTTCACCTGGTGATCGAGCCGCTCCAGGTATTCGAGCTGCCCGTCGGCGCGCCAGCGCACGAGGTCGCCGGTGCGGTACAGGCGACCGCCCGCCGCATCGAACGGATCGGCGACGAAGCGCTCAGCCGTCAGGGCCGAACGCCCGAGGTAGCCACGCGCCAGGCCGTCGCCGCCGAGGTACAGCTCGCCGGGCACGCCCTGCGGCACGGGCTGCAGGTCGGCGTCGAGCACATGGGCGGTGCGGTGGCCGACCGGGCGGCCGATGGGGGCGTAGCCCTGCACGATGGCCTCGGCGTCGGCAGACCACAGGGTCGGCGTGATCACGGCTTCGGTCGGGCCGTAGGCGTTCACGATGCGTGCCGGGTGCAGCACGCGGCGGATCAGCGCGAGGTCTTCGCCGGTCCAGGCCTCGCCGCCGAAGAGCGCGAGGCGCACGGCGTGGTGGAACGGCGGCTGGTCCTGCAGCAGCTGGCGCGCGTAGGCCGGCGGCAGGTCGACCACGCTGACGCGGTGGCGCTGCAGCAGGGCATCGAGTTCGCTGGCGAGCGAGCACCATTGCGGCTGCAGCACCAGCGCGGCGCCGGTGGTCAGCGGCAGCAGGCACTGTTCGATGGCGGCGTCGACATGCGGCAGCGCGAACTGCAGCGAACGGTCGCTCGCCGTGAAGCCGCAGGTGTCGGCCATGGCCTGCAGATGCATCGACAGCGCGCCGTGCGCGACCGCCACGCCCTTGGGGCGGCCGGTGGTGCCGGAGGTGTGGATCACGTAAGCCAGGTGGTGGTCGTGCAGAGCGACTTGCGGCGCCTCGTTCGGTTCGTCGTCGAGCGATGCGTCATCGACCGTGATGCGCGCGACGGTTCCATTCACTGAGCTGTGGCTGCCGGTCAGCAGCAGCGCGGCGCCGCTGTCGGCCAACAGCTGCGACAGCCGTTGCGGCGGGTGCGAGGGGTCCATCGGCAGGTAGGTCCCGCCGGCTTTCAACACGGCCAGCAGGCTGGCGACGCGATCGATCGGGGCATCGACAGCCACGGCGACTGGCGTGTCGGGCCGCACACCGTGGCGCAGCAGGCGGTGCGCAATGCGGTTGGCGCGGCGGTCGAGGGCGGCGTAGGAAAGTTCGGTGTCGCCGGCTATCAGCGCGATGGCATCGGGTGCGCGGCGGACATGCGCCTCGAAAAGCCGGTGTGCGGGAGTCGCGGCGGATGCGGGCGATGTGCCCGTGCCCCAGGCATGCAGTTGCGCCTGCTCTTCGGCAGCGAGCCACGGCGCATCGCCGATGGCGCGGGCCGGGTCGGCCGTCAACGCTTCGAGCAGCGCGCGGTAGTGCGTAGCCATGCGCGCAACCGTCGCCCCATCGAACAGCTCGGCGGCCGTGGTGAAGACCGCGCGCACCTGGCCGTCGGCGCGCTCGCGGATGTCGAGCGCGAGTTCGCATTGCGCGGCGCTGTCGTCCATGCGGTACTCGTCGACCGCCAGGCCCGGCAGGCCGCGCAGCACGGCCGTGTCTTCGCGCAGCAGGTTGAACATCACCTGGAACAGCGGGTTGTGGCTGAGGCTGCGCTGCGGCTGCAGGGCGTCCACGAGCTGCTCGAACGGCAGGTCCTGATGGGCCTGCGCGCCGAGCGCGGCCTCGCGGGTCTGGGCCATCAGTTGCGCGAACGGGGTGCGGCCCTTCAGCGTGGCGCGCAGCACCTGCGTGTTGACGAAGAAGCCGATGAGGCCCGTGGTCTCGGGGCGGTGGCGGTTGGCGACCGGCACGCCCACACGCACATCGGGCTGACCCGTGTAGCGATGCAGCAGCGCCTGGAAGCCCGCGAGCAAGACCATGAACAGCGTGGCGCCATGCGCCTGCGCGGTGGCATGCAGGCGGGCGACGAGGGCCGCGTCGAGGTCGAAGGCATGCGAGGACGCGCGGTAGTTGGCAACCGCGTGGCGGGGGCGGTCCGTGGGCAGGGCCAGCACGGGATGGTCGTTGCCGAGCTGGGTGCGCCAGTAGGCCAGCTGGCGTTCGGCCTCGCCGGCGGCGAGCCAGTCGCGCTGCCAGGTCGCGTAGTCGGCGTACTGGATCGCCGGTGCGGCGAGCGACGGCGTCTCGCCCTTCGCGTGCGCCGCATAGGTCACGCTGAACTCGTCGAGCAGCACCTGCAGCGAAGCGCCGTCGGACACGATGTGGTGCGTGACGATCGCGAGGATGTGGTGCGCGTCGCCGAGCTGGAGCCAGGCTGCGCGCAGCACGGGGCCGGCTGCGAGATCGAAAGGCTCGGCCTGCAGCGCGCGGGCCTGTGCGGCGGCGGCGCCTTCGCGGTCGCCGTCCGGCAGCGCGCGCAGGTCGATGTGGGCGAGTGCCAGCGGCGCCGTCGGCAGCACCTGCTGGCCGACCGTGCCGTCGGCCGCGGTGCGGAACACGGTGCGCAGGCTCTCGTGGCGCGCGAGCAGGCCTTCGAGCGCCGCCTTCAGTGCGTCGGCATCCAGCACGCCCGACAGGCGCAGCGCCACGCCCACGTGGTAAGCGCTGTTCTGCGGATCGAGTTGCCAGAGGAACCACTGGCGCGCCTGCGCATGCGACAGCGCGAGCAGCCCGGTGCGGCGTTCGGCCGGCAGGGCCGGGATCGGCTGGTGCACGCGGCGTTGGCCGAGCGCGAGCACGCGCCGCAGTTCGCGCGCGAGGTCGCCCAGGCGCGGCTGTTCGAACAGCGCACGCAATGGAAAGTCGATGTCCCAGCGCTCGCCGATGCGCGCGGCCACCTGCGTGGCGGCGAGTGAGTTGCCGCCGTGGGTGAAGAAGTGCGCGTCGCGCGCCAGCGGCCGTTCGACGGGGCGGCGCAGCACCTCGTGCCAGATCGTGGCGAGGGCCTGTTCGACGTCGTCGAGTGCGGCTTCGGATGTGTCGACTGCCGGGGCGCTGCCGCCCAGCACGAACGCGCCGTGTGCGTAGATCGCATAGGCGTCCGCCGTGCGATCGATCCAGCCCTGGCGGCAGGCGCCGCGCTGCAGCTTGCCGCTCGTGGTCTTGGGCATGCCGCCCGGGTTGAGCAGCATCACGACCGACAGCGGCTCGCCGCACTGTTCGCTCACGGCCGCGCTCAGCGCCTCGACCAGCACCTCGGGCCGCACCAGCTTCTGGATGCTGCGCGACACCTCGGCCGCGAGGCCGATGCCCTCGCCTTCCGGTCCCTCGACTGCGAAGGCCGCGACGCGGCCCTTGCGCACGGCCTCGACCTCGCGCTCCACTTCGCGCTCGATGTCCTGCGGGTACAGGTTGTGGCCGCGCACGATGATCATGTCCTTGATGCGGCCGGCCACATAGAGCTGTCCGTCGTGCACGAAGCCCAGGTCGCCGGTGCGCAGCCAGCGCGTGCCGTCGTGCTCGACGAAGGTCTTCTGCGACACCTCGGGCTTGTTCCAGTAGCCGCTGCCCAGGCTCGGGCCCGAGGCCCAGATTTCGCCGACGGCGCCATCGGCGCACACGCTCAGCGTGGCGGTGTCGACGATGCGCACCGCGTGGTGCGTGACGCTGCGGCCGCAGCCCACGAGCATGGCGCCGCCCTCGTCGCGCACCACGGCGCCTTGCGCCAGGCGCGCCTTGTCGAAGGCGTGCGCGACCATGCCGGCGCCGCGGTGCCCGCCCGTGACGAAGAGCGTCGATTCGGCGAGGCCGTAGCAGGGGTAGACCGCCTCGGCCGGAAAGCCTGCGGGCGCGAAGCGTTGCTGGAACGACCGCAGGGTGTCGGCGCGCACCGGCTCGGCGCCGGAGAACGCGAGGCGCCACGACGACAGGTCGAGCCTTTGCAACTGCGCGTCGGACACACGGTCCAGGCACAGGTGGTAGGCGAAGTCGGGCCCGCCGCTGACCGTGGCGCGCAGCCGCGAGACGGCTTCGAGCCAGCGCACGGGGCGCTCGAGAAAGTAGCGCGGAGACATCAGCGCCACGACCGCACCGCGATGCATCGGCTGCAGCAGGCCGCCGATGAGGCCCATGTCGTGGTTCAGCGGCAGCCAGGTGACGAAGGTGTCGCTCGTGCAGACGGAAAGGCCCTCTTCGATCGCGCGCATGTTCGCCATCAGGTTGGCGTGCGTGACCATGACGCCCTTGGGCGCCGAGGTAGAGCCGGAGGTGTACTGCAAGAAGGCGATGTCGGTGGCGGCCGGCGTGTGCGGGCGCCATGCGTCGGCGCCGGCGGCATCGATCTCGTCCACGGCGATGAGCGTGGCCTGCGCGAAGGCATCGGCCACGCCTGCCATCGCATCGCGGATGGCGGCGTGGGTCAGCACGCAACAGGCGCCCGCGTCGGCGGCGATGCCTTCGAGCTTGCCCAGGTGGCGCTTGCGCGTGGACTCGGGCGGGAACACCGGCACGGCGACGAGGCCCGCGTAGAGGCAGGCGAAGAAGCTGACAACGTAGTCGTCGCAGTTGTCCAGCATGATGAGCGCGCGGCCGCCGGGCGCGAAGGCCTGCTGCAGGTGCGCCGCGAGGCCGCGCACGCGCGCGTCGAGGGCGCGGTAGCTGATGGGCGTGTCGAGTGCGGTGCCGTCGCGGTCGGCGATGGCGATCAAGGCGATGTCGTCGGGGCGCTGCGCGGCGAGGCTGCGCAGGTGGGTCACGAAATCCACGGGATGCATCGGGTTCACAGGGGTTGTTCCTTGGTGTGCCAGGCCAGCGCGGCGGCATAGCCCGGCGGCGCGGACAGCGCCATCGCTTCGATGCCGGCCCACGCGGGCACGGCGCAGTCGACGGCAAGCGCGCCGTGGGCGTCGGGGTGGATGCCGACGCTTTGCAGGTGCTCGGCCATGCCGACGCCGGCGGCTTTCAACACAGCTTCCTTGCCGACCCAGCGTCGGTAGAAGGCGTGTGGCAGGTCGGCGTCGCTGCGGATCTCGCGCTGCTCGCGCGCGGTGAAGGCCATGGCGAGCAACGCATCGGCGTCGGCCATGAGGTCGCGCGTGCAGGCTTCGATGTCGACGCCGATGCAGCGCATGCGCGCCGGGTCGGCCAGCGCGATGAGCGCGTGGTCGCCGGCGTGCGAGATGTTGAAGAGGGGCACTGCTTTGTCGTCGCCAGCCTCGACGAAGGGCTTGCCGTGTGCGTCGGCGCGCAGCGGCACGTCCGCTGGACGACAGGCAAGGCACTGCGCGATCAGGCGGCGCACGGCGGCGCGGGTGTGGGCGAAGCGCACGCGGTCGGCGCGGCGGGCGAAGCGGCTGGCGCGTGCGCATTCGTCGGGCGTGAGGTCGGCCCAGGCATCGCCGTCCTCCGTCGCAAGGTCGAGGTCCAGGCGGTGCAACGCGATGCCCGGCGGCAACGGGTCATGCCAGGGCACGAGCCGCATCGACGCCTCCCGCCGTTATCACCGCCGGCGCAAGGTGCCGCGCCAGCGCGGCCAGCACGGAGGTCTCGTGCTGGCGGATGAAGAAGTGGCCGCCCTCGAACCAGTCGAGCGTGAAGCGAGCATGCGCGGTCTCGGCGGCCCAGGCCTGCATGCGCCACGGCGCGATGTCGTCCTGGCGGCCGGCCAGCACATGCAGCGGCACGGGCAGCGGCGCAGGGTCGGCGTGCACGAAGCTGCGGCACAGGCGGTAGTCGGCACCGAGGGTGTCCAGCGTCATGCGCAGCAGCTCGGGGCTGTCGAACAGCTCGTCGGGCGTGCCGCCCTGCTTGCGCAGGTCGGCGATGAGGGCCGCGTCGTCGGTGATGTCGAGAAAGCGATCGGGGTCGCGCTGCGAAGGTGCCGCGCTGCCGGAGACGATCAGCGCACTCGGCAACGGCCGGTGCTGCTGTCGCTGGTGCTGCGCCATGCCCCAGGCCAGCAAGGCGCCCATGCTGTGGCCGAACAGCGCGTAGCGGCCGCGCAGCACGCCTTCATGCTCGGCGCACAGCTGCGCGACCATGCGGTCGAAGCTGTCGACGAAGCGCTCGCCCAGGCGCCCGCCGCGGCCCGGCAGCTCGACCGGCACGACCTCGATCCAGCGCGGCAGCGCACGCCGCCAGCGCAGGTACATGGTGGCGCTGGCGCCCGCGCAGGGCAGGCACAGCAGGGGCAGCGAGGCCTCCATGCGCGTCAGGCGGAGGCGTTGTCAGGTTGCTGCTGCGCGGCCATCCAGTCGCGCAGCGACTTCGGACGCATGTCGGTCCACTGCGCTTCGACGTAGTCGAGCACGGTCTTCTTGTCGCCCTTGACGCCGTCGACGGCGGTCCAGCCGCCAGGCACGGCCTTCCAGTGCGGCCAGATGGAGTACTGCGCTTCGTGGTTGACGAGCACGATGAAGGTCTCGTCCTCGCGGTCGAAACAGCTGGTAGACATGGGCGGTCCTCTTGGTAAGTGCAATGGCGGGCAGGGTTTGCCCTTGCGATACAAGACGCGCCGCGAGGCCGGGTGTTTAGTCCTCTGTGCATGAAAGCCGCACACGGCTGCGCCTCGGCGAGGGCCGCTGTGGGAACTGCGAAAAGAAGAGGGAGTTGGTTAGCGAGCCGCGTCTTCGGCGTCCGGCGAAGGGACGTCGTGCGCAGGCGGCACCAGGCCCACGAGCAGCCAGAGGCGGGCCGCCTCGGCGTAGGTCTTGCGATGGGCGGGATCGGCGGCGAGCCATTGCGCGAGCTCGGCGCTCGCGGCGGCGTCGAGCGCGCCCTCGCCGGCGTGCTGGCGGCGGACCCACGCCCAGGCGGTCTGCCAGGTGGGGTCGCTTTGCGTGTCGTTGGGGCTGCTCATCGGCGGCCATCGTAGCGCCGATGCGGTGCGTCGGAAAAATCAGCCGGCTTGCACGAGGTAGCGGCAGCTTTCGAGGGCGGCGTCGGCGTCCTTGATCATGAAGTTCACGAGCGTGGCGGAGCAGCCCAGGCGCGTGGCGATCTCGCGCTGGGTCAGGCCACTGAGACGGTTGAGTTCGAACGCGAGGCGGGTGCGCGGCGGTAGAGCCTCGAGCACGCGGTCGATGGCCACCAGCGCCTGCCGGCCGCCGAGCACGCGGTCGGGCGCGTCGTTGCTGCTGGGCGGGCTCACGAGTTCGACGTCGTCGCAGTAGGTGCGGTAGCTGGCCTCCACGGAATGGTGGCGGTGGTAGTCGACCGCCACGTTGCGCACCACCTGGCAGCAGTAGCCCAGCGGCTTGCGGACATCGCGCACCGAAGCGCCGTCGGCGAGCTTCAGGTAGGCGTCCTGCAGCACTTCGTCTGCGAGGTCAGCGGTGCGGACGATCTTTTGCGCGACGCGCTGGAGCTGGGCACGGTTCGCGATGAAGACCTCCCCCAGCGTGGGCGCGGACGGGGAAAGCGACAGATCCATGGGTACTCCTGAAGTGTTCAAGGGCAAAGATGCAAATAAGAACTATTACCATTTGATGACGCAAGAAGGCCCTGTTTTTCCCGGTGACGCCTTCTCGTCTCTCTCCCTGTCTAGACGTTCGAGCGGCCGAAACCGAGACACCTAAAATTCCGCCCCTTACATCGCACCCGCACCCATGAACATCGTCGTCAACGAAGAACTCAAAGCCTATATCGATCCCTTGACGCCGGAGGAGTACGAAGCCCTCGAACGCAGCATCCTCACCGAAGGCTGCCGCGACGCGCTGGTGCTGTGGGGCGACGTGCTGGTCGATGGCCACAACCGCTACGGCATCTGCCAGAAGCACGGCCTGCCCTTCCAGACCGTGCAGAACACGCGCTTCAAGACGCTGCAGGACGTGCACCTGTGGATGATCGACCAGCACCTGGGCCGCCGCAGCATCTCGGACTACCTGCGCGGCGTGCTGGCGCTGCGCAAGAAGGACATCGTGGACGAGCGCCGCGCCCGCAGCACCGCCGCCACACCGACCACCCCGACCACCCCGACCACGGCGGACGATCCGCCCTTCGACGTCGAGGACGCCCCCGCTTCGACCTCCACTCCCGCTTCCGACGAAGCCCTGCCGCCGCCCGTGCCGCTGAACAGCCGCGAGGCCATCGCCCGCGCCGCGCGTCTGAGCAGCAGCCAGGTCGTGATGATCGAGAAGATCCAGAAGCAGGCCGCGCCCGAGCTGGTGGCGGCCGTGAAATCGGGCGTGATCTCGATCAACACGGCCGCGGCCGTCGCCTCGCTGCCCGCCGAGGAGCAGGTGACAGCCGCCAACGCCGGCAAGGACGAGCTCAAGCAGGCCGCCAAGCGCGTGCGCGAGGCCAAGCGCAAGCCGCGCGAAGCGGCGCCCGAAACCGAAGAAGGCGCCGAACCGGCGGCGCTCGACGCCGTGCAGCAACTGCAACAGCGCGTGGCCGAACTCACGGCCGAGAACGCGGACCTGCGCCGGCAAGTGGCCGAGCTGCAGGCGCAACTGGCGCACTGACGCCCCGGCGGGCGACCTTCCCCTCGCCCGCCGCTTTCACCGCCCCTCCCTGAAACCTCGCGCGCCGCACTGCGGCCCGCGAGGCTTTGTCGCGTCCGCGACCCACTGAAAACAGTTGTTCGTAATCTTGTGTTTTTATTTGCAACAAGTGTTATATTTTTGACGCCACCTCCAAACAAACACTTTAGTTCTCCCAGCCAGCGTTGCGATCGGCGTCTCCGTCCAACTTCTTACAGTGAGTGCTTAAGTTGCAAAAAGAACGGCGATGCCGCCTCCAATCGGTGTTTTCGATGCGGTTGAACGCAACACCCCACAGCGGCCGGCCGATGGGCACGGTGGTGCGGAGGCTGCATGACGGCCGTTAACACCGTTCCCAAAAGTCAACGCGCCCTGCTGAGCTACAGCGTCGAGGGGCTGCCGCACCGCGAAGAAGTGCTGCTCAAGTCGCTGATCCGGCTGCTCGACCACCGCACGCACCAGAACTGGTCGTGGAAGGCCGAACAAGCCGACCTGCGGGTCGTCGGCGACCAGGTCGCCCTTGCCGCCGCCTCGCCCCAACCGGCGGTGCCCACGCTGACCGTGGCCCATGCCGACCCGCAACGCGGCCCTTTCCTGGCCCTGCCGCTGCACACCGATGCGCTGGAAGTGGCGCTCAACCGCCTCGGCGCGATGGTCGTCCACGCCCGCGGCCTGGGGCTGGCTACGACCGAGGTGCCGATCGGCGAGCACGAAGAATTCCGCATGCTGCGCTGGCCGCCCGCGGCGGTGCTCGAGGCGCCGATCCGCCTGCGGCTGGCCACGCTGATGTCCAACCGGCCGGCGTCGGTGCTGTCGCTGCAGCAGCGCTCGCCCGCCACGCGCCAGGAGTGCGCGGATTTCCTGGCCGACCTGCAGCGCGCCGGCCTGCTCGAACGCGCCGCCCCCCCCGGCGCGCTGGTGGCGGCCTCGGCCCCCGACAGCGTCTTTCCCGACAGCCGCTTCCCGGCACCCGCCCGCGAAACCGTGCAGCCCGGCCTGCTCGCACGCATCAGGAACCGACTCGGCTTGCTGCCGTCAGGCCCTCAATGACCGTAGAACACAAGATCCTCTTCACCGGCACCATGGGCGCCGGCAAAACCACGGCCATCGCCGGCGTGAGCGAGATCCCGCCCGTGAGCACCGACGTGCGCAACAGCGACACCTCGGTCGCCAAGGCCACCACCACGGTCGGCCTGGACTACGGCGAACTCACGCTCGACAACGGCGAGAAGCTGCGCCTGTACGGCACGCCCGGCCAGATGCGCTTCGACTTCATGTGGCGCATCCTGGGGCGCGGCGCACTCGGCGTGGTGATCCTGGTGGACAACAGCCGCCCCGATCCGCTGGCCGACCTGGACATCTACCTGGACGGCTTTGCCGAACTCATCGCGCAGACCGCCTGCGTGGTGGCGGTGGGCCGCATGGAAACGCACCCGAGCCCCGGCATCGATGCCTACGCCCGGCGCATGGAGGCCAAGGGCGTCGTGTGCCCGGTGCTGCCGGCCAACGTCACCGATGCGCAGCAGGTCGTGCAGCTGCTGGAACTGCTCCTGCTCCAGCTCGAGGTCTGAACGCAGGACGCCCCTCTTTTTCTCCTTTTCCTTCCATTCAGGCAGCAATGAACATCACTCCAAGAATCAGGCTTGCAGCGGAATCGGCCATCGACACCCTGATGCGGGAAATCAAGGGCGTGAAGGCCGTGGTGATCTCGACCGAAGACGGCCTCGAGCTGGCCGCGCGCGTCGAGAACACCGCGCAGGTCGCGCGCCTGTCGGCCATCGCCAGTTCGCTGGCCGCGCTGGGCGCCGTGGCCGGCGAGGAAAGCCAGCTGGGCCACTGCGACAACGTGGCGATCGAGGCCACGCATGGCCACATCCTGATGCTGCAGGCGCGGCACCCCGAGATGACGCTGATCGTGAGCGTGGTCACCAGCCGCGAAGCCATCATCGGCCAGGTCCTGTACTTCGCGAAACAGGCAACGCAGCTGCTGCAGCACGCCTGACGCCGGGCATCGGCGCACCACACCCATTCGACACCGGCAGCCGCCCATCCCCTTCGCCCGGGTGGCCGCCGACTTTCAGGGGCGAGGACTAGGAAAGATTTCGATGGCAAATATCAAGCAATCCATGGACGACCTGATGACCTGCGACGGCGCCCTGTGCGCGGCGCTGGTCGACTCGAGCAGCGGCATGATCCTGGGCCAGATCGGCTCGGGCGTCGATCTCGAGGTGGCCGCCGCCGGCAACACCGAAGTGGTCCGCGCCAAGCTGCGCACCATGCGCGACCTGGGCCTGAACGACAACATCGAAGACATGCTGATCACGCTCGGCAAGCAGTACCACATCATCCGCCCGATGCAGAAGAAGGAAGGCCTGTTCGTCTACCTGGTGCTGGACAAGACCAAGTCGAACCTGGCCATGGCGCGCCGCAAGACGCTCGACGTCGAACAAGGCATGACGGTCTGAGCGGCGTCGTTGCCAGGCTCCGTTCAGGGCCTGGCGACACCGTCACTCGCGCAACGTGCGCCGCTCCAGCTTCGGATCGGCCGCGATCTCTTCTTCAGTGAAGGGCGGCGTCACCAGCTGCTTGCGCGAAAAGAGCTCGAGTTGATCGTCGTGGTGCGGCGAGGCCGGGTCGCTCGACTGCCCGCCCGCCATCATCACGCGCGCCACCGGCTTGCCCTGTGCCCACGTGACCACATGCACGTACGAGGTGCCGGCGATGATGTCGCCGTAGCCGTCCTTCGTGAGCGGCGCGCCCTCCAGCGCATTGAGTACGCCCTGCCCGCCCGGGCCGCCATGCAGCGGCACGCGGCCGCGCGGCGTGGGCCGCGCCAGCATGTCACCCCATTTCTCATCGCCACGCAGCCCCAGCGCCGCCAGCGCATCGGCCGTGTCGCGCACCGCCGCGACGATGCCCGCCGTCACGCCTGCCGCCGACGACACCGGCCGCACGCGGAACGGGTGTGCCGGGTCGTAGGGCTGCGCATACAGGCCGGGCACGTTGTCGAGCCGGGGACCCAGCTCGGTGAACAGCAAGGCGCCGCGGCTGTCGACGTTGTGGCGCCGGTCCCACGCGGCCAGGATGCCGCAGGCGCGCTGCACCGTGGCATCGTCCTTGGCGCTGGAGCAGGCGGCCAGCACGGCATCGAGCGTGGTCTCGGCCAGGTGGTTGCGATTGCCGAACACCATGTCGGTGGCTTCGGCCACGTCGATGCGACCGTCGGCCAGGCTGTCTTCGATCTGCCGCTGCGACATCAGCGTGCGCGCACCGGGCGCCGCCTTCGGACTGCCGAGCAGCAATGAATAGCCATCGAGCTGGCGCCCCACCAGCGAGAGGCTGTAGCTGTCGTTGGCGTTCTGCACGATGCCACGCGTGGCGAGCGCCGGCAGGCGGCTGGCCGGTGCCAGGCGCGGCCGGCCGTCGGCATCGCGCACCGCACAGGCGCTGCGACGGCCGTCGAGTGCGCCCGGCACGGTGGCGTCGTCGGGCGGCGGCACGACGGCGCAGTCGCGCAGCGCGGCATCGCCGATGTCGAGCAGCGGTCCCGACTCGATGTACATCGCCTGCCCCTGGCTGTCGCCCGCGATCAGGTGCGCGGTGATGCCGCGGTTGCGCGCCACCGCCTGCTCGAAGGCGCCGATGTCGCGCGCTTTCGCCACGGCGAGGATCTGGTCTAGCGCGCGCGCATTCGCCGCATTGGGGTCGGTCACGGCATGCCAGCCGGCCGGGCGGCCGGCTTCCGCAGGCAAGCGGTACAGCGGTCCGAGGTGCGAGTACGGGAGGCTGTGGCTTTGCGTGCGCACGCTGCCGTCGGGCTGCTTCACGCGCAGCGCGACGGTCTTCATCGTCAGTTCGCGCGGTGCGCCATCGACCGTGTACGAAGGCTTCGCGCCGGGCTTCACGTCCAGCGCCACCAGCAGGGGATAGGTCACGGTCGAGGGCGCCTCGATGCTCCAGGCCAGGTGCCGCGTGAAGCCCGACAACGGCAGCGGCAGGCCCAAGAAGTCGGCGCCCATCACGTCGATCTCGCCGGGAATGGTGAGGTGCATCTGGTGCATCAGCAGCCAGTGGTCCTGCCACAGCGTGTGGGGGTTGGCCACCATGATCGAGGTGTTCGTTCCCGTGGCCTCGGCGCCGTAGGCCCAGGCGTTGCTGGCCATGCGCTGCGTCGGTGGGCGGTCGCCCTCGGCCTTCGCGACGGGCGGCGCGCCCAGCTGGTCCCAGGTCGATGCCGAGGCGTACGCTGCGACGCTCAAGGCCTTCCACAGCGAGCCCACCTGCATCGTGGCGCGCACCACATCGCTGGCTTCCATCTGCGGCAGCGCCAGGCCCTTGCAGGCGGCGGGGCGCGCCTCGGGCGGCAGGTCGCGCACCCAGCGGTTGAAGCCGGCGGCATAGCCTTGCGCGAGCTGGCGCGCATCGGTGGACAAGCCCTTCCAGGCGGTCTCGACCTCGTCGTCCGACAGCTGCACGCGGTAGAACAGATCGCTGTCCAGGTTGGGAATCTGCAGGAAGGCCACGGTGGCCAGCCCGTCCGGGCCGAAGCGTTCCGAGCGCTCGCCGCGCAGCGTGAGCACGCGGTCGGCCAGCAGGCAGAGGTGATCGCGCGCGACGGCGTAGCCATGGCCATAGCCCAGGCCCGCGTAGTTGCTGGCCTTGATGTGCGGCAGGCCGTATTGCGTCCAGCGCACCTCGGCGCTGTAGGTGTCGTTCGACGCGGGCGGTGTGGGTGGTGGCGTCACGACCGGCCCACCGAAGAAGCCGCCGCCGCCTCCGCTGTCGCCGCCGCAGCCGGCCACGACGCAGGCGAGCACGCAGAAGCCGGCGCGCAGCAACCCGCTGGCGCGCGGTGTCATGGCTTGGCCCCGCCCACCGGCTGGCTCTTCCGCGCAATCACCTGCATCTCCACCCAGGCCTTCGGCACGGCGATGCCGGCCAGCATGGCGGTGCCGGTCGGCTTGCAGGGCAGCACTTCCGACAGCGTCTGCACCACCGCACCCAGGTGCTCGGCGTCGGCCACGATCAGCGTGTAGTTGATCACCTGCTCCAACCGTCCGCCGCAAGCTGCGAGGTACTTCTCGATGTTGCGCACCATCAGCCGGGTCTGGTCTTCGGCACTGACGGCGAGCGTCTGCGTGTCGTAGTCCATGCCGATGGTGCCGGAGACGAAGATCCACTCGTCGTCGAACATCGCGCGGCTGTAGGGCGCATTGACAAAGGGCAAGGGGAAGTCGGCGGTCTGCATGCGGTGGTCTCTCTTTCGTTCTCGGTGTGTGGAAATGGAATCAGGCCCGCGTCATCTCGCGCACGATGGCGCGGGCGTGGATGTCGGTGGAATCGAACAGCGGCGCGGCGCACGCGATCCAGGGCTTCACGGCGCTCAGCTCGGTGCAGCCCAGCACGATGCCTTGCGCGCCGCGCGCCACGAGCGCGTTGCACAGCGTCGAGATGACGGCCGCGTCGGCGGGGCTGGCCTCGCCGCGCGCCAGCGGCCCGAAGATGGCCGCGTCGAGCGTGCGGCGTTGCGCCGCGTCGGGCAGCACCAGCTCGAAGCCCGCGCCCTCCCCCAGCATCTGGCCGAAGAACGGCGCGTCGAGTGCGAAGCTGGTGGCCAGCAGGCCGAGGCGGCGCATCGACGGGAAGCGCGACGCGATCTCGTCGCCGGTCTCGCGCGCCACGTGCACCAGCGGCACGCCCGCCGCGGCCTGCACCGCGTCGGCCGCGAAGTGCCCGGTGTTCGCGAGGATCGCGATGAGTTCCGCGCCGGCCGCCCGGGCCTGGCGTGCGGCGGTTTCCATCTGGACGCGTGCATCGTCGCGGCGCCCTTCGGTCATAGCAGCGATGACGCCGGCGAAGTCCAGGCTCACGATCACGCAGCGGGCCGAGTGCAGGCCGCCGAGTTCGCGCTGGATGTGCTCGTTCAACAAGCGGTAGTAGCTGAGCGTGGAAGGCCACGCGACGCCTCCGATCAGGCCCGCGGTTTTCATCATGGCGCGCCCCCTGTCAGTCGAGCTTGAAGCCGAGCTTGCGGATCACCGGGCTGTAGCGCACTAGGTCGCTGTCGATGCGGCCCTTGAGTGCGCTCGCGCTGGTCTGCGTGGCCGGCTCGAAGCCGAACACCAGCAGCTTCTCGACCACGTCGGGCTGGCGGATCGCCCAGTCGACGCCGTCGCTCACGCGCTTGGCGATTTCGGGCGGCAGGCCGGCCGGCCCGACCACGCCGAACCACACGGAGAAGTCGACGCCCTTGTAGCCCAGCTCGTCGAGCGTGGGCACGTCGGGCAGGCCCGAGAAGCGCCTGGCCGAGGTGACGGCCAGGATCTTCGCGCGCCCCGCCTTCACGAACTGCACATAGGGCGCCATGCCGTCGAAGGCGGCGTCGATGTCGCCCGCGATGGTGGCCTGCGCCACTTCGGCGCTGCCCTTGTAGGGCACGCGCGTGGTCTCGATGCCGGCGCTGCGGTTGAACTCTTCCAGCGCCATCTGCGACAGGATCGCGGCGGCGCCGATGTTGATCTTGCCGGGGGCGGCCTTGGCGCGCTTCACCAGCTCATGCACGTCGCCCACGCTGCCTGGCTGGGTGCGCGCGATGACGGCCGTCGGGGAGGTGATGGCCAGCGCCACCGGCGTGAAGTCTTTCCTCGGGTCGTAGGGCAGCCGGTTGTACAGCGAGGGGTTGAGCACGAAGGTCTGGTCGATGGACCACAGCAGCGTGTAGCCGTCGGGCTGGGCCTTCATGATCTCTTGCGCGCCGATCAGCGTGTTGCCGCCCGGCTTGTTGTCGACCACCACCTGCTGGCCCAGCTGCACCTGCAGCTTGGCCGCGATGAGCCGCGCGGCCACGTCGGCGCCGCCGCCCGCCACGAAGGGCACGACGAGGCGAATCGGCCGCGAAGGCCAGGCACTCTGCGCACCGGCAAGCGCCGGCAGGCACCCCGCGGCGAGGGCCGCCAGGAGCCCCAGAAACCGGCAGACACGTCGAGCATTCATCCATAAACTCCGTTCAAACCAAAGTGTTGCAACGCTAACGCCGCCTGTCAGGGTTTTCTATGCCGATCCCATCGCAGACTGTGCCGATCCAGCCTTCGCCGTTCACGGCCGCCGCGCTGCGCGAGGACGACTTCAACGCCGCGCTGATCCGCCTGCCCGCCGACCGCCCCCTCGCGCTGCCGGCCCTGCACGACGGCGCCAGCCGCGAGGTGCGCTGGCCCGACGACGGCGGCCGCATCCTGCGGCTGCGCACCACGCCCTGGGAAGGCGCGAGCGCGCTGTACTTCGATTTCAGGTTGAACGACGACCTGCACGTGCAGCTGGCGCCCGGCAACGAGCTGCTGCTGACCTTCTTTCTTTCGGGCCACGTCACGGGCGAGATCGGCAGCGCGCAAGGGCGGCCGCTCGACTTCCGCGTCGACCGCGCGCTGCTGCGCACGCCGAACCGCGACGGCGGCTACCTGATCCACATTCCCGGCGCCTGCCGCAACAACTTCGTGCAGTTCCGCCTGCGACGCGACCTGCTGCCGCGCTGGCTGCATGCGCTGGGCGTGCGGTTGCCCGCACGGCAGATGAGCGAGCTGGTCGAGCGCGACGACGGCCGGGTACTGTGCAACGCGGCGCTCACGCCGCGCGTGCGCGACTGCCTGGCGCGCATCGGCGACGAGCCCTCCGATCGCCCGGCCTTCGTGCCGCTGTTCCACGCGCGTGCGACCGAGCTGCTGACCTGCGTGCTGCTCGACCTGGCGCAGCTGCTGCGCCCCGCGCGTTCAGAAGACACCCACGGCAGTGCGGCGGCACAGACGGTGCGCAGGCTGCGTGCGCTGCTCGGCGAAACGCCGGCGCAGGCGTGGACGGTCGACGCGCTCGCGCAGCGGCTCGACCTGCGCGCCACGCGGCTGCAGGCCCATGTGAAGGAGGCCGAGGGCACGACGGTCTACGGCCTGCTCGTGGCCGAGCGGCTGGCGCTGGCCGCGCGGCTGTTGCGCGACACGCAGCTGAGCGTGCAGGCCATCGCGGCCGAGGCGGGGTGGGAGTGCCACGGCCGCTTCACCGCGGCATTTCGCAAGCAGCACGGCATGGCGCCGCGCGACTACCGCTTGCAACAGGCGCCGCCGGCCAACAGCGGCGCCTGAGGGATCAGCCGTGCGGGCGCATCAAGCGCGCGTCAGCAGCGTGTTCGACGGCAGCGTCTCGTCGAGCAGCTTGCGCGCCGTTTCCACGCCCGCCACCGGCAGCAGCGCCGCGTCGAGCAGGCCCACCTGCACCAGCACGCTCGCCTGGTCCCAGTAGATGTGCTCGTGGTAGAGCTTGTCGCCGCGGAACTTGATCACCGCGAGCAGCGGGATCTCCACGCGCTTTCCGGTGGGCGCCACGCCCGGCAGCATCCACGGGATCTCGGTGGTGTGGGTGAAGCAGAACAGCATCTCGTCGACCACCTGCGTCGCGCCCACGGTGCGCGAGATCGGCACCAGCGAGGTGTCGGGCGGGTTGCTGTTGACGAAGTGGTTCGTATAGAACGCATGCAGGTTCTTGTAGCCCACGCCGCCGGTCATGGTCGGGATGTGGTTGACGTAGGGCTCGGCCACCATGGTGCCCATGGTGTCGTCCACGTTGCGGGTGCCGAACTCGTACTCGCAGTGCTTGTCCCACAGCGCGGCCAGGTCGTAGTTCGGGCCGATGGCCGACTTCAGCGCGGCCACGCTGCGCTCGTGCGCCATGAGCGCCGAGGCACGGTGGAAGTGCTCGCCGCCCACGCGCGCAAAGGCGTGGTCGACGCCGGGGTACACGTGCACCTCGACGTTCGGCCGGCCGCGCAGCGTCTGCACGATGCGGTCGCGCGCCTCGGGCGGGCAGAAGCCGTCGAGCTCGGCCACGTGCAGCGCGAGCTTGCAGCGGATGCGGTCGGCCTCGTCGAGCGCGGCGTCGATGCCCACGCCGTAGTAGCCCACGGCCACATCCGCATCGGTGCGGCAGGCCGCGAGGTAGGCGAGCTTGCCGCCCAGGCAGAAGCCGAGCACGCCGACCTTGCCGCCGGGCACTTCGGGGCGCTGGCGCAGCGCGGTGATCGCGGACTGCATGTCCTGCATGCCGAGCGCTTCGTCGAAGCCCTGGTACAGCGCGAAGGCGCGCTGCCAGTCGTCGGGCGTGTAGCCCAGCTGTACGTCGGGCTCCTGGCGCCAGAACAGGTCGGGCACGAGCACCACGTAGCCTTCCTCGGCGTAGTAGTCGGCCACGTCGCGCATGGTCTTGTTGACACCGAAGATTTCCTGCGCGAGCACCAGGCCCGGGCCGGTGCCGCCGCGCGGCAGGGCCAGGTAGGCGCCGAAGCTGCCGCTGCCGTCGGCGGCCTGGATGCGGATGTCTTGCGACGAGGAGGTGGATGCCTTGTTCTGCATGGGTGTGTGACTCCGTTCAATGCTGAAAGGTGGACGTGGGGAACCAGGGGCTCACTGTACGCATTCCGGATGGCGCGTCGTGACCTGGTAGTAGCCCGAGTGAAAAACCAGCGGCTCGCCGTCGAAGCGTTCGTAGCCTTCAACTTCGCCGATGAAGATCAGGTGGTCGCCGCCGTCGTACTGCCGCACGTTGCGGCACACGAAGCGCGCGAGCACGCCGTTGAGCAGCGGCACGCCGGCCGTGCCTTCGCAGCAATCGACGCCGCCGAACTTGTCGGCCTGCGGCGTCGAGAACTGGCGCGACAGGTGGTGCTGCGGCGCGGCCAGCACGTTGATCGCGAAGTGGCTGGCGCCGGTGAAGTCGGCCACGCTGGGCGCCTGCCGCGCCAGGCTCCACAGCACCAGCGGCGGATCGAGCGACACCGACGAGAACGAGTTGGCCGTCATGCCCACGCGGCGTCCGTCGAGCGCGCGCGTGGTGATCACGGTGACGCCGGTGCTGAACTGGCCGAGCGCCTTGCGGAAGTCGCGCCGGTCGAAGCGGTCGACCGCGGCTTCGCGCGCCTTCGCTTCGAGAAAGCGATCGGCCTCGGCCGCGTCGAACCACCAGGGCGCGAAGTTGCGCGGGTCGTCGAAACCGTTGACCACCGCGCTCGCCACGGCCGGCCTGTGCGTGGCGCTCTGCAGCAGCTTCTGCAGGTGCGGCGCGGGCGGCGTGAGCAGGCTGTGCGTCCAGTCGGTGGCCCAGCGGGCGTAGCCCTCCCAATAGCGGTCGAAGGTCTGCTGCATCCACGCGGCGTCGAAGGGCGCGTCGCCATGTTCGAGGATGCGCTTGAGGTAGATGTCGGCCGCCTTGGCCGCGTTGTTCGAGCCCTGCCCCGTGATCGGGTCGTTGAGCACCACCGCGTCGGCGAGCCCCAGCACCTGCCGCCCCGAGGGCAGCGTGGCGACCGGGTGACGCACCACGGGCGTGACGCGGCCACGCAGCACGCCGTGGTCGTCGGTGAGCTCGATGTGTTCGCAGCGCTCGGCCTCCCACGGCAGGAAGGTGGCAAGGATCTGCTTGCTGCGCGCCAGGTGCTCCTGCGGCGTCTTCACGTCGTCCCAGCAGTCCATGGGACCGCCGGGCACGCCTTCGAACACCATGATCTCGCACGGGCCGCTGGTGGTGAGCGCGGGGAACACGAAGTACTCACCGACACCCGGGATGAGGTTGAAGCTCACGGCTGCGAACGGTTCGCGCGGGCGCATGCCCTTCACGTAGGTGAGCGCCAGCGCGCGCTGCGGCGCGTCGAATGGCGAGCGCGCCGCGTCGCGCGGGAACAGCGCCGAGATCTCGCCCTTGCCGCTCGCGACGACCACGAGGTCGTGCGTGCGCGCGCAGTCTTCCAGCGTGTCGAGGTCGGCGTCCTGGTGCACGAGGCGCCCGCCACGCGCTTCGAAGAGCTGCATCCATGCAGAGATCTTCAGGCGCTGGTCGACCGACTGCGCGGGGCCGTCGAGCTTCGCCTCCCACGCGATGGCGCGCTGGCCTTCCGGGCTGCGCACCGACATGCCGATGCCCTCGACCACCGGGCAGATGTCGGTCCAGCTGTCGAGCCCCAGTTCGCGCTCGGTCTGCAGCGCGGTCTCGAACATGCACTGGCTGGACATCACCGGCCCGTCGAAGATCTCCTGCGCCGTGCGGTTCGCATACACCGTCACGGCGTACCCTTTGGCCCGCAGGCCCAGTGCGAGCTGCATGCCGGACTGGCCGGCGCCGACGATGGCCACGCGTCGTGTCATGGGCTGGCTCCGCCTACGCAACCGCTGCTGCGGCAGCAGCCGCGCAGGTGTCGAGGTAGCGGTCGGCCTCCTGCGGGTCGGCGAACCACGGGAAGAAGGTACGCGGATCGTCGAAGCCGTTGGCGATGGCGCTGGCCATCGGCGGCACGGCGCCGGCGCTGCTGAGCAGCTTGAGCACGTGGGGCGGCGGCGGTGCGAGCAGCATGTTGGTCCAGCGCGTGACCCACTGCGCGTAGCCGAACCAGTAACGGTCGAAGGTCTGCTGCATCCACGGCGCATCGGCCGCACCGTCGCCGCGCGCCAGGATGCTTTTCAGGTACGTGTCGGCGCACTTGGCCGCGTTGTTCGAGCCCTGCCCCGTGATCGGGTCGTTGAGCACCACCACGTCGGCCAGGCCGAGCACCTTGCGGCCCGAAGGCAGCGTGGCGATCGGCTTGCGCACGGTGGGCGCGAAGCGGCCGGCGAGGATGCCGTTGTCGTCGGTGAGTTCGATGTCGGCGCAGCGCTCGGCCTCCCAGGGCGTGAAGGTGTCGAGGATCCACTTGCTGCGCGCCAGGTGCTCCTGCGGCGTCTTCACATCGGCCCAGCAGTCCATCGGGCCGCCGGGCACGCCCTCGAACACCATGATCTCGCACGGGCCTGTGGTGGTGAGCGCCGGAAACACGAAGTACTCGCCCACGCCCGGAATCAGGTTGAAGCACACGGCCGAGTACGGCGTGCGCGGGCGCATGCCCTTCACGTAGGTGAGCGCCAGCGCGCGCTGCGGCTGGTCGTAGGTCGACTTGGCGGCGTCGCGCTCGAAGAGCTTGGAGATCTCGCCCTTGCCGCTGGCCACCAGCGTGAGGTCGTGGCTGCGGGTGCAGGCCTCGAGGTCGTCGATGCCGGCGTCCTTGAAGACCAGCTCGCCGCCCTTCTGCTGGAACAGCGTCATCCAGGCCGGCACCTTCACGCGCTGGTCGACCGACTGCGCGCTGGAGTTCAGCCGCGCCGCCCATTCGATGGCCTTGGCGCCCTTCTGTTCGGGGTGCGGCACGGCGAAACCGATGCCGTCCACCGTGGGGCAGTCGCTGGCCCAATGGTCGAGCCCCAGATCGCGCTCGACCTGCAGCGCGGTGTGGAACATGCACTGGCTCGACATGACCTTGCCGTGGCGGATGTCGTCCGCCGTGCGGTTGCTGTACATCGTGACCTCGTAGCCTGCGTCCAGCAGGCCCAGTCCCAGTTGCAGGCCCGACTGGCCCGCGCCGACGATGGCGATTCGCTTCATGGCTTGCTCCTTCTTTCGTTGTCTCGTGGGGGTGTTGTTGTGGATGCCGATCAGGGTTCCATCAGGCGGGGAATCGCGGGCACGGCCTGCTCCGGGCCCATGGCGGAGTAGCCGCCGTCCACCGCGTAGTCGGCGCCGGTGACGAAGCTCGCGTGCTCGGAGCACAGGAACAGCACCACCTGCGCCACCTCGTCGGGGTCGCCGACGCGCCCCAGCAGGTGGTAGGGCGCGGCCACGCGGTCGGTGCGCGCGCGGTCGCCGCCGGTCAGCTGGTCCATCACCGCCGACCAGGTCCAGCCTGGCGAGACGCTGTTCACGCGGATGCGGTCGGGTGCGAGGTCCATCGCCATGTTGCGCGTGAGCTGCGCCATCGCGGCCTTGCTCACGGGGTAGAGCCAGCGCCCGGTCTGGGCCACGCGCGAGGAGATGCTGGTGAAGTTGACCACCGCCCCGCCGCCAGCCGCGACCATGTGCGGGTGCACCGCCTGCAGCATCGCGACGGCGCTGGCCACGTTCACGTTGAACGAGGTGAGCCAGTCGGCGCGCGGCGACTTGAAGCCGTCGTCCACGTACGAGCACGCCAGGTTGACGAGAAAGTGCACGCCGCCGTGGCGGGCCGCGGCCTCGTCGACGCAGGCCTTCACCTGCGCGTCGTCGGTGATGTCGGTGCGCACGAAGCGCACCCCGGCGCCCAGCGCGTCGGCCAGCGGCTGGCCCTTGTCGGCGTCGATGTCGGCGATGACCACCTTCACGCCCGCGGCGTGAAAGGCGCGCACCACGCCGGCGCCTATCAATGTCGAACCACCCGTGACGATGGCGCTTTTGCCTTCGAGTCCCTTGAACATGACGCTTGCTCTCCTCGGTTGAATCGCCGGTTCGGCGAATGGGCCAAAGGTAGAACGCAAGGCCTCGCCGGCCGATCCGGAAAACGCAGGCGCTGTCCCTGCCGCGCAGGTTTTTTCGGGGGTTCCAAGGGACGGCCCGAATTGTGGGCTGGAAGGCTTTTTGCTACGGTCTGCCCGCTTCCCTATGGAAACCGCCACCGCCCCACGGCTGCCGCTGCAGCGTTACCGTTTGTTCGAGAGCCACGACATGGACGAGGCGCGCGAGAGCGTGGCCCGCGTGTTCTGCCCCCACGGCCTCACGATGCTGCGCCCACGCACCGAACTGGACGCCTGCCACCACAGCGCGCGGCTGCACCGCGACGTGAGCCTCAATTACGTGCAGTACGGCCCCGGCGTGCAGATCGACCCGGGCTACCTGCAAGACTTCTTCTTGTTGCAGATTCCGTTGCGCGGCGGCGCCGACATCCGCTGCGGCGGCCAGCAGGTCGAGGCCACGCCGCGCGTCGCCTCGCTGCCCTCGCCCACCGAGCTGCTGTCGATGCGCTGGGCCGACGACAGCCCGCACCTGATCGTGCGCATCGCGCGCGCGGCGCTGCTGTCGCGGCTCGAGGCGCTGCTGCAGGCGCCCGTGCGCCAGCACCTGGTGTTCGACCTCGGTGTGCCGCTGGACAACCCCGCGCTCGCGCCGCTGGTGCACTTCATCGACTACCTGCGGCTCACGCTCGATGCCGGCAATGCGCTCCAAGGCGGCGGGCGACTGGCCGAGCATGCCGAGGAGTACCTGATGTCGAGCCTGCTCATGTCGGCCGGCCACAACCACTCGCGCGCCCTGGCCGGCGACGCGCAGCGCCACCTGCTGCCGCGCGCGGTGCGCAAGGCGCAGGAGTTCATGGCCGCGCACGCCGAACAGCCCCTGTCGCTGGCCGACGTGTGCCGCGAGGCCGGCTGCAGCGCGCGCGCCCTGCAGCTCGCGTTCCGCCAGCACGCGGGCCAGGGACCGATGGAGTTCCTGCGCGAGCTGCGGCTGGACCGGGTGCGCGCCGAGCTGCAGGCCGCGTCGACGCAGATTGGCGTGCGCGACGTGGCGGAAAAATACGGCTTCCTTCACCTGGGCCATTTCGCGGCCCAGTACCGCGCGCGCTTCGGCGAGCGGCCTTCGGACACCCGCACGCGCCACGCACCGGCGGAACACTGACCCGGCGCGTCGGGCTCAGGCCCGGTCGCGGTGGTCGGCCTCGCCATGCTTCCAGTAACCCTTGGCGGTCAGGCGCGTGCGCGCCAGGCCCTGGTCGTTCAGGAAATGGGCGCGCAACGTGCGCACCACGCCCGACTCGCCCGCCAGCCAGATGTAACCGGGCCCCGCCGGCTGCGGCCGGTGCATCAGCTGTTGTTGAAGCGCCAGCCCCGGCTCGGCCGGATCGCCGGTGAGCCAGCAGGTGCGCAACACAGCCTGGCTGCGGATCTCCTGCACATCGGCCGCCGTGGGCACTTCGACATAGGTCTTGAGGCGGATCTCCGGCCCGAGGCTCGCGGCAATCGACTGGATCGCAGGCAGCGCGGTCGCGTCGCCCGCCAGCATCACCCAGCGCGCGTCGTCCGGGAGCGCGAAACCGCCGTCGCGCGGCCCGGCGAAGCCGATGCGTTCGCCCGGTTGCGCCCGTGCCGCCCAGGCCGAAGCGGGGCCTTCGTGGCCGCTGTCGCCGTGCAGCACGAAGTCCAGCTCGAGCGTGGCGGCGACGCGGTCGATGCGCCGAAGGGTGTAGGCGCGCCCTTCGCCGCCGGGCACGAACACCTTCACCCAGGCGCCGGGTTGGTCGGCCGCCGCGTGGCGCAAGAAGGCGGCGACGTCCGGGCCGCCGAGGGTGATGCGGCGCATGTGCGGCGTCACGAGGCGGCACTGGAGGACATGGGCTTCCAGCCGCGTGCCACGCTCGGGTGGGACCGCGGCGATTGGCTGCAGGAGCTGGAAGGCGGAAGGCAACGCACGCGGCGCGTGGGCCTCGGAGGCATTGGCTGTCATGGTGTGTGTATCGATTCGGATGTTGCGAACTCTTGAATGCGAGCATTTGCTCGGTTCTTCTTAGAATACGAGCCTTCACTCGCATTGAAAACTCGCATTCGAGACGCCCGATGAAATCCCTTCCCCAGCCAAGAAAGGCGCCGCGCCAGGCGCGCTCCCAGCAGATGGTCGAGGTCATTTTGGAAGCCACGGCTCGCGTTCTGGGAGAACGCGGCTATGCCGGCACCAACACCAACGTGGTGGCCGAACGCGCCGGCGTGAGCGTGGGCTCGCTCTACCAGTACTTCCCGAACAAGGACTCGCTGATCACGGCGCTGCACGAGCGACACGCCGCGCAGATGTACGCGGTGATCGACGAGGTGCTGGCCGCCTCGCGTGCGCGCAGCCTGCGCGGGCGCGTGCAGGCCATGGTGCGCGCGCTGCTCGCGGCGCATGCGCTCTACCCGGCGCTGCATCGCGTGCTCGAAAAGGAATTTCCCTTCTTCGATGCGCCGCGCGAAGAGAGTGCGGCCGATCACGACATCTTCCGGCGCGTGCGCCAGCTGCTGGACGAGCACCGCCCCGAGCTCGCGCCGCGCAACCTCGACCTCGCCACCTGGGTGGTGCTGCAGATCATGGAGACGCTGGTGCATGCGGCCGTCATCGAGCCGCCCGCGCAGTTCGAGCCGGCCGCGCTCGAGGCCTCGATCGTCGATGCGCTCATGGGCTATCTCTGCGGCCCGGCCGGGCGCTAAACAGTGGGATCTCATGCGTGAACCTCCAGGAAGACAGGGACAGACACGGAAACACGTCCCCTCCTGCGCATGACAAATGAAAAGGAAAAATGGGAAGCCCAACCGCGCACGCCCTGCACCGCGCGGCTCCAATCTGGCAAAGGTTGTGCGGGTACTGAGCGGATTCGGCCGCATCCGGCCTAGACTCCCCCGCATGAACGCCCAGCCCTTCCTCCACACCTCGACGTCCCGCCCCGGCGGTTGCACGCCTGCGTGGGCGCGGATGACAGCGGCGGCCCAGCAGACGCCCGCACATTCCTGAGCCCGGCGGTCCGCCTCTTTCCCCCTCTCTCTTTTCAGCGCAAACCATCGACCGCCGGGCACCTGCCCCGCGCGGCTGCGCCCCCGTCATCCGGGGTCGCGTTCGACTGGAGTGCGTCATGCATCATCATCAGGTTCAGCGGGAGCACGCCCTTCCCGGAGGCGGCGTCGCATCCAGCACGCCGTCTTTTCAATCCATCCTCGCCGTCACCGACCTGACGGCGCGCGGTAACCGCGCGGTCGAACGCGCCGCCCTGCTCGCGGCCGAGCACGGCGCGTTGCTGAAGCTCGTCTACGCGCCCGCGGACCTGGCGCCGCTCGCGCACGCCGAGGCGGCGACCGCGCTCGCGGGGCTGGCCCGCGCCATGGCCTCACGCTTCGATGTGCTGGTCAAGCAGGTCGCGGGGCCGGGCGGCGGCCTCGCGCAGATCGTGGACGAGGCGCGCTACGTCGATCTCGTGGTGCTGAGCCACGAACGCGACCGCTCGCCCGCCGCCTTCTTCACCGGCCAACCCGTGGAGCGCCTGTTGCGGCAGCTGCGCTGCCCGGTGCTCGTGACGCGGCTCGACACGCGCCTGCGCTACAGCCGCATCCTCGTGGCCGTCGACTTCACGCCCGCCTCGCGCGAGCTCGTGAGCCTGGCCCACGGGCTGGACCCCGACGCCGCGCTGGAGCTGTTCCACGCGCTCAACACGATGCACGAGAGCAAGCTGCGCTACGCCGAAGTGTCCGAGCACGCCATCAAGACCTACCGCCACGACAGCATGCGGCAGGCGCGCGAGCGGCTGTTCTCGCTCACCGACTCGTCCAGCGCGCGACGCAACCGCGTGCTCTCGGCCATCGGCCGCGGCGACCCGGCGCGGCAGGCCACGGTGCAGCAGCAGCACGCGCGCGCCGAGCTGCTGGTGGTCGGCAAGCGCCGCGCCCATCCGCTGGCCGACTTCCTGTTCGGCAGCGTGGCGCAGCGCGTGCTGCGCTGGGCCACGGGCGACGTGCTGGTCGTGCCCGCCGACCGCCGTGCCGACACCCCGTCGCTCGTCATTTCGAGGAAGCTGCAAGATGTTCGCTGAAGACCCCCTCACCAAGTACCCGCTGCGCCAGTCGCTGCTGCCCGGCGCCGAAGGCCTGGCCGTCTTCGCCCAGCGCGGGCCGGTCGACTGGCTTTCGCGGCCCGACCAGTACGTGTTCATCTGCGAAGGACGCGGCGGCCGGATCTACGCGGCGAACGAGGCCGCGCTCGAAGAAGCCCAGCAGCTGATCCGGGACGCGCACGGCGACCAGGTCGTCTCGCGCGAACCCGAGATCCACACCTTCGTCGATCCCGCGCTCGACGCGGTGGTCGAGCCGATCATGTTCCTGCGCCTGAAGAGCCCGCGCGCCTACGCCACCGTGCTGCGCGACGAGCTCGACCGGCGCCGCGCGGACGTGAAGGAAGAAGACCTGCAGCGCCACGACGTCGTGATCCGCGCCGAGGTGCGGCTGGCCGACCTCATGGGCTACGCGAAGGCGGCGCTGGCGATGTCGAACGGCTCGGCGGTGATCTGGAACTGGCTGCTGCGCTACGGGATGGCCTGAGGGCTGCGGCCGGGCGCCTTCTCCCCTCCCACAAACCCGGTAGCCGGATTTCGGCCGGCGCGGCTAGATTTGCGGCATGGCCGACAACCCGCTGTTCCTCTTCTTCACGATGACCGAGAAATTCTCGGACCACCTGACCGCGACCGGCGCCTATCCAGAGAAGTTCGTGCTGAACCTTGCGCAGCACGACACCTACCTGCGCGACGTGGCGCTCTTCAACGCGGGCCGCCAGCGCCCCCTGGACCCGGCCTTGCACATGGGCATCCGCATCGAGATCGATGCGGCCTCGCCGGGCGTGATGGTGGCCTCCGACGGCACGCAGATCCTGCTGCTGGGGTAGCCCTGCGCTGCGCTTGAATTTCCGCAGCCAGCAAGGGCGCGAACCGGTCAATGACCGGACAGGGCGCCCGATCAAAACCGGCGCACCGCCGGGCAAAGGCGGCTGACGAGATCCTCCGCAGAATCGGACTCCCCTCGGAGCGACGCGCATCGCCAAGCGTCGATCGAAGTCCAAATGAACCTGAATCTGGGAACTGCTGCGTTCTTCACGGCGCTGGCGGAGTTTGTCCTTGCCGCCGGCATGCTGGCGCTGTGGGCGAAGGGACGCGCGCGCTATCTGCTGGTCTGGGGCGTCGGCTTCCTTGTCTTCGGGATCGGCGCTTTGCTGCTCATCCTGCGGGACAGGATCCCCGACTTCTTCTCCATCCTCCTCGGGAATTTCCTCACGACACTGAGTTCGGTCCTGTTCTACGTGGGCATCTGCCTGTTCTTCGATCGGCGCCGCGCGTGGCTGCCCTGGATGGCAGGGGTACTGGCGGTGGAAGTGGCCTTGCTGGCCTGCTTCTCCTATGTCACGTACGACACCTCGGCGCGTGTCTACGTGTACGGCGCGGCCCAGTCCGTGATCGCCCTGATGACCCTTCAGGCACTGTGCACGATGGGTCGTGGGCACGGGGGAAACAGCAACCCTGAAGTGGTCGTCGTCGCCTTGCTGGCGCTGCTGGTTCATGGTGCACGCTTGGTCGGCACGCCCTTCTTTCCCGTGCCACAGGATTTTCTGGCGTCGGGCAATTTCCAGACCCTGCTGGCCTTCGGCTTGAAGTTGACCCACATCGGCTACGCGCTCGCGTTCGGCAACATGCACGCCGCCGCCTTGCATGCCGATCTGCGCGCGGCCCTCGCCCACATCGAGGCCAAGGCCCATCAGAAGGTCGAGATCCTGGGCTACATCGGCCACGACTTGCGCGCACCGCTTGCGACGATCGGCGGGTACGCGTCTCTCCTGCTCGCCGATGCGCACGACACGCAGCGCAAGCACCTGCTGACCATCCAGCGCAGCGTCAAGTACCAGCTCCACCTGATCGACGAACTGCTGGAGTACGCCAAGGCAGAGCTGCAACCGCTGACGGTCCACCCCGTCACCACCGACCTGCCGCGCCTGCTGGACGACATTTCCGACTACGCCGTCGCCCTGTGCGCGCAGCGCAACAACCGCTTTCGCTACCGCCCTTCCGAGCGAATGCCCCGAGAGATCGGCCTGGACGGAAAGCGCATGCAGCAGGTGCTGCTGAACCTGCTGTCCAACGCCGCCAAGTTCACGCGCGACGGCGTGGTGACCTTGTCGGTCACGGCCAGGCCCGAAGGGCGCGCCTGTGTCTTGAGCTTCGCGGTCAGTGACACCGGGATCGGCATCGACATGAGCCGCAACATCGACATCTTCGGGGCCTTCCAGCAGATGCACCCCGCGAGCGGCAGCACGGGATTGGGCCTGTTCATCGCACAGCGCATCGTCTCGGCCATGGGCGGAACGCTGAGTGTGGCCAGCGTGGCCGGTCAGGGTGCGACGTTCTCCTTCACGCTGTCGGTGCCGGTCGATGCCTCCGACGCGGACTGGCCCGTCGTCGCGCAGCGGGAAACAGAGCCTGGCGAGCCATCACCGACGCCCGCGATGCCCCGACATGCCATGCCGGGGAATCACGCCCTGGACGAGCTCGCCAGCCTGGCGCTTCAGGGCCGCGTCACGGACATCGAGCACTGGATCGAACGCCACGCCGACGAAGCCGCCTACGCGCCGTTCCTGGCTCTGCTTGTCGACCTGCTGGAGCGGTTGGACCTGCGCGGGATTCACGCCTTAGTGAACCGCCGCGCCCCGTCCTAGATGTGCAGTGCCGCCAGCGCGCCGATCGCCACGCCCGCGACGGCCACGCCATACATCGCGCGCTCCAGCCATTTCTTCCGGGTGAGCAGCGCAATGGCCGCCAGCGCAATGGAGACCTGCAGCACGGTAGTGGCCTGCGCCCAGCGGTGGTGCTGGTGCATCTGCGTCTCGGACTGCGCGTCCCAGCGGCTGGCCTCCTCCTCCAGCTTCTTGGCGGCGGCCTGGATCTCGGTCTTCTCCTGCTCGTAGCGGGTGACCTTCACCTGCCAGCCCTGGCGACGGCCGTCGTCGGTGGCGGTGTCGCGTGCGAACTCCGCCAGCGCCTGCTTGGTGCTCTTCGACTGGAAGTAATTCCACTGATTCGAAGCCTCGGTCTTCTTGATGGCCGCGTTGTTCTTGTAGAGGCCGGCGTTCGCCTGCGTGGCCCCGCCCATGTACGCGAAGATCGCGCCCGCCGTCGCAATGGCAGCGGTGCTCACGGCGATCTTTCCGGTCGTGCTCATGCCCTTGCCTGAGGAGGCGGCACCGTCATGGCCGCGGTCGTGACCGCCGGAGGCGGCATGTTCGAGTTCGTGATCGTGCGGACCATGCACGTGAAAGCCGTGTCCTGACATGAAGTTCTTCTTGGCGTAGTTGTTGGAAATCTTGAGGGCGCGCGAGTATGCCCGGACTTCATGCGTTGATGGCCCGGGGAAAGTCCTGTCGGCCCTGCGGAGGCGCAGGGCTCGCAGGCAACCGCCGGGAGCGCGTGGCTGCGCTCCGGAAACGCGCTGCGCTCAGGTCAACCGCGCGTGCATGCGAGCCGGGCCTGGCAGCAGATCACTGATGCCAGGCCCGGCAGATTCGCAGGGATCGACGTTCCCGATGTCAGTCGCGATCCTCGTAGTAGCGACGGTGCTGCTCGCGCTCCCACTGCCGGCGACGCCATTCACGGCGCTCTGCGCGGCGCTCCTCCCAGCGTTGCGCGCGACGCTCTTCCCAACGGGATTCAGGCTCGTAGTAGACAGGTGCCGGGGCGGAGTAGACCGGCTGCGCGGGCTGGTAGTAGGTCGGGGCGGGCCTCGAATAGACAGGCGCCGGCTCGTAATAGACCGGTGCCGGCTCGCTCACGACCACGCCAGGCAGGTTGACGCCAATGGACCAGCTGGTGGCCGCACTGGCCGATGCAGCGGTGAACAAGGCTGCGGCAGCAACGAGACCTGCGAAACCCAGCTTGAGAGTGGCTCGGGGAAAAGTCATTTCATCTCCTGGAGGGCGAGAAATAGCCCTGATGCACAACCAACGCCTGGCCTTGCGGCGCCGCGTACATCGCCACGGTGAAGAACGTTCCCAAATGTCACGCTGCCAGCTGGTAGTGGTGGGGTTAGCCGGAATCCCTGGAACAAATGCCAATCCGCGCCCAAGCCCCGGAGCAAAACAAAAAGCCCCAGTAGCAGAACTGCTACTGGGGCTTGTGTTTGGCGGAGTGGACGGCCGCCAAATTATAAATCCAGCACCACCCAATAGCAACCACCAAAGTACAAAAAACCTTTGGCTGCAAGCACTTACAAAAAATCCGGCATCCAATAACACCCAAGCAGGCTTTTGGCATCCAGCTTAAATAATGGGCAAAAACATAGGCAGGTTTTTAGGGCTGCATTTGGTAAAATTGGTCTACCGAACAGTACCGCAAAGAGCTCCCACCCAATAAGGTGCAGCTACGCCCAAAAACATGACCCGCCACAACCTTTTAACCATTACCAGCATCCGAACCAAAGCAAAAAAGCCCGGCTACCACCTCGACGGCCGGGGCCTGTATCTCAGGGTGGCCCCCGGAGGTAGCCAAGCATGGATCTTGCGCTACTCCTTCCTCGGCAGCACCCGCGACATGGGGCTCGGCTCCCTGGCTGACGTCAGCCTAGCCCGCGCCCGTGAACGTGCACAGGAACATCGTATTCAGATCGCGGAGGGCATTGACCCAATTCAGCACAGAGAACAAAAGAAAACAGAACTCAAAGCCGCCGCAATTCAATTGGAACAGGCCAGCGTGACGTTTAAATCCTGCGCCGAGGAATACCACAAGACGCATGCCGGTGATTGGAAAAACGCCAAGCACGAGAAGCAATGGATCACTACGCTGACCACCTACGCTTTCCCGCATTTCGGGAAGCTACCTGTCCACGAGGTTGGTAAACGTGAAATTCTCAAGGCCTTGAAGCCGATTTGGCAGGACAAGGCTGAGACGGCTGACCGTCTTTTGCAAAGAATCCGCAAAGTGATCAATTACGGCGCGGCCAAAGACTATTGTCGTGGCGTCGATAGCGAGTTCTGGGAGCAGGTCAGGATCGCACTGGGCGCCAACGAGAAGGCTCGCAGGGTCGAGCACCACCCATCGTGCCCGCATCCGCAAATCGGGGCACTGCTGGCACAGGTGCAGGCCAGTACGGCAACCGCCACGGTGCAGCTGGCATTCGAGTTCGGCGTGTTGACGGCTGCCCGTTCGGGCGAGATTCGCGGGGCCCGCTGGTCGGAGCTCGATGCCACGCTCAGCAACTGGACGATCCCCCCGGAGCGCATGAAGGCCGGGCGCGAGCACCGCGTGCCCTTGTCGGGCCGAGCCACCGAAGTGCTGCGCGCGGCGCTCGCCTTGCAGGCCGAACGGGAAGCAGAAGGCCACACGTCGGCAAGCGACGCCGGTACTAACGATCTGGTGTTCCCCTCGCCTCGCGGCAAGACCTACAGCGACATGGTGTTCACGCAATTGCTGCGCCGTCTGGAGCAACCGTACACCATGCACGGCTTTCGCGCGACGTTCCGAACCTGGGGCATGGACAACACGCAGTACCCCGCCGAGATGCTGGAATTCGCACTGGCGCACTTGGTGGGTGACCAGACGGTGCGCGCCTATGCCCGCAGCGACATGGTGGAGAAGCGCAGGCAGCTGATGGAAGACTGGGCGGCCTACGTCGCGCACCAGATGCATCCAGCCACTGACTCATGATCCGCTGGTCGATGACTCACGCCCATCACGGCATGCCACCGAAGCCGCACTAATGCCGAGAAGTTCGCTATCCAAAAGATAGCAGACTTCCATGATCGAGCCGTTGCCAGATTTGGTCCGGAAGTTGTTGCATTCAACCGCGTCGCGCGTTTCGTTGCCGGGTCTAACCGCTGGCAACATGCTCGCGTCAGCACTTGTCCGGATGGTTCGGTTCCGGCTACGAGCGGCCTTCCTGCTCTTCTTGGACCTTCACGACTTCCCCTGCAGCGCGTTGAATCGAAGCAGGGCTCAATCTCGACTGCAGCCGCTCGCATGCAGCAAGACCGTCCACAATCAGTCCCCTTGCCGCCCCCTCGATTGCGGTCTCAGCCGACAGCCCCACTAGCGCTTTCGCAGCGTTGTGCACGGCGCACAGATCGGCATCATCCCCATCAATTCCAGCGTCCTCGCACGCGGAGACAACCCCATAGATGATTGCCCCGGCTTGCTGCACGAGTCTGCGGATATTCATGCTCGCAGCATCGTCAGGCGCCGAGACAGCGAAGTGAAGGCGCTGAAGGCTCAGGTTGACGTTGACAGGGTGTTGATGGCCCCCTAGAGCCAGCGGATCTCGATGACTCTGCCCCGCCGAGTGGCCGGCAAGTTACAGCTCACTAGCTCCTAGGCCACTTGTCATTGTGGGTCATGATGGAACAGTTGCCCTTACGGCTTTTCCAAGTCTCGCAACCAATGTACTTGAAATGACCGGTGCCACTGCATGTATAGAATTTTCGTGTAGCGCCCGGGTTCAACTCGTTAGTGCCGCAGTTGCCGGTTCCGTTCTTTCGTTCGAAGCACACTTGAGCGGAGACAGGCGCGTCGCAGGTATTGGTGACCGCCACAGTGAAGTCGTCTTCACGTCCGCAAGACCGATCATCTGCCTGCCGAACACGTAGACATTGAGTCCAGGTCTTTGAACTATCGGCTGCGACATCTACTCCTTCGCCACGTGCAGCCGCGGGTAGCGATGCGGTGGACCCAGCGGACATGGTTGACTGTCGGTCGGATCGGAACTGCTGGTTCGTCTGAGCTTGCTGAGGGGCACCTGAATTCCGCATGCCGGCCGTTCCAGGCGACGTTGGACCGCTGCCAGACGCGGGCTGATCCGGTTCGACCGCCTTCGTGTGCCGTGCGGGCGGTGACGCATTGCCGGGCTGGTTGGCGGAGGCCGAGGCCACGGCGCCGCCCGGCTGCCGGGCGATGGCCGCGCTGTATGCGCAGAGGTTCAGCCCGAAGGTGGCCGCATCCTGCTTCATGCCCCCGGCCTGTGCAATGGACAGGGCTTCGCGGAGGGTGTCGCGCATCGCGCTCAGGGCAGCGGCGGTGGCCCCGGTATCGACACCGGGCGGGTGCAAAGCCCCCCTGATCACCGATTCCGGCGCCCCCATCCGCCGCATCACGGCCTGTTCGGCTGCACAGTCGGCGCTGCCCACCAGCGGCTGCGCACCGGCGGGCGTACCCGCCGCTAGGCCCAGGCAGAACAGTAGCGCGCCCGCACAAGCGGTGCGCGGCAGGCCATCGACTGTGAAGTTGAAGTTTGGTGTACCGCGTGCTTTCTGGCGTGGAGGCATGGCTGTTCTCCTTGGGTCTGTCAAGGACGTTATCGGGTCTTGCCGGTTTTTGCGGGTTCTTCCTCGACCTTGAACATCGTCATGACAAAGGAAATCGCGCCACGGTTGGCGAAGAAAACGTCGTTGACATGGGCACTGGCCTTCTCCGAATTGGTCACGGCCTCTTGCGTCGAAGGCATTGTTTTTCTGTTCTCGCCGAGCCGGGTCTCGACCTCGCTCAGGGTGCGCTTGAACCTTTCGTCAAACCCATCGGCCACCTTGCCCTCGGAGACCACCTTCGTGATGCAGACCGCCTTCTTGGCGTACTCATCCGTTTCTTCGGGGAAGGTCGTTCCGCTGATTGATTTCTTTGTCAGCAAGTCCATCAGCCTCGTGCTCAGTTGTCGACCCGACCTTCCCATCGAGCCTTGAAAATCATCCCGCCCTCCGCCCTCGTTGGCCATGGCGAGAATGATTCCGTCGGCCTCCCCGTCGCCGTCGCACCTGATGCGTGAATCCGTGCCGACGAACCAATCCATCGGCTGTGCCGCTGCAAGACAGGACACCCCGAAGGCAAGCACGAGAACTGGAACCCGGAATTTCATGCCGCTGCTTGTTCGATGAATTGGAGTCTGACCCCGATCTCTGACGATTTCTGCAAGAATTCATGAACTCCCGACCAAACTGAGTGACATGCCCAGTTTTACCGCCCCACTGTCAACACCGGCTCTGGCATTTTTTCGTCGGGCCGGTACAGCTTTTTGCATTTCGGGTCGGCGTCTACAGTGCCTTTGAGGGGTTCGGGATCCGTATTGCGGCTACGCTCCCCATACCATTCGCAGAGGGTCTTGTAGTTCAGTTGATTCATTTTCCACATTACCGCGACAAGTCCTGATTTATCCTTCTTGGAATAACTCTCTTTTTGCTCTTGCTCGATCCTTGACCAATTGATCTCAGAGGTCAGGCCAACCTCCAAGCTTTGCATGACATGGCCATTGTTCGCGCGATTTTCTCGGTATACCGAAAGCGCCCCATCAATGGCCGCTTGGCGCGACGGAGCAGCATAGCCGACATACACCCCAATGTCGTTTACTCCTGGTCGAGCGGAAGTAATGAACGCAAACCAACCAAATTTGAGTTCGACGTGGTTTAGACAGTCATTTCTCCGACCAGCCATGCAATCGTTGAAACCTCCATACCCACTGTACAGTCGTTCCCCTATCTGTATTGCTTCGGCTTTGGATTTCGCCACGATCCACTGTGGATTGGCAAGTGTTCCAATGTCGAATGTGTACAACTGTGCGGACTTGATGTGCTCATAGCCTTTCGGCGGCTTCAACACTGCATTCTCCGGCGTCAGCCTTCGCCCCTGCGGCGTTGGCGCTAGAGCCGGCGAAGGCTTCACTGGTGAGGCGGGCGCATCAGCCTGCCTCACGGGTACCAGCACTTGTTCGCGCGCTTTTGGCTGAATGGCTAGCGAAGCATCCAACTGGTTGAACAAATTTCGGCAAAGAAATTCACCTATGCAACCGTTGCGGTACGTGTAGGAGTCTTTTCCTCTGCGAACCACACCTTCCCAGCGGCCGTTCACCATACGGCCCACTTCGGGAATCTCATGAGGAATAAGTTCACCTTGAAAATTTATGGATAGTCCCAACAGATCTCCATATCCGTTGAGTGGTTGACCCGCAATGCACTCCCCAGACCATTCGTAGGTTTTCTTGTATCTTTCCATCTCATCAAGAAAATCCGCACGACCCGTGCCGTAATAGAAGCAACCATTTTTCAATGTCCAGCGCACCATCACCTCGGGAAACTTGCTTCCAGAAACCTGAAACAGACGCTCCATCTTGGGGGCCTGTGACAAACAAGGCATCGCCAAGCTTGACAGGACAAGAGCAAGCAAGATTTTGCAGGACGCGGCTGAATACACCTTTGCGATTGTTTTTCCAGCATCAATTGAATAATGGTTCATGAAAAAACTCCTGGACACTTTTGAGCCGTTGGGAATTTACAACCCGATCAGGCAACTGATCGGGTTTTCTTCGAGAACTGACCCACGCGCCCTGAATTTTCGGGTGTCAATCACGAACGCGCGCTATTTCAGAACGGGAGGCGGGCTGTTTTCTTGGGCGCGCATGAACGGAATTGACGCGTTCGTTTCACAGAGTGCTCCTTCAAACTGAGAGGAGACGAGGCGCGGATTTCGATTGAGGAACTTCACGAACTGGCCTTGTTTGCCGCCCACGCTGCAGAAGCTGCGGTAGAGCATGTCCGGTTTGCACACTGTGCAGTTCACCTGTCCTCGGTCACGTCTGTCAATTTTCGCGATCAAACCGGAATAAACGAACTGAGCAACGGTGTTGCCTCGAACGTTTTCGTACTCCCGAATCGCGGTACTAATGGCTTCCTCGCGGGATCTTGCCGCATAGGCCCAGACTCTCTTGGCGTTGTCCGAGAGATGTCCGGGGTACTGCTCGCTTTCGGCATATGAATCTATGAATGCAAGCCATCCAAAATCAAGGGCTAGATAGTCCTCCGTTTTCCCATATCTAATTGCCCGCGCCAAGTTTGAATATCCATACTCTTCTTCGCCTGCTTTGGCCGCTTCCTGGGCGCTCGTTGCGATGATCCAACCAACGTCTCCGGAGGTGAAATTGAGGTCTCTATGCGCGTACAGCGTTGCTGGCTCAATTGCACGCCCGCCTGATCTTTGCGGCGTCAATGCACCTTGCGACGCACGAACCACGAGGCCGGAGCCACCATCTATTTGCTGTCTGGTGCTTTGTCCAGGCGTAGCTACTGGGATGCTGGCGGGAGTCTGAGGCGTGCCGATGCTCCCTCGATTGCCTTGTGGGGCGCTTGAGGGACTGGGGCCCGCCGTCTGTCGTGCCGTAGTAGCAGCTAACGGATGATCGGGGAAGCGGCTCATCAGGGCGCGTTGCACATCACGGGCTCGAGCGACGTCACCCTGGACGTTCAGTTCGTCGGCCTTGGCGAAAAGCTGGCCGGGGTTCATGGTCTGGCTGTCAGGGGGCTCAGCGAAAGCGGTCTGTGCTGCGACCGGTCGCGGAGCGTTGGTGATTGGCACAGCAAACGAACGAGGACTACCGGCGGGCGCACGGTTCGCCTCTGCGACGATACCTGCGATCTGTACGATCTGACCTGTCCAGAAAGCCACCCCCGCTGCCCGCGCCTGCTCGGGATCGAGCTGTGACGAAGCCCCTGCATAGTCGGAGGCTGTCACCCCTGTCATCGGACCTGCTACCGAGCGAGGAGCGGCGCTGTCCTCGCTGCGCGGCAAGCTTTTCCATGCTGGGGGCGCTTCCTTGCCTGAAGGCGCAGGCTCCTCCGGTGATCCGGCGACATGCTCAGGCACCGGTCCGAAGATTTCATGGCGCATGCCCGGTGGCATGGTCATGGCCTTGGTCAGCCATTTCTGTAGACGCACACAGTCGGCCAAGTCATCGGGATAGCCAGGCCAGTAGTCTGTGCACTGCGCCTCTCGATCCAGGCAGACCTGCAGGTAGCGCCTCTGCTCGTCCGACAGTGTGCCAGCGCAACGGCCAACGTCGGCGGCCATGGCAGCCATCTGAGACATCAGCAGCCAAAGTGCGAGCCACCGTACGATGATCTGCATCTACCATCCCCTTGTCTTGTTGTCCTAGCGTTTGACCTTGGACTCGAAGTCCGCCTTGAACTTCTCCAGCATCCTCGTGCGGGAAGTCTTGACCGCGTACAGCGAGTCGCGGATGTTGCCGTCCGCGCCCTTCGCCATGGTGGCCTGCTCATGCTCCACCTGCGCAGTGACCAGAGGACCGGCAACCAACTGGGGATCGATTACAAGCAGGGAGGTGTTCGCCGTGTGCTTGAGTTTCTGCGTCGGGAAAGTGGCCAACTCCTGGAAGTTCAGATCAAGGTCCAACACACCCACATAGTCCGCGCCGGACTCGAAGCCCTCGGGAATATCGCGCACCAGCCTCACGTCCTTGAAGGCGCTACGCATCGGCGCGAACAGAACCGACATCAGGCGCTCGTCGGACAGAACGCCCTCTGCGTCGGTCACGAGGTGCGCCAGGTTGAACTGCACCGTCCATGCCGTGAACTGGCGGCGCATTGTGTCGTTCAACGTGCGGGAGTGGCCAACGTTTCTGGTCAGCACCACGGCCAACGTTTTGGTTCGTACTCCCGCGAGCGACGTGCGAGTTAGCTGCGGCTGTTTCTCCACTAGCCCAGTGAGAGGCGGCTCCGATGGTGGTCGCGAGAACGGAGGGGCGGCGCAGCCGGTTAAGCCCAACGCCAAGAGACAGGAGATCAGCAGCGCAACCGTCATCGGGGAGCGCACGCGCTCCGAACGAGCCAAGGCTCTCATTGAAACCCTCCATCGATTTTTTCTACGCACAATGGTATTGATCTGGCATGAGTCTTGGCGTCACCCAATTGGGTGATGGACAGCACCGCGAAGCAATGAGCCATGTCCCGCGTTCGCTGCCGGCTTCTCAAGAAAATTCGCCTATCGGAGGCTGTGTACGAAGCTGACCAGCGCAGCTTGGCGGTTCGTTCCCGTCTTCTCGAAAACCCTGCGCAGGTGCGTGCGCACCGTTTCGTAGGAGGTTCCCTGCCGACCCGCCACGGCCTTGAGCGAGCCGCCGTTCATCAGCCCCGTCACGAGCAGGAGCTCGGCCGGAGTGAGCCCATAGGCGTCGCGCAGCATCTGCAGGTCCTGCGTAGCAACGAGCTTCTGGGTGTTGATGAACAACGCCGCGACGGCGCCGCTGGCGTGGCGCCGGGCGCTCGGCAGCAGTTGCACGGTGATGGCCAAAGGTGCGGCCTCAGCGCGCTCGATCACGATCTGCCGCGCGGGCTGCGTGCCTGACACGGTCGTGGCGTGGGCGCGGTGGCGCGCGAGCGCGGCAAGCAGGTCGTCCTGATTCCTGCTGCCTTGCAATTGCACTGTCTCCTCGCGCGTCAGCCGGATGCGCCCCGCCTCCTTGCGCATCAGCCGCACGGTGGCCAGGCTGAGCAAGATGGGCTTGCCTGTGGCCCGCGCATAGAGTTCCTGCACCGCCGCCAGCAGGTACAGGAGCGGAAAGGGCAAGTGGCGTGTCGGCGTGCGGATGCCCGCGATCTTTCCAACCAGGGGCACCAGTTCCTGCATCGTCATGTGGCGCCCGGCTGCCAGATAGCGCTCACCGCGCTGGCCGCGTTCCGCGGCAGAGATCTGCGCCTTGGCCACGTCGCGGGCATCGACAACGGAAAAGCTGCCGGGCACCAGCCCGGGCAGTTTGCCGAGCACCACATCGTTGACGAACTGTCCTGACGAGGTGGGACCGATGTCGGCTGGCCCCCACATCCATCCGGGCAGGACAAAACTCGCGTGCATGTCCGGGTGCGCGCCCAGAAAGGCCAGCACGACTTGGTCGGCCATGATCTTGCTACGGTAGTAGTCGTCGCTGGCATCCGCCAGGTCGCGCAGGCAGGTCTCGTCCATGGGAACGCCCGGCTCGCCGTTCAGCACCGCGATGGACGAGGTCTGGACGAAGCGCCGGATGCCGGCACCGTAGGCCCGCTCGATGAGCTGCCGGGTGCCGTCCACGTTGATGCGCTTGAGCTCTGCCCAGTGGCTGCCGCCCTTGAAGTTGTCCCTGAAGAACGCGGCGGTGTGGAACACCACGTCGCACGCTTGCAGCTCGCTGGAGAATGCAGGCACGTCGGCCATGTCGCCCAGCACCAGCTCGACGCCTTTCACCCCCGCAAACTGCTGCTGGCCCTTGGCCTTCGAGCGAACCAGGGCCTTGACGAAGACGCCGCGCGCGACCAGCTCGCGCACGAGGTTGTTGCCGAGAAGGCCGGTCGCACCAGTGACGAACGCGGTCTTCAAGGGCTTCGGTTTTTCCATATCAATCGAACTTCAAAAATCAAACGAGTTTTGAATGTACCTTCACCATTTCTAAATATCAAGTGATATTCAAACGTGGGATTCAGGACGGCGACCCGGAAGGAGGCGCTGGCAGGCGCTATTCAAAGTTCATGTGATATCTTTTCGACCATGATCCCGACGACAGCAAAAACGCGCCTGACCCGCGAGGAAAGCCGGGCGCAGACGCGCGAGCGCTTGATCGAAACCGCGCAGCACTTGTTTGTGTCGAACGGCTATGGGGGCGCGTCGATCCGCGACATCGCGGACAAGGCGGGCTACTCCCAAGGCGCCTTCTATTCAAACTTTTCGAGCAAGGAGGACGTCCTGCTGGAGTTGCTGCGGCGGCACATGGAAGCCGAAGCGCTGCAGCTTTTCAAGGTCATGGGCGACGAGCGGCAAGAGCCCGAGCAGATGCTTGCCGAGCTGGAAGCCTGGGCTTCCACACTCAATCACGATGCCGACTGGTGCATGCTTTCCATCGAGCTTCAGCTGCATGCCAACCGCAGTCGAAGCTTCGCGCAGGAGTACCAGAAGGTGTGGGACAAGCACCGATCCGAAATCGGCGGCGTGATCGGGCAGTTGTTCGACAAGCTCGGGCGCACGCCTCCCGCCGCACCGGACGAGCTGGCCGCAGCCTTCATGGCCCTGTCGCACGGGCTGGCATTGCAGCGAATGAGCACTCGCCCCGATCCCTCGGGACGCCTGATCATGGTTTTCCTGCGCGGGCTGATCGCAGGCGCGCATGGCCTGGAAGCGGTCGCCGTCGCATCGGATGGCCCCGCTGCGCGCGAGCCGAAGAAGCGCGCTGCGAAAACCACGCGCTGAGCCGGGACAGGGACTCGGGCAGCCTTTTCAGGCAAGCAGCGCCTTCACCAGGTCGAGTTGGCGATCGGGCTTCTCGGTGCCCAGTTCGAGGCTGGCCTCGATGCATTCGAGGTGCTCGATCATGCAGGTCACGGCCGCTTCGCCCTTGCGGCACAGACGAAGAAAGTCGGAATGCTCGTCAGACGAGCAGTGCGGGTCGTTCGACGAGTGGTAGAGCACAGTGATCCCGGCACCCTCGCCCCGCTGCAATGCGCAGCCTGGGGCATTCGAAGGGCTACGTCATTTCTCGCTCACCCCTCTGACACGCTTCGTTGTCGCCCGGCTCGACGGCAGGCCCTGCGCAACTTCAAGCAGCAAGCTGCGCAGCCAAGCGATCGCAGGATCGCGCTCCTGGTACTTGTGCCATTGCATGTGCTCTGCAAACGCAGGGATCTCCACCGGACACTCGACGACGCGCAGCGGAAAGCGCTCGGCGATCTGCTGCGCCAGCCGTGTCGGCAGCGTGGCGATGCGCGGCGTTCCGACCAACAGCGGCGGCACCAGGGTGAAGCTGGGCGCGATGACGTCCTGCCTGCGGGCGCGCTTGCCCACGGCGATCAACTGCTGGTCATAGGTCAGGCGCCGACCACCGCCCCACTCGACACCGATGTGCGAGGCCTCGAAATACTGCTCCGCCGTGAGCTTCTTCGTCATGCCGAAATGCTCGGGACTCACGAGACATGAAAACGTGTCCTCGAACAACAACTCGGAAGGATGCCCGGGCACGATGGCGAACTGCGGCGTGATGAGCAGCTCGATCTCTCCGGCCTGCAACAGGTCGCGAGACTGCGGGCTTCTGGCGCGCAGGTCGAACTCCATCCGAGGCGCTGCGCTGGCCGCACGCCTGACCACCTCCGACAGCAACACCGAGATGACGTAGTCCGAGGAATCGATGACGAAGCGCCGCTGCGAGGTGGTCGGGTCGAACGTCGGCTGCGCCCGGGCGATGGCCTGCACACGCAGGAGCACGTCGTGGACCGGTTTGACCAGTTCGGCAGCCAGCGGCGTGAGGACGAATGACTTGCCGATCGGCTGCAGCAACTCGTCCTTGAAGTACTCGCGCAGGCGCCGCAAAGACAAGCTGGTCGCAGGCTGGCTGAGGAAGACGCGCTCCGAGGCGCGCGTCACGCTGCGGGTGGTCAGGAGTGCGTCGAGCACGACGAGGAGATTCAGGTCGAGTTTGTCGAATCGCATGTCGGTTCTTCCATTTGCGCGGCAAATGACAATACTTTAAACAATTCATTTGTCGCATGGATGTGGGCTGCGAACAATCGAGCCCATCGAGGGACGCCTCGGTCCGTCACCTCACTCACCCGGAGACAAAAAAGAATGACCTCATCGCTCGCGCGGCATGCAGCTGCGCCAAGATCCGGCTTGCGCCGTTCGCCTGCCAGGCACATCCATCTGGTGGCCGCGTGCGCGGCATGGGCTGCCACGAGCGCGGGCGCCCAGAGTTCCATCACCCTGTCCGGAAAGGTGGAAATGTCCGTCGACCACCTGCGCATCTCCTCGCCCAACGGCAGCTCCCGCACGCTGACGGCGCTGTCCAGCGACTCGTCGCGCCTGATCTTCGAAGGCGTCGAGGACCTGGGTGGCGGCTGGGGCGCGAAGTTCAAGCTCGATCATGGCTTCAACGCAGACACCGGCACTGTGGGTTTCGGCGGAATCTACTTCGGCCGCGAGGCCATGGTTGGGCTGGTGACGCCCTATGGCGAATTGCGGCTGGGTCGCAACTACATCCCCATGGACGACCTCACCGGGCCGCTCGATCCCTTCTACTTCACCGGCATCGGCGCAGCCTGGCCGATGACCCTCTTCACGCCGCGCATCAACAATTCGGTCAAGTACCTCAGCCCGCGCATGGGCGGCTTTCAAGTGCGTGCGCTTGCCAGTGCCAGCGAAGGCGTCAGGGGTGCGCAATACACCGGCCTGGGCGTCTCTTACAACGACACGAATTTCGACCTGCACGCGGCCTACACCATCCAGAAGAACGCGGTGCCCGCCGGCGATCGCAAGGAATTCATGGTGGGCGGCGACTACAAGTTCGGCGGTCCACGCCTGACCGGTTTCTACATCCAGCGCAACGATCCGGGCCAACCCCGACGTTCCTCGGCATTGGTCGGCACAAACTGGCCGCTCGGCGCCGGTGAAATCCGCGCGAGCTACCTGGTCGAGCGGCAAGGGGCAAGCAAGGCCTCCAGAGTCGCCCTCCAGTACATGCACTTCCTCTCTCGGCGCACGGCCGTCTTTGCCGGCATCGCACGCCTGAACAATGGCGCGGGCTTCTCCGAAACACTGAATCCAGCGCTGCCCGTTCTCGCCAAGGGCGAAGACGTCATGGGCACGCAACTCGGCGTTCGCCACAGCTTCTGACGCGGCCCTTCAAGAAAAAAGGAAATCCCAATGAGACGAGCCTTCCTGACCTTCTGCGCCGCAGCCACCGCACAGCTGGCGCTCACGCCAGCCTTCGCGCAAGAGACGGCGTATCCCAACAAGCCCATCCATGTCGTGTTTCCCTATCCTGCGGGCTCTTCGCTGGAAGTGGTGGGACGCCTGGTCTCGGAACGCGCCTCGCGCATCCTCGGCCAACCGATCGTCTTCGAGAACAAGGCCGGCGCCAACGGCATCCTCGGAACCACCCAGGTGGCCCGGGCCAAGCCGGACGGCTACACGCTGGCACTGACGACGACCTCGGCCCTGCTCCTGAACAGCCTGCAGCGCAAGGACCTGCCCTACGACCCGGTGCGCAGCTTCACGCCGGTCATTGCCGTCGCTGACATCCCGGTGGGCCTGATCGTCAGCTCGCGGCTGCCCGCGACCGACCTGCGCGCACTCGTAGAGCAGCTGAAGAAGCAGCCGGGGCAGCCCTATGCGAGCGTCGGCATCGGCTCCTTCAACCACTTGCTGATGGAGCAGTTCAAGGCGGTGGCGGGCGTGGACATGCTCCACGTGCCCTACCAGGGCGCCGCGCCCATCATCCCTGAACTGCTCAGCGGTCGCGTGGACGTGACGGTGCTTAGCGTCGGGTCGGTGCTGGGGCAATGGAAAGCGGGACAGGTGCGGGTGCTGGCCTTCATGTCGGACAAGCGCCTGGCATCGCAGCCGGGCGTTCCGACGATGACGGAAGTGTTCCCGTCGTTCCGCCCGTTCGGCAACTGGATGGGCTTCGTCGCACCGGCGAACACGCCGGAGCCGATCGTGCGCAAGCTCAACGCCGCATTCGCCCAGGCGCTTCAGCTGCCGGAGGTGCGCAAGAAGATCGAGGAAGAACAGTGGCGCGTCATGGGCGGCTCGCCGCAAGACCTGGCGCGCCTGATTTCGAGTGATCGCCCGATGGTTGAAGCGGCCATCAAGGCAGCGGGCATCCAGCCTGAATAGGGAGCAAACAAACATGCAGTCATGGGATGTCATCGTGGTGGGGGGTGGCCCTTCGGGCTTGACGCTCGCCGCCGAACTGGCGGGTGCGGGCGCTAAGACGCTGGTGCTCGAACGCAGGACCGAGGGCGTGCAGTCGCGGGCGGGGACCATCCTGCCGCGCGTGCTCGAGTTGTTCGATGCGCGTGGCATTGCGGATCGGTTCATCGAGCGCACGCGCGAGATCGTGCCGTACCCGTTTCGGCCTTCGCACATATGGGCCGGCTTTCATCCGATTCGCTGGCAGTACCTGGAAAGCCGATTCGGCTTCACACTGGGATTGCCACAGAACTTCACCGAAGAAATCCTCTGGCAATGGGCGACCGAGAGCGGCGCGCAAATTCGCCGCGGCACGGAACTGCAGTCCTTCGAGCAGGATGGCAGCGGCGTGACCGTGTCGGTCACCGATGCCCAGGGGGCACCAGCGACGCTGCGCGCGCGCTACCTCGTCGGCGCGGACGGCGGCCGCAGCACGGTGCGCTCCGGTGCCGGCATCCCGTTCGATGGCCATTCCGGCACCTTCCGCGGCATCGTCATCGATGCGCACCTGGATGCGCCCTGGCCCGGAGGACGCATCAACGTCGACAACGAGATGGGCTGGGTGCGCGGTTACGCCTTCGGTGAAGGCATCACCCGTTTCAACATCGTCCATCGCGACCGACGCATGGCACCGAAGGATGAACCCGTCACCCTGGAAGAAGCGCTGAAATGCATCGCGGACGTGCACGGCACCGACTACGGCATCACCAGCCACCGCTGGGCATCGCGCTTCGACGACCAGATGCGTTCGGTGCCGTCGCTGCGAAAGGGTCGCGTGTTCCTGGTGGGCGAGTCGGCCCGCATCCACTATCCAGCCAGCGGCGTCGGCATGAACTTCTGCCTGCAGGATGCCTTCAACCTGGGGTGGAAGCTGGCCAACGTGGTCAACGGCCATGCCGATGAGTCGACACTGGACAGCTACGACGCGGAGCGCCTGCCTGTCATGCGCGCCCTGCTGGAGAGCGTCAAGGCGCAGTGTGTGCTGCAGTTCAACTTCGACGAAAGCGGCCTCACACTCAAGCGGCGCATGGCCGAGCAGATCATTCCGCTGCCGGACGTGCAGCGCAAACTGGTGCTGGAGTTGTGCGGGCTGGAAGCGCCGTATCCGCACGAAGCAGGCAACCACGCGCTGACCGGTTGCCGCCTACCCGACTTCGACCTCCTCACGCTCGACGGCCGGTCGCTTCGGCCGGCCGAGCTCCTGCGCGATCGCAAGTTCCTGCTGCTCGACCTGGAAGGCCAGAGCCGCCAGTTCGAAGCGCTGCAGCGCGCTGGCCTGCCCTTGAGCGTCGTCAGCGCCCGCGTCGGCCGCGTACCGGCAGAGATGGACGGCGTGACGGGCATCCTGGTGCGCCCGGACGGCTACGTCGCCTGGGCCAGCAGCGCCTTGGCACGGGCCGGTGAGGTCGAGGCGCAACTGGGCCACTGGCTCACGCGGAGCAAGCCGTGAACACCCACCGCACCCTCCTGGCCGGTGGCTGGGTCCTGAGCATGGACCCCACCATCGGCGACCTGCGCCGCGGCGACGTCCTGATCGAAGGCGAGCGCATCGTCGCGGTCGCACCCCACATCGAGACCGAAGCGGCCGAGCGCATCGACGCGCAACGCATGATCGTCATGCCGGGCTTCGTCGACACCCATCGGCACACCTGGCAAACCTGCGTGCGGCATCGCTATGCGGACATCGATCCTCAGATCTACTTCGCGGAAATGCTCGGGGCCAAGGGCTCTGCTTTCCGCACCGAGGACGTCTATGCCGGCACCCTGCTGGGCGCGGTGTCGGCCCTGGACAGCGGGACGACCACGATGCTGGACTGGTCGCATGTCCAGAACACACCGGAGCATGCGGACGCCGCCATCCTAGCCCTGCGCGACGCCGGCATCCGGGGGGTCTTCGCCCATGGCTGGCCGCTGGTCGAGGGGCATTCCTGGATGTTCGACAGCGAACGCGGTCATCCGCAGGACATCCGCAGGCTGCGCAGCCAGTACTTCTCTTCGGACGACCAGTTGCTGACGCTGGCGATGGCCGGGCGCGGCCCGGAAATGGCACGCCGCGAGGTCTGGCTGCAGGACCTGCGCCTGGCGCGCGAACTAGACATTCGCTCCACCATCCACATGGGCGCGTATGCGCGCAATGCACCGGTCCGCGCGATCGCCCAGATGCACCAGGCCGGCGTGCTGGGCGACGACCTTACCTTCGTTCATTGCTGCTTCTGCGGGGACGACGAACTGGCCATGATGGCCGACGCGGGCGTGACGGCCTCGTTGGGCGTGCACTGCGAACTGAACGCGCAGGGAATCGGCGATATCCCATTCGACCGGTTGCTGGCCGCCGGGATCCGTCCCAGCCTGAGCGGCGATACCGAAACGAAATGCGCTGGCGACATGTTCACGCAGATGCGCCATGCCTTTGCGCACTACCGCTCCTGGATGGGTGGCGGCCATTCGAAGGCCGCGAACGCACCACCGACCATCACTTTGCGTGACGTGCTCGAGTTCGGCACGATCGCCGGTGCAAAGGCCACGGGGCTGGCGCACAAGACGGGATCGCTGACGCCGGGCAAGCAGGCCGACCTCATTCTGGTGCGGCAGGACGACCTGAACCTCACCCCCGTGTCCGACGCCGTCGGGGCCATCGTGCTGGCCGCCCATCCAGGCAATGTCGATTCCGTCTACGTCGCCGGACGCGCGGTGAAGCGCAATGGCCGCATGCTGCACATCGATGTCGACGCGCTGCGCGCCCGCGCCTTCGACTCGCAACGACACGTGCTGGGGGAGATGTGATGCCGGCCATGCCGCAGCTTGATCCCCAACTCGCCGTGGTGGTTGCTGTCCTGCAGGCACGCGGTGCGCCCCCACCGTTCAGCGGCACGCCGGACGAGGCGCGCGGTCGCATGCGCGCCGCGGTCCTTGCCGCGCGCGAGCGCTCCGGATTGCCGGATGTGCAGTCTGCGGAGGACACCGTTGCCGCGCACGCAGACGTGCGCGTTCCGGTGCGCGTGTACCGCCCGCATTCGCACAGGCCGTCGCTGCCGACCGTCGTCTTCTTCCACGGCGGCGGCTTCGTGCTCGGAAGCGTCGAGCTGATGGACGACATCGCGCGCAAGCTGTGTCGCGACATCGAGGCGGTGGTGGTGTCCGTGGACTATCGACTCGCGCCGGAGCATCCCTTTCCCGCCGCGCACGACGACGCGCTGGCTGCCACGTTGTGGGCGCTGGCCAACGCCGTGGCCCTCGGTGGCGATCCCGCGTGCGTGGCCGTGGCCGGGGAAAGCGCGGGCGGCAATCTCGCTGCCTCGTCGGCTATCCAGGTTCGCGACCGCGGCTTTGCGCTCGCGGGTCAGCTGCTCATCGTGCCCGGCGTCGATTTCGCACGCGACACGGTCAGGCTCGAGAGAAACGATGGGTGTGCGTATCCAATGCTCACGCCGCACGACCTGCGGGAGGTGGCGCGGCTCTACCTGGGCACGGCAGCGGACCGTGCGACGGACTTTCCTCCGTCTCCCCTGCACTGCGCAGACTTGGGCGACTTGCCCGCCACGGTCATCGCCGTGGCAGGGTGCGACCCCCTGTACAACGAGGGGCTGGCCTATGCGGCGCGGCTGCAGGCGGCTGGCATTGCCACGCAGGTGCTGCGCTACGAAGACATGTTCCATCCCTTCTTCGGGTTCTTCGAGGTCTCAGAGGCTGCACGGCGCGCCAATGACGAAATCTGCAGCTGCTTCGCAGCGACCCTGCGTGCCCGCCCCGACGACACAAAGGAGGCTGAGGTATGAATCAAGCCCCCCATGCGTCGGTCCATTCGGTCGACCGCTTCGTGTTCAGCGTGCCCGACCTGCATGAGGCCGAGCAGTTCTACCGCGCCTTCGGCCTGGACGTGCGCCGCGAAGGCAACCGCCTGGCGCTGCACACCTTCGGCCATCCGCATTGCTGGGCCTGGGTCCATGCATCGGGCCGGTCGAAGCAGCTCGAGTACGTGCGCTATGGCGTGCATGCGCATCAGCTGGATGCCTTGCGGGAACGCATTGTCACGGCTGGCCTCGAGGCACAGCCGCACCCGCTGGGCGATGCCGAGGGCGTCTGGCTGCGCAACCCGGACGGCACACACCTGCAGCTCGTGGCAGCGTCGAAGGTGTCGCCCTCGCACAAGTCCCGCCCGGTCGTGACACCGCCCGTCGCACCGGGCCATGGCGCCGCGCCAGCGCGCAGCCGCGCGCTGCAGGTTCGCCCCCGTTACCTGTCGCACGTACTTTTCTTCACGCCCGACGTGCCGCGAATGATCCGCTTCTCGCAGGAAATCCTGGGCCTGCGGTTGTCCGATCATTCCGGCGACTTGATCGCCTTCCTGCATGGAGCCCATGGCTCCGATCACCATCTGGTGGCCTTCGCAAAGTCGCACGCGGCCGGCCTGCACCATTCGAGCTGGGACGTGGGCAGCATCGACGAGGTCGGGCGCGGCTCCGAGCAGATGCGCAATGCCGGCCATGGGCGAGGCTGGGGCGTGGGGCGGCACGTGCTCGGGTCGAACTACTTCTACTACGTGCGCGATCCGTGGGGCAGCTATGCCGAGTATTCGCACGACATCGACTACGTGCCGGCCGACAGCGAGTGGCCCGCGGCAGACCATCCGCCAGAAGACTCGCTGTATGTGTGGGGGCCTTCGCTGCCCCCCGATTTCATCACCAACCTGGAGCAGCCGGCATAAGCCGGCCTTGAAAGCCACACCATGAGACTCATCGCCTTTATCGCCAGCAACGGCCTGCCCGCCTTGGGGCTGCGAACCGGTTCGCAGGTCGTCAACCTCACCGAAGTCGGATTGCCGTCGACGCTGGACGCGCTGCTCAAGCACCCCGACGGACTGAGCGCAGTGAAGGATGCCGCCGCCCGCGCGACGCAGCACCTGGCGTTCGCCGAGCTGAAACTGCTGCCGCCGCTTCAGAACCCCTCCAAGGCCTTCGCCATCGGCCTGAACTACGTCGATCACGCCTCGGAAAGCAACTTCGAGCCGCCCAAGCACCCGGTCCTGTTCCAGCGCTTTCCCTCTTCATGGGTCGCACACGGCGAGCCCCTGGTGCGCCCGCGGGTCTCCACGCAGTTCGACTATGAGGCGGAACTCGTGGCCATCATCGGTAAGGCAGGCCGCTACATCGCCAAGGAGGATGCGCTGGCGCACGTGGCCGGTTACGCCATTTTCAACGAGGGTTCCATCCGCGACTACCAGTTCCGCTCCGGCCAATGGCTGTGGGGAAAGAACTTCGATCGCAGCGGCGGCTTCGGCCCCGAATTCGTCACAGCGGACGAACTGCCGGCAGGCGCCACCGGCCTGCAGCTGACCTGCCGACTGAACGGCGAAGTGCTGCAAAGCGCCAACACGCGCGACATGATCTTCGACGTAGCGACCCTCGTTGCCGCGTGCTCGGAAGGCATGGAATTGCAGCCGGGCGACATGATCATCACCGGTACGCCCTCGGGCGTGGGTCTGGCGCGCACGCCGCAGGTCTGGCTTAAGCCGGGCGACGTCTGCGAAGTGGAGATCGAAGGCATAGGCATTCTGCAAAACCCCGTGATCGACGAAGTGTGGGCCTGAGGCCTGATCGTCCTCCCCCGCTACCGCGGGAACAATGGGCAGGCGTGCCGCGCGCAAATGGGGAGCGGCTCGTTTTTGACGGACAGCTCCTCTCAAGCCGAGCCTCTCGAACGTCGGCAACTCATTTGAAGGGGGGCATACCCCAAGGGCGGCTATGCAGCGATTGCCGACATCCCTCGGCCCCGCGCGAATGGGCACTATCGGCCAGAACCGGACGGTCGACCACTTCCCCAAAATCGCCAGATAACCGACGTTCGCAGGCCAGGAGAGCGGCCGTTCGCTTGTGACACGGCAAGGCCTAGGGCAGGAAGCGCTCCACCGCGTCGACTTCGCCGGCAGGGTTGGAGAACCCGCCGACAACCAGGACGGAGCCATCGCTGAGCAAGACCGCGGAGGCGGCACTGCGCCCGGTGGACATCGAACTCGCCGACGTCCAGACGTCGAAGTCGGGGTTGTAGATTTCTGCGGTGGCCAGGCGAACGCCGCCACTGCCAGTACCGCCCGCGAGCAACACGCGGCCATCGGCCAGCGTCGTCATCGTCGGAAGGGAGCGCGTGCTGGAAAAAACGCTCGCCGTCCAGCCCGACGTGGCGACGTCGAAGCGCATCGCGGTGCTGCTGCCATCGCCCATCGCAAGCACGTCGCCGTCCGCCAGCAGCACGGAGGTGTATACGTTGGCGGCGGGCACGGTGCCAGCAACAGGCGTGGTGGCACCGTTGTCGTTGACAGGGAACCGTTCGGCGGAGGTCACGAACCCGTTTCGGTTGACGCCGCCGATCACCAGCACTTCATTGCCGCCCGGCAGCAGCTGCGCGGCATGCTGAGCGCGTGGGGACGACAACGGCGTGGCCATGGAGGTCCAGGTGTTGAAAGCCGGGTCATACAGCTCGGCCGTCTGCGAAAAGGTCAAACTGGGAATCCGGCTGTAGCCACCGATGACAAGGACCTTGCCATTGGGCAGCAGTGTGCTTGTGGCCCGCGTGCGCGCCTCGGCCATGCTCGCGGCGAGCTGCCAGGTATCGGCGACCGGGTCGTAGATTTCGGCGGCCGCAACGGGGGAGATGCCCGCACCGTCGCCGCCGGCGACCAGCACGCGTCCGTCGGGCAGCACGGTCGCCGATCCGTCGGAGCGAGGCGTCAACATGGGCGCGGCCGCGGTCCAGCTGTTGCCCGCCGGGTCGTAGACGAGGACCGACGCGGTCACGCCGGAGGCCGTGAACCCGCCGATGACCAGCGCTTTGCCGCTTTGCAGGCGCACGACCGGCGCGTAGTGACGTCCGGTCGGCAGAACCGCTTGCGAAACCCAGCTGCCACTTCCGGTGACCGCAATCCGCACCTGCGCCTGCGCCGAGCCCGCGCTGTTGCTGGCCGTGACCGTGTATGTCGTCAGCGGTTGGATGGCCGCCGGCGTGCCGGTGATCGCACCGGTCAGCGCGTTGAGGCTCAGGCCGCCGGGCAGCGCCGGCATCACCGAGAACGCCGAGGGCGTGCCGCCGATCACCAGCGCTGTGTTGGGAACGATGACTTGCGCCGTGGCGTAGAGCGCGCGCGGCGTGGCATACGCCACGCTGGCAGGCGCCGCCAGCGGCGCCTGGACTGCCAGCTGCAACGTGACCTCGGCCGATCCGGCCGCGTTGGTGCCGGTGACGGTGTAGGCCGCGTCCGCCGCGGCGGCGGTGGGTGTTCCGCTGATCACGCCGGTCTGCGGGTCGAGCAGCAGCCCCGCGGGCAAGGCCGGCGCGATGCTGTAGCCGGTGATCGGACCGCCGCTGCTGGCGGGCGCGTTGGCCGCGATGGCCTGGCCCACGGTGTAGATCGCGGCGCTTTCACGGTAGGTCAGCCCGGACGGCGCGGCAGGCGTGCTGCGCACCTCGATCTGCACGCGGGCCGTCGCGCTGCCGCCCGCGTTCTCGGCGGTCACCACGTACACGGCGGATGCGGCAACGGCGGTGGGCGCTCCGCTGATGACGCCCGTGCCCGCGTCGAGCGCCAGGCCCGCCGGCAACGGCGGCGCCACGGCATAGCGCTCGACGGCGCCGCCGCTGGCGGTGGGCCGATTCGGCACGATGGCCTGCCCGACCTCGTAGACCGCGGAGGTCATGGCATAGCTCAAGCCCGCGGGCGGCTGCGTGAGGTTGAGCCCGAAGCCGACGAAGCTCGCGCCGCCCGAGCCGCCGCCGCAGCCGGACAAGGCCACGAGGCAGCCCAGCCACAGGGCCATTAGCCAAAGCCAAACGGATTGAGCGCGGAGCAATCGCGCCCTTGCAGTAATGCTCCCCATGATCACCCTGGTTACATTTTGTAAGGCGGCGATCCTATGCAACTCGCTACCGAGGGGCAATACCCGAAAACAGGTAGATGGCCGGCATCTTGAGGTCTGCTTTCGAGAAGACGCTACGTCAGCAGCCGCTGCACAGCCGCCTGCGTCCCCAACAAGCGCCGGTGTTCCTCATCCGAGTCAGTTAAAGGAAGAGTCGCGTGCGGGTGGTGAAGCCTGGCTGGCGCCGACGTCCACACGGCGACCAGAGCGTGCGTGCTCGCGTCAGCGGGCCATGCGGGACACTCGGCGACAGCAAACTCAGCGTCGCCCTAGAACATTGCGCCTCTCGCCGTGACAGGCCACACGTGGCTGACATGGGAACCGCGGAAAGCAACGATCCAGTCGTGGAGATTGACTGTTGGATCGCAATGGCCTGGAATCAGACGAACCTTCTCCCCGATTCGTGGCAGCTGCCGCGACTCCCCAGGTTCAATCACAGCATGCTCATCAGAGACTGATCGCACAGTCGAATCGCAGTCGACCATCTTGGGTACGCCACGATCCATGGCAAATGCCTTCAACCCACCATCCAGTACCGCGTGGTGGCTCTGCGCACTAATGACGGAGCACATCACGAAGAGTGCGTGGCGCAGGACGTCATCGTTTTCTCCTTGGATATTCTCAGCGTAGTCAGCATCCATGAGCACATAGGACCCCGGTTGGACTTCCGTGTAGAGACCCGAAGCTGCTTCCAAGGCGTACGTCCCGGTTCCACCGCCGGTGATGGTCGGGCATTCCAGGCCCTCCCGGCTCAAGGCTTCGACAACGTCTCGCAGCATTGCCACGGCCTGATCCACCGCGGCCTCACGCTCCTCATATGTCCGCAAATGTTGAGCTGAGCCCCTGAAAGCATGAAGACCGGCAAATGAGAGCTGCGGAGAGTGCCGTGTGATGAGCTTCGCCAGCTCGACGACTGCATTGACCGACGAAACGCCGCATCGACCGTGCCCGATATCAACCTCCACCAGAACGCCAATTCTTGATGCGGCGTCCCGAGTCGCTTCTGCCAACTGATCGATCTGGACTTGATGATCCACACAGACAGACAGCGCACATCGCCTCGCCAGTTGTGCGGCGCGCCTGGTTTTGATGGCCCCCACAATCTGATTGGTCACCAATACGTCTGCGACTCCGCCTGCCACAAATGCCTCAGCTTCGCTGATCTTTTGGCAGCAGATTCCAATCGCGCCGGACGCGATCTGCAATCTCGCGATATCGGCACTCTTGTGGGCCTTCCCATGCGGGCGGACGCGAAGACCCGCCGCGTGCAGCCGTTCATGAACCTTGTTCATGTTGAACTCGAGCGCATCAAGATCAAGAATCAACGCCGGGGTGTCGACTTCTGCAATCGGCATCCCTGGTACTGCCGGCGGGATATTCCACGGCCTGTCCGCATCCGCGATCACGTTGTCGATGAAGAATGAAGTCTGTTGTTTCATTGATGCCTTGACTTTGTACCGAGATGGCATCCGAAGCTCACTGGCCACGACGCAACACCTGGCCTGCATGCCAGTCCACGACCTCGCCACCCACTACGGCCATGCGTCCGTTGACCATGACATGGGAAATTCCCTTGGGGGCTTGTTTGGGCGTGTCGAACGTGGCCATGTCGGCAATCTGCTCCGCGTCGAAAACGGTCAGGTCCGCAGCGAAGCCCGTTGCCACCCTTCCTCGGCCGACGAGCCCGAATCGTTCCGCTGGCAACCCGGTCATCTTGTGAAGTGCCGCCTCCAGCGGAAACAAGCGCAAGTCTCGTGAATAGTGGCCCAAGACCCGCGGAAACGTGCCCCACATGCGTGGATGCGGAACCTCTTGAAAAGGCACCCCATCGGAGCCGATCATCGCGTTCGGCGAAGCAAGGATTCGCTGCACGTCATCTTCCGACAGTGCAAAGTAGACCGCACCTCCGGGTTCCAGGCGGCGCATCGCCTCCTCTTGATCGACTCCCATTTCCTCAGCGATGTCCTTGAGGTCTCGGCCAGCGTGCTCAGGGTGAGTCTTCGACCAGGTAATCTGAATGCGCGACGAATCCTTGATGCGAGAAGGAAGCAAGGTAGACGATGAAGCCGTATAGGGATAGCAGTCGAAGCAAACGGGCGACAGGCGCGCCTGCTTTTTGAGCATGGCAAGCGTATGCGTCGATCGACCGTGATTTTCCTTTCCAAACAGTTTGTGGTGCGAGACGACCAACGGAACGTGGAGCGTGCTGCTGACAGCAAAGGCTTCATGCAAAGCGGGTTCGATCTGGTCCGCCTCATTTCGAACATGCATCGCAATCAGTCCGCCCCTGTCGGAAAGGGGGCGGCCCACAGCGATGAGTTCATCTGTGGTTGTGGCTTGCGCCGGTCCATAGAAAACGCCGGTGGACATTCCCAGTGCGCCGGCGTCCAGGGCTTCATGCAAGTCCAATTGCATGGCAGAGATTTCTGATTCGTTCGCCGGCCTTTGCAGATCAGCCATGTGCCGAAATCGCAAGGTGGAGTGCCCAACCAGGAACGCGCCGTTGATGGCAGGTCGCGACAAGCTCACCGCATCGAGATACTCGGCAAAGGTCCTGAAGTGAACGCCGTCACGACTGAGCTGATCAAGAGGCGTTGGAGGGCGTTCACCAGGTCTCAATGCCATTGGGGCCAGAGAACAACCGCAGTTGCCGTTGATGATGGTGGTAACGCCCTGCGCTAGTTTCGGATAGATTTCCGAGCGATCGAAGATTGCGGCATCGTCATGCGCATGGGTGTCAATGAAGCCTGGCGCGATAACCTGTCCACTTGCATCGATGACCTGTTTGGCGCTTGCCTTGCTCAGGTCTCCGATTTCCGCGATCAACTCTGCGACGACACCGACATCCGCACGGTATCGCGGTGCGCCTGTGCCGTCAATGACGGTCGCGTCCTTGAAAATGTAGTCGAACGTCATATCAGTCCATTTTTGCGTTGGAAAATTTCACGATCTCGGCCCAAATCGGCCGCTCTTTTCGCGCCAGAGTAAATAGGCGTTCGGGCTCGCCCGTCGACGTCTCGGTTCCCAGTTCCGAAAGACGCTTTTTCACCACTGGATCGTCGAGTGATTGATTGAGTGCCCTATTGAGCGTCGCGATGATGTCTGGCGAAGTGCCCGCCGGTGCGACCAGACCACCCCATGCAACCATCTCATAGCTAGGCAGACCAGCCTCCATCACTGTTGGGACCGCTGGCAGCAGTGGCGATCTTTCTTTGGAAGTGACCGCGAGTGCACGCAGCTGGCCTGATTGGATCTGGGGAAGAACCATCGAAATGTTCTCGAACATCAGGTCGACCATTCCACCCACCAAGTCCTGAACCGCCGCTGCGCTTCCTCGGTAGGGCACATGCAACATACTGATCCCAGCCTTCGCCTTGAAGAGCTCTCCGCTCAGATGCCCCGTTCCTCCATTGCCCGATGACCCCATCGACAGCTTGCCTGGGTTCTTTTTTGCATAGTTAAGCAGGTCGTCAATGGAGCGAAATGAGCTACGGGATCTCACGACAAGAGCGTTGGACACGAAGCCAATGAGTCCAATCGGAGCTAGCTGTCGCTCTGCGTCGTAGGGCAGCTTGGAGTAAAGGGACTGATTGATCGCCAGCGTAGTGGCGTTGGCGAATCCAATGGTGTATCCGTCGGGTGCTGCACGTGCAACCTCGCCGATGCCGATCGCTCCAGCTGCGCCAGGTTTGTTATCCACGAAAAGTGGCTGTCCGAGTCGACGTGCCATTTCGGGGACCACGACACGAATGAGGAGGTCTGGTGGCCCTCCCGCTCCAGAATGCACCACGACGCGGACAGGTTTTGCAGGATATGGTGCGCCCTCCGCATGGACCGAGCCTGCTGTTGCGGCAGCAAGCAGAACGAGCGCTGCCAATGCCGTGGGAAATCGCTTCGTGTGGGGGAGTGCCATGCTCGTAGTCCTTGATTGGTATCTGTAGTCGGATGGATCGTGAAAATGCTCTTCATCAATCATTTCGGCGAAGACCTGCTCGATGAAGCAGCAAACCGGGGTGATTGCCGCAGACCAGGGAGCTTTTGCCGGTTCCGGCGATGGGCGCGGCATCGGAGTGATTTCGGATCGGGACCATGGCCCGCATCTTGTACAGGCCAACGGATGGGCGCGATCCGATTTCTGCGCCTTCCAACAGACCACCCGCCGGATACGGAACGAGCAGCTTCGCTGGCTTGGAGACACATCCTGCTGTGGCTGCATGTCCGGCCAGGACAGCGTCGCAAAAGAACGCGACACGCGACTTCTTGATCTGGGACGAATTCACGGCGAACGGCTCCTGGGCTTGAACAGTGCGGCGAATGGTAGGTTCGGGCATCCGCTGCGACAATGTTCAATCTCGCCATTTGCTGTGCTGATCCAGCCAACCAGATTTTTATGGTTCATTTCGATCTTGTGCTCGCCGAAGGCGGCGCTCCCGGCGCGCTGTGGGTGGTGATCGACGTCCTTCGAGAACTCAATGCACTTGCGCGCACGCGCGCCCCCCGCAGCCGCGAGCCGGTCGTGGCGTGGCGCCTGGTCGATGCGCGGGGCCGTACGCACAAATGGCATGCGCAGGCGTGCATCGACGACGAGGAGCGCCTGTACGCTCGCAAGCCCCGGCCAGGACCACGCGTGATGCTTCTCCCGCCGCTCGAGATGCGCTCAATGCCGGCGCTGCGACGGTTGGTGTCCCGCAACGCGGGCTTGGTCGAGAAGGTTCGCGAGCGCCTCGACGCGGGCCATCTCATCGGCGCTTGCGGCACCAGCATTTGGCTCCTCGCGCAGTCGGGGCGGCTCCTGCTCGCGCCCATCCAGTGGCTCTACCAGTCGGGCTTCGAGGTCCAGTTTCCGAACGTGAGGATCGAGGCGCGTGAGCCGATCGTGGTGCAGCACGGAATGGTTTGCGCGGCAGCCCCTTCATTGACGCATGCGCTGGTGCTTCACCTGACCACCTACGCCGGGCTGGCCGATCTGGCGCATGCCTGCGCCGAAAAGGTTCTGCTCAACGCCGAGCGCCAGGCGCTGTCGGCCAGCATGACAAGCAAGGAAGTGCTAGGACAGTCACGAGACACGCCGCTCTATCGCGCGCAGACCTGGATCCAGGCCAACGCGGGGCGCGCATTGACGCTGGCAGAAGTGGCAGCGGCGGCCTCGGTCAGTGAGCGGACCCTTTCCCGGATATTCCGCCAGCATCTCGGCAAGACGCCTCTGAAGTACCTGCAGGAGCTGCGCGTGCAGCGCGCCGAGATGTGGCTCGAAGGCACCTGGCGTTCGGTCGAGGAGATCGCTCATGAGTGCGGCTATTCGGACACCAGTGCCTTCTGCCGGATGTTTGCGCGCGCGACAGGCATCAGCCCGCGTAGCTACCGGGAACGCTACACCTTCAGGGGGCCGCGCGCGCATTGGAAATTGAACGAAGCAGGCCAGTCTCAAGCTTGAGCTGCCTCCATGAGGGACGAGCTCGACCCCGGGCCTCGACCGGTATGTGCTGCCCGCCGACTTTGAAGGTGCTAGCGAACTGGACGGTGTAATGAAAGTCGGCTATTGGCCGATAGTGCCCCTCTGGCCAGCCGCATCGAACGGCAGCAACCAGTCTGAAGCAGCCGCCCAACGCGTGCGACGCTCCGTATTTCGGCCTGTTGGACCATGCCCTGTCCCATCAGGGCACCGCTGATAGAAACCGCTTTCGCGCCAACGACGAGCCTATTGCCCAACCGACGATAACGATAGGCACATAAACGCCCGGTTATCGGAAGTTGAGAGCGCAAAGCAACCAGTAAAAACGTGCTGCACTCAGGTCAATAGTTCATCACTGCGAGAGGCAGGTATGCAGCGGCTGCCGGCATCCCTCGGCCTCGCTCGACGGGTACTATCAACCAGGAACGGAAGTTCACGGAAAGTGCATAGGCCGCTAGTAAGCGCTCATTCTTGGGAGCCGCCGAATGAAGTTTCGGATTGATCACATCTTTGCCCGTGGGCGGCCTGTGCGCTTCTCTTATGAAAGCTAGATGAGGGCGAATTTTCTCTCTCTCTCTCAGAAACACCTTGCCTCGGTGGGGTCCCAATCAAGTGGTCGCTTTCTCAACCGCGTGCAGCTCGGGGGGAAGACGGGTAGATCCGTAATGGTCTTTTTTTTTCCCAAGAGTAGCGAGCCCCGATCAGGAGCGCGGCAATCCCAACCCATGCAGAGCGATCAAGTTCCGCTGAATCTCCGCCGTGCCACCGCCGATCACGGTCACGATCGAAAAACGCAGCAGTTGCTCGAACCGGCCCGCGGCGACCGCGCCATGCGCCCCCTTGGATAGCGTCGCCGCAGCGCCCAGAATATCGAGCGAGACTTGCCCCAACTGCTCCATCAGTTCGCCGGTGTACGCCTTGCTCATGGCGGCTTCATGGATCGGGGCCTTGCCTTTCTCCGCCATTTCAATACTGTTCATGAACAACTGCCGTCCGGCCTCGACCTGGGCGGCGAGCGCTCCAATGCGATCACGAACGGCACCATCGGTACGGCCTGATTGCAGGCTGTCGTCGACCTCGCGCACGCATCGGACCAAGCATTCGAATTCGGCACGCGCGTTAGCGATGAAACTGCCCATCATCATTCGCTCGGTGGCCAATGCGGAGGTGAGGATCGTCCAACCTTGGTTGACCTCACCGACAAGCGCATGTGCAGATACTCGCACGTTGTCGAGGAATTCTTCGCAGAAAGTGTGCCCGTACATGGCCATCGACGGGCGCACCGTGAGACCCGGAGTCTTCATTGGCACGATGAAGAGGCTGATGCCGGCGTGCGGCCGCTGCGCAGTCCGATCGGTGCGCGCCGCTAGCCACATGTAGTCGGCTTTCTCTGCGGCCGTGGTCCAGATTTTCTGTCCATTGATCACCCATTCGTCGCCGTCGCGCTCGGCGGTGGTCTGCATCGAGGCGAGGTCGGAGCCCGAGCCGGGTTCGCTGTAGCCTAGGCAGAAGGTGATTTCCCCGCGAGCGAGCTTGGGAAGGAACTCAGCCTTCTGCGCTGGCGTGCCGAACGACATCAGGGCATGAGCCTGGATGTCCCCACGGCCACCCATCGGCGCGCCGACGCGCTGAATTTCTTCCATGAAAGCCAATTGCTCGCGGGGCGTGCGGCCTTCGCCGCCGTAGGCGCTGGGCCAACTCAGACTGTTCCATCCTTTGCGGCCCAGCAATGCGGTGAACCTGGTGTCGTAGCCCCATTCTTCGTACGGTCGGTCAATCTCGTCTTCCCGGCTTTCGGGCACCCAGTTGTCCTTCAGCCAGTCGCGCACTTCCACGCGAAATGCATTGCCCGCAGTCCCCAGATCCTGTTCTGGAAGTGCCTGCCCCTGGTCGAGCAGCGCCTGGGCCAATTGCTCCCGGGCACGGCGCACCCCACCCAGGCGTGCCAGGTCGGCATGAATTCGCCGGAAATGCCGAGGTGCCTCATGTTCTTCCGAGTAGCCGACGGCACCGAAGGTGTGGTGCACCTCCAGCGCCACCCGGCGCAGAGCAGGGCCGGCAAAAGCGCGCGCGCTCGCGCCGAGCACACGCCAGTTGTCCATGCCGAAGTCGTAGCTGCGGGCCGCGTTGTTCAGCAATAGCCTCGCAGCCTCCAGGCTCATCAGAGCGTTCGCGAGCTTGTGCTGAAGTGCCTGGAAGCGGCCGATCGGTTGGCCGAACTGACGGCGCTCCTTCGCATATTCGACCGCCATGTCGAAGCCGCGCTGTGCAGCACCTAGACTGCGCGCCAGCAAGGCCAGCCCTGCGATCTGGTGGAGATCCTCGGCCAGTTGCTGCGAAATGGCCAAAGGGACTGCGGCCACGCAGTCGAAGGTCAGCCGAGCCAAGGGCGGGATCGCCAGACCCGGCGTTTCCTCGATGGCCAGACCCGGTGCACCGCGCGGCACAACTACCAGCAATGGACCTTGGTCGGCCAGCACGAGCACGTGAGTGGCTGTCGCACAGCCCTCGGCAAAGTCCACGCACCCTTGCAACCGATCACTGTTCCACCGAAGCGTGCCAGCGCACGGATCGCCGTCAAAGCTACCTAGTGCGAAGGCGATGGTGGCGTCGCCCCGATGGAGCGCGTCCAGCAAATCATCCGTTTCCTGCGAACTGCTTCGCAGCGGCGAAAGCACCATATTCACAAGCACGGCGCCGACCAGCGGCGCGGGACAGCCCGCACGCCCTAGTTCTTCCAGCGCCACTGTAATCTCGCGCAGACCGCCTTCGAGCGGATCGCGGCCCAGGCTTGCCACGCCCTGTTCCGCCAGTGCGTGCCAGATCGACGCAATCGCTTGCGTGTCGGCAGCCAGCGCTATGGCGCGCTCGGCGGGCCAGAGCCGTTCAAGCAGACGGCGCAGGCTTTCGCGCAACATCTCCCGCTCTTCGTCGCTCGGCAGCATTTCGGGGGCAGGCACAGCGCGCTCTTCTTCTGCCATACGACATCTTTCGTGTGGAGCAGTCCGACCTCTGGACTGCGACGAAGATTCTGGTGTGCGCCAGAAAAGCGATCACCCCTCTTTTCGAGTGGAGCCTGCGGCAAACGACTCAGTCGATCAGTCCGCGCTTGCGTGCCACCATCACCGCGTCGTACCGGCTCGGGACGCCAAGCTTGCCGAAGATGCTCTTCAGGTTCCACTTTACGGTTTCGAGCGTGATATTCAGGGTCAGCGCGATCCGCTTGTTGGACATCGATTGACCGAGCAGTTGCAGGATCTCGATCTCGCGCGGCTTCATGTTTTGGTCCTGCACCGCAGCCTCTCGCAAGGGTAGTCGGGATGTGCGCGCGGCGTCGGCTCGCTGCAGCAGGTCGGCGAGGTAATCCCGGGTGTCGCCGGCCTCCAGCGTCGTCACCAGTTTCCTGAGTAGAACATGCAGGGCTTCGCCTTCGTCCAACACGGTGCGCACCAGACCCAGACGCAGCGCGGCCTCAATGCCGACCATCAGCCCGTGTCTCGATTCCGCCTCGCGCCCCATCTGATCGAAGGCGCAGCCTGACAGTAGGTCGGCCAGCACCACGCTCTTTTGGCGGGCGAACGTGACGCCGTGCTGCCGCAGGCGCCCGAGCGCAGGCAATGCCGCGTCCCCGTGGCCTTCGGCTAGAGCGAGGCGCGCCGCCGCCAGCGCGGCAATGGCGTCGATTTCGGCAAGGAAACCCGCGGCGCCGCGATGGCGTTCAGCCAGCGCATCGAGCTCGGCCTGTATCTGCTGCGCGATCTCCTGGCGGCCAAGCCGCAGATGTAGGCGCGCCTGCTCGGCCAGCACATACGCCAATGGGCGATCGAGCGCTTGGTCGCGATATTGGGATTCGTCTTCGGCCAGACCCTGGAGCGTTTCTAGTGGTGACAGTTGCAAGCCCGCCAGCCGGTTACGCGCGATGAGGGCGCGCACCATCGGCTCCGGGGACGAGAAGCGCAGCAGATCGAGGCGGTGGGCGAGCACGTCGCGCGCCTCGGCGAGGCGATCAGCTTCGTAGTACGCATCGGCGGCGAAAGCCGCGCAGTTCACGGCAGACACCGAGCGGCGGCCGTGCGCGTCCTCGGAGCGCACAACCAGCGGCCCGGCAATCCGGATCGCCTCCGTGTTGGAGCCCTCCAGTAGATGGCTAAGTAGCAAGGTCGACTCGGCCACTAGCGCCATGTCGTCCAACAACTCTGCACGCGACAGGCGTGCGAGGTTGCGGTGCAGGCTCCGTGCGTCGGCGTAGCGGCCTTCCGCACAATACGCAAAGCTGAGTATGGCTAGGTGGGCCTGGCGCAGGAACCGTTCCTGCAAGGCATCGAAGTCCGAAGGCGCGATCAGCGCCAACGCGGCACTGGTGTCATCGCGCTGAAGCGCGATACTGGCGCGCAGGTAGCGTGCGTGCAGGGCGAACTCGGGGGCCAGCATTGCTTGACCTTGCTGCAGCCGATCGAGCCAGGCCTGCGCATCTCTCCATCGGCAAGTGGCGACAAGCGCCCAGCAACCGAGCACGAGCAGCCGGGGGTGGGCCATCAGCACCTCGGCCGAGAGCTGACTCATCCAGCGTTGCAGCGTGCTGATGAAGCTCATGCTGCGCACCGGCAGGTCAGCGCGCTCCACCAGCCGAGCTGCGGCCTCGAGATCGTCCGCGTGGTAGGCGTGCCGCAGGGCCTCGATCAACGAGCCGTGTGCCTCGAACCAATGGCTCGCGCGCGCATGAGCCGCGCGCACCTGCTGCGGATCGCGCGCTGAAAGGCGCTCCTGCAGGAAGCTGGCGAACAGCGGATGCAGGCGATACCACGGCGTGGGACTGTCGATCTCGACGGGTAGGAGCAAGAGGTTTTCGCGCTCCAACTGATCAAGCAGAGCCCGGGCCTGCGGGCTCTCCGTGACGTAGTGGACCAGGTCGGCATTGAAGCGCCGGCAGATCGAGATTTTCTCGATGAAGTCAACGAGTTCGGGCGCCAGGTCGCGCACCACGTCCTCCGACAGGTAGCGTTGCAGGTCGCCGCGGTGGTGCACCAGTTGTGATAGCAGCGCGCGGTTGCCCGACGCGCGCTTGAGTCGGATGCAGATCATCTGCACGCACAGGGGCCAGCCGTCAGTGATGTCGTGGATCAGGCGCGCGTCGTCGGGCGTAACTTCGCCGAGCTGCTTGGCCAGAAAGTCCTGCGTCTCATGGAAATCGAATGGCAGGTCTGCGAGGGCGATTTCGCTCAGCTCGCCGGTGAGGCGCATGCGACTCACAGCAAGCGGCGGCGAGGTGCGCGATGCGAGGACCAGGTGCATCTCCTCGGGACAGTGGTCCAGCAGGCCCTGTATCAACGCATGCGTCAGCGGGTCGTCGACATGGTGGTAGTCGTCGATGAAGAGGTAGAGGGCCTTGCTCGACTGACAGGCCGCATCGACGATGGTGGCGACGGTCTGCGCCACTGGCAGCTCGGCGCGTGCCTCGGAAGGCAGGGCGGTGCTGTCTTCAACGGCCAAGCCGGCCTGCTGCAGCGCGCCCAGGAGGTAGGCGCGGAACTGTGGAAATTGCTGCTCCTCCTGCGACAGCGAGAGCCACGACACCTGCTCGCCGGCTTTCAGCAGTTCCTGGCGCCACTGCGCCAGCAGCGTTGTCTTGCCGAAGCCCGCGCTGCCGCACACCAGCGCAAGCCGGCAGTCGCGCGCTTCGCGAAGCCGCGCCAGCAGGCGGGTCCGCGCGGTCGATTGCGGGCTGATGCGCGGCGGCGCGAACTTGGTCGGAATGAGAAGGTGGTCGAGCGGCAAAAGGCGGGCTCCTTGCACGAGGGATTTTAGGGAGCGCCTCCTCGGAACGCTCTCCGCTGCAACCCGCCCCCTCAACACGAGGGGTGCGCCCGGGAGGGGGGCGCCGCACCATTGCGACGCGTCCATGCAAGGAGACAGACCGCAATGACCTACCAGACCATCATCCACGAGCAGCGGGAGTCCGTCGCATGGATCACGCTCAACCGTCCCGCTGAACTCAATTCGGTGAACTTGCGAATGCTGCAGGAGCTGTCGGCGGCGCTGACGGAGGTCGCGGCCGACGCTTCGCAGAAGGTGCTCGTGCTGACTGGCGCAGGCCGGGCCTTCTGCGCCGGCGCCGATCTGAAGGCCCTGCGCGGCGCCATCGATGCCGCCCCGGGCGAGCCGAACTTCTCCGACCTGACCCTGTCCACGCTCTCGCAGTTACGCAATATGCCCAAGCCGGTCATCGGCGCGATGAACGGCCTGACGGTCGCCGGGGGTCTCGAGCTGGCGATGTGCTGCGACTTTCTCGTGGGCGCGGCGAGCGCGAAGATCGGCGACGGCCACGCGAACTACGGTGTGTTCCCCGGCGGCGGAGGTGCGGCGGTCCTCCCGCGCCGGATCGGCCTGCCACGTGCAAAACAGTTGTTATTCACCGGCGACTTGATGAGTGCCGCGCAGATGCAGGCCTGGGGTTTGTTGAACGAGGTGGTGGCCGATTCTGAGCTGCAGCCGGCGGTTGCCGCTCTGGCGGCCCGCATGGCCGGCAAGAGCCCTCTGGTTCTGCGCCGCATGAAGACCATCGCCGAGCGCGCCCTGGATCAGCCGCTCGACTTGGCGTTGCGCGACGAGTTGCTCGAATGCCTGCAGCACACACGCTCCCATGATTTTAGCGAAGGGCTCGCCGCCTATGGCGAGAAGCGCGCGCCGGCCTTCCGGGGCGTCTGAGGCCCGCCACTCGCCGGCCCTTGGCACTGAAGAACAACACAACAGGAGACAAAGAATGAATCGCTTGATGAATCTGCCGGTGGTTCGACGCGTCCGGTCGCTGGGCCGGATGCTGGGCCGATGGATGGCCGCGCTGATGCTCTGCCTGGGTGCGTCGGCCGCCGCAGTAGCTGGCCCGCTGCAGGACCCGGCGGGTGACCCCTTCTACGCGCCGCCGTCGCCGTTGCCCGAGGGGCCGCACGGCACACTCATCCGTTCGCGCGCCTATGTGCCGCTGGGACTGCCCGCCTGGGGTTGGCAGATCATGTACAAGTCGACCGACGTCAACGGCAACGCCGTCGCCGTCACTGGGAACGTGATGGTGCCGTGGCTGCCATGGTTCCAGTCTTCGCCGCGACCGATCGTCGGATGGGCGTCGGGCACGCAGGGCATTGCGGACCGCTGCGCCCCGTCGCACCAACTCGCCGTCGGCACCGAGTACGAGGCGATCGCCGGCCCCATCGGCTGGACGCTGGCCCGCGGTTGGGCCATCGCCATGACCGACTACCAGGGCCTCGGCACGCCGGGCGACCACACCTATGGCGTCGCGGCGCCTGCGGGTCGGGCCATGCTCGATGCAGTGATCGCGGCCCAACAACTGGGCGGGGCGAACTTGTCGGCCCAGGCACCGGTCGGCCTCGTCGGCTACTCGCAGGGCGGGCACGCCTCGGCCATCGCTGCCGAGCTGCAGCCGAGCTATGCGCCAGCGTTGAAGGTCAAGGGTGTGGCCTCGGGCGCCGGGCCGTCGAGCATTGATGGCCTGTACGCGGCCAACAACGGCGGCCTCTTCGGCGGTGCAATCCCGTACCTGCTGATCGGACTGAACGCTGCCTATCCCGAGCTGAGCCTCGACACCATCCTGACTCCCTATGGCCGCTCGATCATCGCCGAGGCGCGCAATAACAAGTGCCTGCTCGCCATGGCGGCCAGCTATCCGGGACTGGGAGATGCGGTGCTCGTCGACGGGCCGGGCATCTCGACGCGTTCCGACTGGAAGGCGCGCTTCCTGCAGCAGCGCACCGGCACCGCCACGCCGGCGGTGCCCGCGCTCGTCTACGCCGGCCTGCTCGACGAGCTTGTGCCCTACGAGAACACGAAGAAGACCTTCACCGCATGGTGCGCCGGCGGGGCGAAGGTGAGCTTCCGAACCATCGGCATCACCGAGCACGCGACCGGGATGCTGTTGGGCTATCCGCTCGCCCTGGACTGGATGGCGGACCGCTTCGCCGGCGCACCTGCGCCTTCCGACTGCCCGTGACCTGTCTCGTCGAGGGCCGGGCCCGATCAACCCAGAGAGGATGAACATGTCCAACCGTGTAGCCATCGTGTCGATGGCACAAGTCAACTACAGCGAGAAGCGGGCGTACTCACCCGAAGAGCTGGCCTACCGGGCAATCCGGCCGGTGCTGCAGGAAACCGGCCTGCGCTTCCTGCCGGCCTACGAGAAGGGTGGCATCGACGCGAGTCTGATCTGCCATGAGCACTCGCGCATCGCACGCCCGTTCTCTGCGTCGCTGATCGTCGATGTGGCGGGTGCCAATCTTCGGCCTGACGAGAAAGTGGACCAGGACGGTGCCGTCGGCGTACTTGAAGCCTTCTGGCAAATCGCCTCGGGAGAATTCGAGACCGTGCTCGTGGTCGCGGTCGGCCAGGATTCGACGGCGGCCAGTGGTGGCAATGCCATCGAGAACAAGGTGTTCGACCCCTTCTTCTGCCGGCCCTTGGGCCTGGACAACGTACAGGCCGCCGCGCTCCAGGTACAGCGCTATGCGCACAAGTACGGCATCACGCCGGAGCAGCTCGCCGCGATCTCGGTCAAGAATCTCGGCAACGCCCGCAACAATCCCCTGGCCTTGCGCGAGGGCGACTTCAGCATCGCCGATGTGCTTGGTGCGAGGATGCTGGCTGACCCGATCACCACGCTGCAGTCGCGTCCGCAAGGCGACAGCGCCATCGTGATGCTGCTGGCCAATGAGCAGCGCGCCCGACAGTTGACGGACAAGCCGGTCTGGATCAAGGGCCTGGCCAACTGCTGCGACGGCTATTTCCTGGGGGATCGTGATCTCGCCGACTCAGAAGTGCTGACCATGGCGGCCAAGAAGGCCTACCGTATGGCCGGTATCGACAACCCGCGCACCGACATCGACCTGCTGGAGGTCACCGACGAGTTTGCCTACCAGGAACTGATGGCCTACGAGGGGCTGGGACTGTGCGCAGCGGGCGAAGGTCCTCGCTGGCTGGAGTCCGGCGTCAGCGGCCACGATGGGCTGCAGCCGGTCAATCTCTCCGGCGGTGCTCTCTCCGGCACCAGCCACACCACCATCGGCATGGCGCGGGTCGCCGAAATTGTGCTGCAACTGCGCGGCGAAGCCGGCAAGCGCCAGGTGGGCCGTGCCCGCACCGGCCTCGCACACCTCGCTTCCGGCCCCGCTGGGCAATTCCACCAAGTAATGATTCTGGGAGTCAATCCATGAAGCGCCGCGTCGCCATCGTCGGCTTCGGCCAGACCGAAATGACCGCCCACAGCCCGCTGACAAAGGCGGAGTTGGCCAACCAGGCCGTGCGCCGCGCGCTCGCGGATGCCCGGATCACGATGAAGCAGGTCGAAGAGATTGTCCTCGGCGACATCGACTGGGTTTCCGGTACTGCAGAATCGGAAATGGAGCTGGCCGATTTCGTCGGCCACTACCGCAAACCCCTGGTCAAGATCGAAACCGGCGGCACCGTCGGCGGCTCGGCTGCGATATCAGCCATCCACCATGTAGCTGCGGGCGCTTGCGACGTGGCCATGATCTCCACCACCTCGAAGTTCGTCGGCCCGCCGAGCGACGTGATGCCGCGCGGCCCCTTCCTGCAGGCTGGCATCTCCTCAGGCGTGCACGCGCTCACCGAGAAATGGTGTGCCATCGGCGCGGTCGGCACGCTGTCGTTGATGGCCGCGGCCTACGCCAAGCTCTCGGGCTGCCCCGAGGAAGCGGTGGCCATCGCGCGCGTCAAGGCCTCCGAAAACGCCGCTCGGAACCCCTATGCCCATCTGCGCGAGCGCCTCAGCGTCGAGCAGGTGATGCAATCCCCGATGCTGACGGCGCCCATGCGCCAGCTGCACATGTGCCCGATCACCGAAGGCTCAGCCTCGATCATCTTCGCCAGCGAGGATGTGGTGGACCAGATCACCGACAAGCCGGTCTGGGTGCAGGACGTCGTGAGCATCCATTCCGCGCAGCATTGGTCTGCCCTGCAGGACTTCATCGCACCCAAGGAGCGCTGCGTGCTGCCCAGTCTGCAAAAGGCCTGCGAGATTCTCTACAAGCGCAATGGCATCACCAGACCCGCTCAGCAGCTGGACGTGGTCGAGATGTACGAGCCCTGCACCTGGGCCGAGCTGGTGTGGATGGAAACCATGGGTCTGGCGGAGCCCAATCAGGCATGGCGGATGGCCGCCAGCGGCGCCACAGCCATCGATGGCGTGCTGCCGATCAATCCCTCCGGCGGCGTCACCTGCACCAACGGTGGCGTGCCCTCCACGACCCAGCGCTTCGGCGAACTGGCGCTGCAGATCCGCGGCGACGCCGGCGCGCACCAGGTGCCGCGCGAGCCCCGGCTGGGCATCGCCACCGGGTTCGGCGGCACCGGCTGGACCCCGCTGCTACTTCTCTCCAAGGACAAGCCATGAGCGATACCACGCACAAGCCTGTGCCACCGACGCGGTTGCGCACGTACTTCTCGATGGACTACCCGGTGGGCCTGTTCAATGGCCGCTTCGCGCGCGAGATGCGCGACAACGGCCGGCTGATCGGCATCGTCTGTCGCCACTGCGGCTTCAGCATGCTGCCGCCCCAGGCGGTATGCACGGTCTGCCACGGCGAGAACATCAAGGACCCCAACTGGGTGGAGATGGGGCCCGAAGCGACAGTCGCCGGCTTCATGACCTTCAACATGCCCTTCATCGACACCAACGACCTTTCGGTGCAAAAGGGCCACTACACGGTCGGCCAGCTGATGGTCGATTCACCAGGCCGCACCAGCGGCTTCCTCTGGCATTTCATCGGCGAGGCCGACGCCAGCCAGTTACGCAACGGCATGCGCGTGCGCGCGATCTACCGTCCGCGTGACGAACGCAAGGGTCTGATGACCGACATCCTGCATTGGGTGCCGACAGGAGAATGACAATGTATCCAGCTGAACTCGAAGCCGCCGAGCCCATGGTCCTGCGCCAGCCGGTGCTGTACTGCGACATCAACTACGACGTGGGCCGGATCAACGGCCGGTTCTTCGCCGCGCTGCGCGACGAGGGCCGCATCACGGCCACCCGCTGCACGGCCTGCGCCCGTAGCTACCTGCCACCACGCATGAGCTGCCCCGAATGTTTCGCCGAGTTGGACGAATGGGTGGATGCAGGTGATACCGGCACGCTCACGGCCTTCACCATCGTGCGCGAGCCCGGCATGCTCCAGCAAATGCCCCTTCCCTATGTGGTCGGTCTGGTCAAGCTCGACGGCGCAGACACCGCACTCGTTCACTACCTCGGCGAAGTCGCGCCCGAGGCGGTGAAGGTCGGCATGCGCGTGCGCGCCGTGCTGGCTGAAGAGCGACACGGCAATATTTGGGATATCCGCTATTTCAGGCCGACGACCTGAGGCAAGAGGCCGAAACGCCACCTGAACACTTATAGCAAGAGGAGACATGACATGCCGCACATCCACGCCCCCATCAACCCCAGCGCCTGGCTACAACGCCACGTGCAGGAACGGCCCGACCAGCGCTATCTCACGCAGCCCCTGGGCGGCGGACAGGAGCGCCACTTCACCTGGGCGCAGGCTTCAGAAGAAGCGCGGCGCATGGCCGCGCATCTCGCGTCTTTCGGCTGGGAGCCTGGTTCGCGGGTCGCGATCATGTCGAAGAACTGCGCCTGGTGGTTCCTCGCCGACTTCGCGATCATGTTGGCCGGGCATGTCTCGGTGCCGATCTATCCTTCTCTCACGGGAGCATCGGTGCGCCACGTCCTCGATCACTCGGGCGCCAAGGCATTGTTTCTGGGCAAGCTCGATTCCGACGATTGGGGCGCCATGCGTGCCGGCATCCCCCCGGGGATGCCGGTGGTGCGGTTTCCGCTGCGCGCGGACGGGGAATTGCCCGACCAGCCCGTGGCCGACTGGGACACCGTGATCGCCCGCACGCCGCCGCTGACCGGCGAGCGCTCGCGCGGCGTCGACGAGTTGGCCACCATCGTCTACACCTCGGGAACCACCGGCGTTCCCAAGGGCGTGATGCACACCTTCGGCACGCTGGGGGCGTCGCTGGGCATCCTGATGGACGACTATGGCTTCGGCCCGCACGATCGCATGCTGTCGTACCTGCCATTGGCGCACAGCGCCGATCGGATGTTTTCCGAGATGGTGTCGCTGGCAAGCGGCTGCAGCGTGACCTTCAACGAAAGTGTCGAGACCTTCGTCTCCGATCTCCAGAAGACCCGGCCCACCTTCTTCATCGCAGTGCCGCGGCTATGGGCCAAGTTCCGCCAGGCCGTGCTGACGCGCATTCCACCTGCGCAGTTGACGACGATGCTGGCCGATCCCGAGAAAGGGCCGGCCGTGCGCCGGCAGGTGCTGGCGCAACTGGGCTTGGCCGAGACGCGCTATGCGCTGTCGGGTGCCGCGCCGCTGTCGCAAGAACTGCATCAGTGGTATCTCGACCTGGGCCTGGAGCTGCTTGAGATCTACGGCATGACGGAGAACATGGGCACGCATGCGAGCCGCCCTGGAAAGGGACGAGTGGGTTACGTGGGTCAGCCGCGACCTGGCGCCGAAGTCCGGCGTACCGACGACGGCGAGATCTTGGTCCGCTTCCCAGGCAATATGCGCGGTTACTTCAACGATCCGCAGCGCACCGCTGAGGTCATGACCGAGGACGGCTTCCTGCGCACCGGCGACGTCGGCGACATCGATGCCGAGGGCTACTTGAAGCTCACTGGCCGTGCCAAGGAGATCTTCAAGACCAGCAAGGGCAAGTACGTGGCGCCCACACCCATCGAGAATGCGCTGTGCGGCGATCCGCTGGTCGAGGCCTGCTGCGTGACTGGCGTGGGCTTTCCGCAGCCGTTTGCCGTCGTTCTGCTGGCGCCGGGCGCTACGCGAAGTCCCGAACTCACGCGAACGCTCGATGTGCTGCGGCAAGCTGTCAACCAGACTCTGGACCCACACGAGCGACTCGATTTTCTGGTCGTCGCCGCGCAGTCGTGGAGCGTCGAGAACGGACTCATGACCCCGACGTTCAAGCTGCGTCGCAACGTGTTCGAAACACGCTTCGGACCGCATTTCGAGCGTTGGGCGACCCTTGGCGAATCCGTCGTCTGGGCCGAATGAGTGCATAGGGGGCGTGTCAGGTTTCGCCCCTATCACGGAAGGGGGCCTTCGCGCATCCTGGCACCCTCGCACTCCCCTCCATTCGAGGGGCGAAAGAAATCATGCGCGTCGGCAGACTTCATGCCACCGAGAAAAACACGACGCCTACAGGAGACCCAACATGGCCATCATTGACTTCTTCGACCGCGGATGGGAGATCGATCCGCAAGCACCTGCTTACGTGATGGACGATGCGGTCTACAGCTTCGATGATGTCGGCACGCTCTCGTGCCGCATCGCGAACGCCCTGCTGGCGATGGGCCAGGGACGAGAGAAGGTCGGCGCGGTCTGGGCCGCCAACCATCCGGTGCCATGGACCTGCACCCTGGGGCTGTGGCGTGCCGGTATGGCGTGGATGCCTGTCAATCCGCGCGGAGCGCTCGAAGAAAATCGTCAGTTGCTCGATGCCTTCGACTGCGAGGTACTGTTCTTCCAGCAAGCCTTCGCACCGGCCGTGGAAGCATTGCGCCCCAATCTGCCGAAGATCCGGCTGTTCGTCTGCATCGAAGGCCCCGTGCCGGGGGCGCTAGGACTCTCCGAATGGATCGAAGGCCATTCGGGCAACAGGCCGCAGGTGACCTACCAGCCCGACGACACGGTGGCCGTGATGCCGACCGGGGGCACCACGGGTCTGCCCAAGGGCGTGATGAACACGCACCGCAGCTTCCAGGCCTTCTGCGCCCAGTTCATGATCGCCTGCAGCTACCGGGCCGACGAGAAGATCGTCAACCTTGCCGCAGCTCCGATGACGCATACCGCGGGTGTCTTGTCGCTGCCGTGTACGGCACGTGGCGGCACGGTGGTAGTGCTGACCAAACCCGATCCCACCGCCCTCCTTGATGCCATCGAGACGCACCGTGTGACCGAGTTCTTCCTGCCGCCGACGGTCATCTACCGATTGCTGGACATGCCGGGCATCGAGGGGCGCGACTTTTCCTCGCTGAAGTACTTCCTGTGCGGCGCTGCGCCGATGTCGGCCGAGAAACTGCGCCGCGCCATCGCGGTGTTCGGGCCCGTGATGATGGAGGCCTATGGTCAGACCGAGGCGCCCGGCGCAATCGCGATGAAGCGGCCGGAGGAGAACTTCGTCGGCGGGCAACTCGCCAGCGATGCGCGCCTGCTGTCCTGCGGCCGTGCCAGCCCGCTCACCCGCGTGGCGATCATGGGGGAAAACAACGAACCGCTTGGCGTCGGCGAGACCGGCGAGATCTGCGTGCGCGGTGACCTCGTCATGAAAGGCTACTACAAGGCGCCCGAGAAGACAGCCGACGCCGTCGTCGACGGCTGGCTGCACACCGGCGACGTGGGGCACCTGGACCGCGACGGGTATCTGCGCATCACCGACCGCAAGAAGGACATGGTGATCAGCGGCGGCTTCAACGTCTACCCGAGCGAGGTCGAGCAGGTGATCTGGGCTCACCCCGCTGTGCAGGACTGCGCCGTGATCGGTGTGCCCGATGCCGCATGGGGCGAGGCGGTGAAGGCCGTCGTCGAACTGACGCCCGGCATGCAGGTCTCGGACGGCGAGCTGATCGCCCTGTGCAAGCTGAAGCTGGGCAGTGTGAAGGCGCCCAAGTCGGTGGACTTCGTGGCCTCGCTGCCGCGCAGTGCCAACGGCAAGGTCCTGAAAAAAGATCTGCGCGCACTCTACTGGACGGCGCAGGACCGCAACATCTGATCCGCCGAGGCGGAAAGCGAGCAACCGATGACCCAGGAAACCCTCATCGCCGGTGTCGGCATGGTGCCTTTTGTGCGCCCTGGCCGCAGCGAACCCTATGACGTGATGGCGCAAAAGGCCGTGCAAGCGGCACTGGCCGATGCCCGCATCGACTACGGCCTCGTCGAGCAGGCCTTCGCAAGTTTCGTCTATGGCGACTCGTGCTCGGGCGAGCGCGCTCTCTACCGCGTCGGCATCACCGGCATCCCGATCACCAACGTGAACAACAATTGCGCGTCGGGCTCGTCGGCGCTGTTCCTGGCACGGCAGGCCATCTTGTCAGGTGTCTCGGAGTGCGCACTGGCGGTTGGCTTCGAGGAGATGCGGCCCGGCGCGTTGGACCGCATCTTTCCCACGCATGCGGACCCGCTCGAGCACCACCGCGCCAGTGTGATCGCTGCGATGGGACTCAGCGTGCAGGAGCAAGCACTGCCGCCCGCGCTGCTGATGTTCGGCTCTCAGCTCGAATGGGCTGCGCGTGAATTGCAGCTGACCGATGAGGTGTTCGCGCGCGTGGCCGTGAAGGCGCGCGCGCATGCGAAACACAATCCCTTCGCGATCTTCCGCGATCCGCTGAGCGTGGATGAAGTCCTGGCCGCCCCAACCGTGTGGGGGCGCTTACGCAAGCTGTATGCCTGCGCACCAAGCTGCGGTGCCGCTGCGGTGATCCTGTGCAGCTCCGATTTCGCCCGGCGCCATGGCCTGCGCGCCGAGGTGTCGATCCTCGCTCATGAGATGGGCAGCGACATCGCCACCGACCTTGACCCGCCCAATGTGCCCGATGCGTTGAGCCGAGCCGCCACGCGCCGTGTTGCGGATCGTGCCTACGCGCGCGCGGGGGTGGCGCCAACGGACATCGACGTCGCGGAGGTACACGATTGCTTCGTCAGTAACGAACTGCTCAGTTGCGCGAGCCTGGGCTTTTGTGCCGAAGAAGATCTGGCCGGCTTCGTCCTAGAAGGGCGCAATACCTATGGTGGGCAAGTGGTGGTCTGCCCGTCGGGCGGGCTGCTGTCCAAGGGCCATCCGCTCGGCGCAACCGGGCTGGCGCAGATCACCGAGCTCGCTACGCAATTGCGCGGCCAGGCCGGCGTGCGGCAGGTCGAGGGCGCTCGCCTGGCCTTGCAGCACAACGGCGGATTGGGCACGGCGGTGTCGGTGGCCATCCTGCAGCGGCGTGATTGACCCGAGATCGAACCGAAAGAGAAGAGAAAGAGAACCCGAATGACTGCTCCTGTCGTGCTCGAACGCGACGGCCATGTGGCCGCCATCGTGCTGAACCGTCCCGAACAATCCAACGCCATCGACCCGGACGCGGCGCAGGCGTTGATCGGGTGCATCGATACGGTGGCGGCCGATGCGTCGGTCCGCGCCGTGGTGCTGCGCGCTACAGGCAGGCATTTCTGCGCCGGCGGCAGCATCGCGTTCTTCGATCAGGCCGGCGCGGCGCTGCCGGCGCTGCTGGAGCAATTCATCGGTCCGCTCCACGCCGCCATCCACAAGCTGGCGACGCTGCCGGTGCCGGTGATCAGTGCCGTCAACGGGCCGGTCGGCGGCGGCGGCATCGGCCTCGCGCTGTGCGCAGACATCGTGCTGGCCGCCGAATCGATGAAACTGCGCGGCGGCTACTCAGCCCTTGGGCTCACACCGGACGCCGGTTCCTCGTGGCTACTGGCGCGCCGTGCCGGCGCAGCACGCGCCAAACAAATCTTTTTCACGAACGCCCCGCTGTCGGTACAGCAATGCCTGGCGTTCGGCATCGTCGACGAGATCGTCCCGGACGAAAAATTGGCGGCCCGCACGACAAGCCTCGCCCGTACTCTTTCGCAGGGCGCGACGGGCGCGCTCGCGCGCATCAAGCGGCTGGTCGACGGAGCGAACGAACGGTCGCTGCTGGAGCAACTCGACATGGAGCATCGGCTGATGGTCGAGGCAGCCGCATCGGTCCATGTGGCCGAGGGCATTGCCGCTTTCCGGGAGAAGCGCGCCCCGCGCTTTACCTGACGGCCTGTCCGGCTCTCCGCAATCGCTGAAAGATACTCCATGCAAATGAACCTCGATTTCCACGGCCGCCATGTCTTCGTTTTCGGTGGCACCACCGGCATCAACTTCGGCATCGCGCAGGCCTTCGCACGGCAGGGCGCCGCCGTGACCGTCGCGAGCCGCAAGCAGGAGAACGTCGACAACGCCTGCCGAACGCTTTCCGACGTCGGTGGCCCGGTACATGGCGCGTGTGCCGACGTGCGCGATTTCGACGCGGTCGGCCGCGCGTTCGAGAGCGCGGTCGGACGATTCGGGCCGGTGGATGTACTCGTCTCGGGAGCGGCCGGCAACTTCCTGTGCGCGGCGCGGGACATGTCGTCGAACGGCTTTCGCGCGGTGGTCGATATCGATCTCGTCGGCACCTTCCATGTGCTGCGCCAAGCGCACGCACACCTGTGCAAGCCCGGCGCGGCAGTGATCAACATCACCGCGCCGCAGTCCTTCGTTCCGATGCGCTACCAGGCCCATGCCTGCGCAGCCAAGGCCGGCGTTGATCAGTTGACGCGAGTGCTGGCGCTGGAATGGGGCGGCGAAGGTATTCGCGTCAACTCCATCTCGCCCGGCCCGATCGAAGGCACGGAGGGTTTCAGGAAGCTGATGGCGCCAACGCCGGAAGACCACGCCGCCGCGCGCGGCCACGTGCCGCTGCAACGCTTCGGCTCGCTCGATGACATCGCCAACCTCGCGCTATTCCTGGCTTCGCCCTATGCAAGCTACATCTCGGGTGCGCTGATCCCCTGCGATGGGGGTGGGGCCATCGAAAGCGTCAAGCCTGCGCTCGAGGCCGCGAGCCAAGCCGGCCTGTAGGCGGCAAGCACCGAGATAGCACATCCGCCGACGCGGGACTCCCGATGTCTTCAGGTCGATGAAGCGAACGCCGATACTTCACGCGCCAAAGGCATCGTAGGCTGTTTCTAGCCGCGGCCACTATCGACGCCGCGGCGCGTGTCTGTACAAGACATCCAAGTTCGAACCGTAGGGTTTCGACAATGCGCTGCACCAGCAGACTGAGCCCTTCAGTGTCCGTCGGACACCGATAGAAGTCGGCACCTTCCGCACCAATCTCGCGCGCGGTGCGGCAATGAGGGCCGAATGTCAGAGCGCCGGACTACGCTCTGGAGCAGACACACTCACGACATCATTCGACGTCTTTCAGCAAACGTCGCAGCACCTTCCCCGCTCCCGCGGTCGGCAGTGCATCCAGGAAACGCACATGCCTGGGCGCCTTGTACGGTGCCATGTTGTCTCTGCACCAGACGATCAACTCATCGGCGGCCAGTTCGGTTCCCGCCTTCTTCACGACAAAGGCTTTCACTACCTCGCCTTTGTCCACGTCCGGCTGTGCGACCACCGCCACTTGGGAAATGGCCGGGTGCTTGATCAGAATGGTCTCGACTTCCTCGGGGAACACCGGATACCCCGACACCTTGATCATTTCCTTGAAGCGCCCCATGAAGGTGAGATAGCCATCGGCGTCCATGCGCCCCATGTCGCCGGTGTGCACCCAGCCGTCGCGCAACGTGGCGGCGGTAGCTTCGGGGTTGTTGAAGTAGCCCTTAAAAACGCCGGGACTGGTCAGCACGATCTCTCCCTGCTCGCCCGCTGCCAGCGCATCGCCGGTGTCCGGGTCGAGGATGCGTATCACCACCCCCGGCACCGCCAGGCCCACCGTGCCCCAACGGATGGCGTTGGTCGGCATGTAGGTGTCGCAGCTATGGGTTTCCGACAAACCGTAGGCAGCCTCGCGCGCATGGGCGTTCGGAGCGAAGCTCTTCCACTGCAGGGCCAGCGCTTCGGTGAAGGCGATGCCGAAGCTGGTGACTGTGTTCTTGCTCAGGCTGGACAGATCGAATCGGGTGATATCGGGCTGCTGCATGCAGGCCGCGTTCATGGGTGCGATGCTGTACCACGCCGTGATTCGGTAGCGGTCGATGGCCTGCAGCGTGGCACGCGGCTCGAAACGATGCAGCAGCACGGCGGTGTCTCCGCAGAGCACCGGTACGTTCACGCCGGTCAACATACCGGCGACGTGGTACATCGGTGCGACGCATAGCTGTGTGTCATCCCGCTCCACCCCCATGGCGAAGGCCGAAGTACGCGTCTTGTACAGCGCATTGCCATAGGTGAGCATCGCGCCCTTGGGCAGCCCCGTGGTGCCTGACGTGTAGAGCATCAGCGCCAGATCATCCATGTCCAGTTCGACGGAGGCGGGTCTGGCGCTGCCGGACATCACGGCCAGAAAGTCTTCGCAGTCCGTCGGCACAACGCGCGCGTCTTCACGCGCCGTACTCAGTTCGGCGGGCAGGTCCAGTGTCGGCTGCGCGGGCAGCAGGTCGGCATAGTGCACTATGAACACGTGCGCCAGCGTGCTCACTGGCTTCACCTTCTGCACCACCGGCAAGAGGGCCGCTGCCGCCACGATCACCCGCGCGTTCAGGTCGTTCACCTGATAGGCCAGTTCATGCTCCTTGTTCAGCGGTCCGTTGGGGCACACGACGGCACCGATCTTCTGAATGCCGTAGTGCGCTACGACGTACTGCGGGCAATTGCCGAGGAACAGCACCACCGGATCGCCCTTCTTCACGCCAAGGGCCTGCAGGCGGGCGGCGAAGGCATCGCTGGCACGATCCAGGTCGGACCAACTCAGCACGGTGCCGTACCAAACCAGGGCAGCGGCATCGGGCCGTTCTCGCGCATGCATGCGCAGGTACTCGTGCAGGGGCTGGATCGGGCAGGCGGGCAGGGCTGTTTTCACCATGTCGATACTCTCTTTATGTCTTGGGGATGATGGCCGGCGGATCGAAGCAGGTCGTCGCCGGCGGTACGCCGGCGAAGCGCTCGATCTCGACGAGGCATGAATTGGCCGTGCTGCCCTGCGCGATCTCCGAAGTTCCGAAGTCGCGCGTGAGTACATTGGCGTTGCCATGCTTGTCGAGGGAGATGCCGTCGCCGTCTTCCGGCGACAGGTCCAGCCAGGCGCCGGTGGCCATCTGCAGCACACCCGGGATCACAGCATCGGAAACCACCGCCCCCGCAAGGCAGCTGCCTCGCGTGTTGAACACCCGGACGATCATCCCGGTCTCGATGTTCCGGCTTGCCGCATCGACCGGGTGAATCCGTATCGGCTCCCGCTCGGAGATCTTCAACTTCCGGCTGTGCGGCGCGTGGTCGTACTGGCTGTGCAGCTTGGAGCTCGGCTGGTTCGACAGCAGGTGCAAGGGAAACGCCTGCGCCTGGGTCGCGCCCAGCCATTCTTGCGGCTCGATCCAGACCGGATGCCCCGGCTGCCCCTCGATGCCGAAGTCGCGGATGGTCTGCGAGAAGAGTTCGATGCGGCCCGACGGCGTGCGCAAAGGCTTGCCAACCGGGTCATGGATGAACTCCGAGAAGACCGCCGCGGACTCCTGCGTCGGCACCTCGACCATTCCCTTCGCCCAGAACTCATCGAACGTCGGAAGCTTCAGGCCCTGCTCGTCGCCTTGCTCCTTGATCTGCGCATAGAACGAGCGCAGCCAATCCTCCTCCGTCTTCCCCCCCGTGAATTCTTCGAGGCATCCCAGCCGGGTGGCGAGCTCGGAGAAGACCTCGTAGTCGTTCCGCGCATCCGCATGGGGTTTCGCATGCGCTGCGGAGGCGATGACAAAAGGATCGCTGCTGGTGCCCACGATGTCGTTTCGCTCGTACGCCACGGTGGTGGGAAACACGATGTCTGCATGCTTGGCCGTCGCCGTCCACCAGGGCTCGTTGACGATGATGGTTTCCGGCACCGCCCATGCCTTGCGAAGACGGTTCAAGTCCTGATGGTGATGAAAGGGGTTACCCCCCGCCCAATAGATCAGCCGTGTGTCGGGGTAAGTGAGCGTTTGGCCGTTGTAGCGAAACGACTGCCCCTTGTTGAGCAGCATGTCCGCGATCCGGGCCACGGGGATAAACGAAGACACGGGGTTCCTGCCCTGCGGCAGTGCGGGAATCTTCACCGTGATCGACTCAAGACCGATGCCGTTGACGGCGGCATAGCCGAAGCCGAATCCACCGCCCTCCAGACCGATCTGGCCGATCATCGACGCCAGCACGACCGTCATCCAGTACGGCTGCTCCCCGTTCTCGGCCCGCTGTACAGACCACGACATAGTGATCATGGTCCGGTGCCGCGCCATATCGCGCGCCAGCTGCGCGATTTCCTGCGCCGGCACGCGGCAGATGGATGATGCCCACTGCGGTGTCTTCGCAATGCCGTCGAACAGTCCCAGCAGGTAGGCACGGAACTGGTCGTAGCCGACCGTGTACCGGGCCAGGAATGACCGGTTCGCGAGGTTCTCGGTTTCCAGCACGTAGGCCAGCCCCAGCATCAGCGCCACATCGGTTTGCGGACGGATGGGCACCCATTCGCAGGGCACGCTTGTGTCGTCCCGGATCGGGCTTATCGAGACCAGGCGCACACCCGCCTGAGCGAGCTGCCCGAGCGTGTCGCGATAGCGATGCCGTGTGACGCCACCGGCATTCACCTGCGCGTTCTTTTCCGGCAGCCCCCCGAAGGTGACCAGCAGCCGGGTGTGGCCGATCATGGACTTGAACGAGGTGTGCCGACCCGCGAGGCTGTGCATCGAGCCGACCACGCGCGGGATGATCACCTCCCCGGCGCCGTAACTATAGGAGTTGATCGATCGCGTATAGCCGCCTAGCAGGTTCAGGAAGCGATGGATCTGGCTCTGCGCATGGTTGAACCGGCCGGCACTGGCCCACCCGTAGGAGCCGCCGAAGATCGCCGTATTGCCGTGCGTCGCGCGCACCCTGTCCAGCTGCGCGGCGGCCATGTCGAGCGCGGTCTTCCAGTCGACCTCGACGAAGGGCTCGCGCCCGCGGCCCGCACCGCTCGCACGATGCTGCTTCTCGAGGAACGATTGCCGGACAGCGGGCGCGGCCACCCTCGGCCCCGTGTGCGAGCCGTCCAGGCCCTCCCAGACCGGCGCCGGCGCGGGATCGCCCGACCAGGACCGGATGCCGGACACCCTCCCCTGGTTCACGGACACGCTATAGGTGCCCCAGTGCGTGGAGACCACGCGGTTCTCTTGGACAGGCAGCATGAACGGCTCCTGCGGACTCAGGCTGCCGCCCGGCTGGAGGCCAGCGGCGGCGGCGCCTCGCCCTGCCCTCGGCCGAGTTCTTCATCGGCCACGGCTTCCAGCGAACGGTTAGTGGTGCGCGGGCCGAACAGCAGCACGGGGATGGCGAAGACGATGTAGATCGCGGCAGCCGTCCACGTCACATACTTCAAGCCACCTGCGGACACCAGTGCCGCGCCCATCACGCCGGAGACCGCGCCGCCGACCCGGGCCCCCGACATCACGATGCCGTTGCCCAGGGCGCGCAACTGCGTGGGCATCGTCTCGGGGATGTAGGTGTAGTAGGCATTGAGGACGAATCCGGCGAAGACGGTGAGGATGCCGCCGATGATGGATACAGCCCAGTAGCCGGTGGACATGCCCAAAGCTGCCAGAGTGAGCGCCGCGAACACGGACATGAAGAGGATGGTGTTCTTGCGCTCCCACCGATCCAGAAATCGCATGGCGAGGAAAGGCATGGCGCCGTAGACCACGGTCCAGATGAACAGGATGAAATACGCGTCCTTCTGCGCGTACTTGAGGTCGTACACCAGTGCGTAGATGCTCCAGTTCGCCCAGGTGTAGTACGCGAGGTAGACCCCGAAATAGGAAACGAAGAGCACGGCCAGGTTGCGTAACACGGACCTGTTCTGGAACAGGTCGCGCAACGTCGGCTGCGCTGCGGCGTACGGTACAGCCGACACCTGGGGCGTGGCGAGCGGGCCCTGGCGCAGCGCACGCGCTTCCAGCCGGCTGACGATCTTCTCGGCGCGGTCGACTTGTCCGCGTGCCACGCACCAGCGCACCGACTCCGGCAGGCAGAAGTGCACCAGCGGGGCGATCAGCAGACCGATGCCGCCTGCGAGGAACAGGTGACGCCAGGTGTCCGGCCCGCCGGTCGGCAGGTAGAACATGGCCAGCGCCGCCGCAAGCACTGCCGCAGCAGTGAGCCCCATCGTCACGACCGACAGGAAGCGCCCGCGCGCGCCGCTTGGAAACATCTCGGAGACGTAGACCAGCAGCACCGACGTGGCCGCCTGCACTCCGAGGCCGGTGATGAAGCGGGAGCCCAGGATCAGTTCGTACCCGGGCACGAAGGCGGTCGCCACCACGCCGAGCGAATACATGACCGTGCCCCACACCAATACCGGGCGACGCCCCCATCTGTCCGAGAGCCAGCCGCCGACGAGCGCGCCGATCACCATGCCTACGTAGAAGGCGCTGCTGATGAAGCCGATCTGCTCGGTGCTCATGCCGGTGTGCGCCTTGATGGTCGGACTGGCATAGGCAAAGATGGCGTTGTCGTAGTACTCCAGCATCATGTTGAGCGCCAGCAGAGCGGCCCAGACGTAATGCAGCCGCATCGTGGGCAGGCGGTCGAATCGCGCCAGCAAGAACGAAGGGGCGATTCCGGCAGAGGTTGGCCTCGTCTCGTCAATACGGTTCATCATTTGTCTCCATCAGCGTTTCATCTGTTGTCTGGTTTTGTGCTGTGCCGCCACGCCCACGGAACACGCGGACGCAGCCATCCCCCGCATGCGGGGCGATGCGCTCTTCGTGGAAAGGCCGCGGCTGATGCCCGCGGCCTGCAGGCCGGGGCCTAGTCTGCGCCGCAGCCGACCACAGCGACCGCGCGGACCTCGACCAGGTACGCCGGGTGGGCCAACTGGGTCACGCCCACCCCGGTCCACGACGGGTAGCGGTCGGGCAGGAACTCGTCCTTGACCTTGGCGAACGCCTGGATGTCCGGGCCTTGCATGTCCATGTGGAAGGTCATGATCTCGACGACATCGGCCAGTGTGGCGCCGGCCTCCTCGAGGACGGCTTTGAGGTTCTGGAATGCCAGCCGGGCCTGCGCGGCCATGCCCTGGCCGGGCTTGCCCGTCGCCACGTCGAAACCGACCTGGCCGGACACCCAGACCATGTCGCCCACACGGGTGGCCGACGAGAAATGCAGCTGGTCGTAGTGCTTCGCCTTGACGGACGCGGGGTTGATCATTTGTCGCTTCATGGTGGTGGTACTCCTGGTGATGTCAGATGCCGGCAACCTGGCGGAAGATGGGCGAGCGGAACGAATCGCCCTGGCTGAAATGAGCCATTTCCTTGCGAAAGAGCGGACCGACGCGGGCATAGCTCGGCTTGCAAGTGGGCAGTTCCCGAAAGGTGGCGTCATCGCCGAAGAAGCGCATCACCAGGGTGTGACGGGTGGGGCAGCCGGCGTCGACCGGGGCGCCGCCGTGCAGCGAACGCGGGTGCAGGAACACGATGTCACCGGGGTCGATGTCGAAGGAGACGATGTCCCACGACGTAGGGTCACGCGCCAAGTCCTTGTCGATGTGCGGCAGGCGGGGGTAGGTGCCGTCGCCGTAGAGCGGATCCGTCGGATCGTCGGCGCTCATGAAGCTGGCGCCGTCGTACTGGATGCCCAGGTGCGAACCGCGCACGATCTCCAGCGAGTTCCTCTTGGGAATCTTCTGGAAGGTGATCCAGGCGTTGCCCCAGTGGCGGCCGGCCCAGGGCAGATTGGCCGTGTCCTGATGCCAGGGACCACGACCGCTCTTGCCTCCTTCCTTGGCGAAGATCTCCTCGGCGAAGTACCAGACGTTCTCCGAGCCCCACAGCTCCTGGAAGATCTGCCCGAAGGGCAGCGACGCTGCCAGTTCGTCCAGCTTGGCCTTGGCCTCGGGGTTGGCATTGTCGATATGGGTCTCCAGCGCAGTCCCGTTCAGGCCCCGGTAGACGTGGGGACCGGGGTTGGCCATGTCCCACTTGAAGGCGTCGTAGCACCGGGCCAGTTGGGTTTCGTCGAGACAGTTCTTGAAGACGGTGGCACCGTCGTTGCGGAACTGGTCGCGCATCTCGGGGGTGGTCAGCATGGTGAGGCTCCTTTGTGATCGGGCAGCAGAAATTTCCTTGCCCTGGATGCCTCACTGTAGCCATCCATCCAATTTTACACAACAGTCGTTCTGTTAATGAAATCCCATATTTACATGACACTCGTTGTGTAATATTTAGACCCCCCTAAGGGGAAACGAAGCTGACGCGAGGAAAGCTGTTGCCAGAACATGACGGCCACGACTGCACCGCAGCGAGGGGTCGCTGCGAATTCTCGTGTCGGGTATCAGGGGCAATCGGCCCCCACGGCACCATCGCGGCCGGCGCCGAAGCGACGCGCAGCATCGCTGCGCGCGCAGAGATGACAGTGCGGCCTAGCCGGCGTTCGCGCTGCGCGATCCGGGTGCGGGTTGCACGCCAGATGCCGGAGCGATCAGGACGCCTATAGCGTCGATGAGCGCCCGGATCCGCTTGGAAGTGAAGCGCTTGGGCTCGACGGGATACATCAGCATCCAGCCGTCCCCCATCGCGCTGAGTTGATCGGCAAGCAGGTCGGCCGGAATGTCGCAGCGAACGCTCCCTTGCTCCTGCGCTTCCTTGAGGATCGACGTCTGGATTTTGCGAAATTGCGCATAGCGCCGGGCGATCACCTCGGCGAATGCGGGCTCATACCGCCCCTGCGCCAGCAACTCAGAAGTCGCAGGCCAGAACCGTGTGTTGCGCTCGTTCAGCTGCAGCCAGTGTTCGAAGAGCAACCGGATGTCACCCTTTTCCCGGACCGACTCCAGCATGGCATCGAAGCGATCGAACGCGCTTTCCAGCAACGCGACGATGAGCTCCTCCTTGTTTGCGAAGTAGTACGTCACGGCACCGGTCGAGTGCCCGGCGTACTGCGCGACCGTGCGCAGCGATGCCTTCGCATAGCCTTCCCGTGCGATCACCGATGCCGCAGCCCTGAGCAACTCCTTGCGCTTGATTTCGGGGTCGCCGGCGGGGCGCCCCCTTGTCGGCGTCTGCCCACGCTCCCCGGCGCCGTGCGCTGGCTTGGTCTTCTTATCTGACATCGTTGAGGTCATCCACGAACAACTTGCACATCCATATCCATTCCTCGTGGACCGAAGCGATCGGTTTCGTCGGCCAAGATCCCACGGTACTCAGTTTAGTAGGCGCCCATGGGCACCACGAAGACTGCCATCAAGCGGTGCGATAGACACCCCGCCCGTCGACCTGCACCTGCCCGTCGGCCAGCAACTCGACCAGGTGTTGCGAGATGGTGCGGGTCTCCGCATCGACCACCCAGGGGCTTTCATAGCCCGGCGGATACAGCATCCGATGCTGGGCCAGCTGCGCCAGCGTCTTTGGCGATTCGCGCAGCAGGTCCAGCAGCCGCTGCGCGCGCTCGTCGAACTTGGCGGCGAAGGCCGCGAGATCGCGCAGAAATCGCTCTCTCTCGGTGTACACGCCACGGTGGTGCGAGGTGACCCACACCTTGGCCGGAATGTCCGGCAGCCGCGCCAGACTGCGGCGGAAATCCCGCAAGCTGGAGCCGGCGTCGCCGTAGTAGGGACCGAAGCCGGTCAAGTCGATGTCGCCGATGAATGCAACGCCCTCCGGCTCGACCAGCAGCACGGTGTGGCCGGCCGTGTGGCCGGGCATGTGAAAGGCCCGGATGCCCGTCCGGCCCAGGTCCCACCTCGCACCGTCCACGTAGCCTCTTGCATCAGGTCGCGGAGCATAGAAGAAGTCGCGTTGGAACTTGGCGAGCATGTCTTGGATGACGGCCGGATCGGTCATGCCGAAGGCTTTGAGCATGCCGTCCCAACCTTGCGCCGCAGGCAAGTCTGCTTCGTGCACATGCACCGCCGCGGCGGGCAGACGGTGCAGCCCAGCCATGTGGTCTTCGTGCACATGCCCCATGACCACCAACTCGGTGGCGTCGAACTCGGGACCGATGTGGTTGGCAACGATCGGCGTATCGAAAGCGGCGCGCGTATCGGTGCCACGTATGAGCACTTGGTTGCCATCGGGATACTTGCCATTCTTCTCGCCGAAGAAAACCGAGACGCGGCCAAAATCAATGCGGCTGACGGCAGTTAAAGGATCGGTTTGGTGGAAGACAGCGCTCATGCTGCCTCATTCCTGGTCATGCCGAACAGCCGATCGATGCATCTCATCCCTCTGCAAAGAGGCAATGTCCCATTCTCTTGGTCCCACCGCATGCCCCTTCTCCCCTGCATGGCAACTATCGAAGTGAAGCGACCTCGACGAGGGCAGCTTCGCTCCCAGTGGAATCTCCCGTCTGATGCTTGCATGGCGCGACCTCCCAACTCAAAGCAAAAAGTCAAAGACTAGCAAATCACATGATTTTTTACAACGATCGTTTTGCGAATGCATGAGCGACGAACAAGGCCGCCGATGCGCCACAGCGGGATCAGACCAAGGGCCGGTCTTCTCCGCGGAACGAGCAAGACCACAGCCCCACGGGTTCCGGCTTCCTATGAATTTCCTATCTAGTCCAATCGCACTGAAGGGCGCAGTCGTGCATTCAGCAGGTCCACCAGCCACAGCAGGCTGCCTCGAGCGAAGCCATGCAGCCTGGCCTGATGGCTCCGATACAGCAGCACGTGGCTGAGCTGGGCCAAACGTCCTTTGAAGGTCACACCTTTGAACATGCCCGTTTTTCCCAGCGAACCATAGGCGTCGTAATCGGCCAAGGAAACCAGGGCACCGAAGTCGGTGTGGCTGAAATCCGGCACCTGCGTGCAGTACTCAAGCGCAGCAGGCAGGTGACGAATCAGGTGCTGCGCCTGCTGATGCGCCACCTGTGCTGTGGGCGGCAACGGCAGATCACCGCCGATAGGCACTAGGCTCGCGCAGTCGCCGACAGCATAAATGGAAGGATCGAGCGTTGTCTGCAGCGAGGGACGCACCAGCAACTGGTTGCTTCGGTTATCGGAGGGTTCGGTTGCGACGCACAGCAGACGTTCAGCGGGCCACACTGACAGCAACCTGTCTGGAGGGGGCGTACACGAAGGACAGCTATGCAGCGATTGCCGTAGTCGGGATCGGAACAATCGATGTCTGCAACGAGGCCAATATCCGACAACCAAGGCAGTGTGAATCGCTGCGGGGCTCAGTCCAGATCGGGCTTCGTAGGTAAGGTCAGTACGCCGACGCATGCCTTCGGCGCCCGCCGAAGTTGCGCGCTTCGGCGGCCAGAGGGTGCGAGAAACCAGCAGGAGGACACTGTATCCATTGAATGCATCAGCGCGTGTCGAATCCTTCCCGCGCCACCCAGAACGGGCGACGCGCGTTCTCTTCGCGAATGCCTTCACAGATCAGCCTGTGCCAACACTGCTGCGTACACAGCGCCACGACGCCTAGCTAGGTGACGTGCAGGTGAAGCTGGACGCCGCCTCGGGATCGCCGGTGCCGTTGTACTTTGGAAACTGCGGGTGCCTGCACATCGGCCGCTGCATGCCCTTGCCCGGCTCGACGCTGCGCGTGGCCACGATCTCGCGGGCGCTGGGATGGGTGCCGGTTTCGATCCAGTCGAACATCGGGGTGACGAGGTCGACGCTGTCCGGGCCCTTGCCGCCTGCCGGCGTGGCGGCGCAGTGGTCGTTGCCTGCCAGCACGTAGTACTCGACGAACCGGTCGGCCGCGGCCTGCCCGCCCGCTGCGGCGACGACCTTGCGGTAGTAGTCCGTGGTGTTGTTCTGCGTGATCAGCCAGTCGGTGGTGCCGTGCATGAGCAGCATCTTGCCGTTGCGGGCCCGGAACCCGCTCAGGTCGGGGTTGACTGCATCGATCAATCGGGCGAGGTGGTCGAGTCGGTTCGTGTACTGCAGCGGGTCGACGTTCAGCGGGTCTGCGGACGGGTCTTGCGCCACGAAGTACTTCATGTAGTCGCCGCCGAGAATCTGAAACGTGGTGCCTCCGATGGCCTGCCACGATGCGTCGTCGGCGGTCTCGCCGCCGACATAGGGAAAGGCCGGCCATGTGTAGCGACCACCCGCCACATCGGTGGGCTCGTACAGGACCTTGGCGGACGCCAGCTGCGCGTCGGTCAGGCAAGAGTCTGCGTCGGCGCCCGTGCATCGGAGCTTGGCCAGATCGGGCTTGCAGGCCTCGGGGTGGCTGATGATGCCGTCCTTCAGGCCGTCGAGTGCATCGCATTGGGACTGCATGAAGTTCGCGAGGGTCTTGACCTTCGGGATGCTCAGGCCCGCCTCGGGCTGGGCCAGCTGCTTGAGTATTTTTTGATACCAGAGGAACTGGCCCGTGTAGGCATTGGCCGGGGCGCGCGCAATCACGCCGTCGAACAGATCGGGATGCCGTTGCGCCTGGATCAACGCCTGACGCCCACCGCCCGAACAGCCCTCGTAGACAAACTTCGAGCGGCCGACCGATTCGCCATAGCGCGAGCGGAGCACGGCCTTCGCCGATGCAAGCACCTTGGGCACGGCACCGTCTGCGTAGTCCTGAAGCAACTGGGGGTCCATAGCGAAGGAGCCATTGGGATGCTTGGCCGCATCGTGTCCATGGTTCGTCGCGATGGTCGCGTAGCCGCTTTCCGCGACGCCAGGGCTGTAGGCGCTGGGGTAGATGGCGCCGTCGAAGCCGCCGCCGCCGATGAACAGGACACGCTGGTTCCAGCTGCTGGGCAGCTTGACTTCGAAGGCGAGTTCCGGCCGCATCTCGCCGCGCACGGTGCAGGTCTCCGGCGTGGTGTCTGTCTGGGGCGTCAGCGTCGCCTGCGTGATCGTGGCGCCTTCGAAGGCCCGGCTCAGGAAGCTGTTGCACGCGGCCTGCGCGCTTCCGGCGGCGGACGGGAACAGCGCGGGTGGCGAGTTGCCACCACCGCTGCCGCTGCCGCCGCAGGAAGCAAGCAGCGCCGCAGCAGCCACCACGGACCACGAGGTGATGCGCCGGTGGGTGTTGCGTCGGCATGTGAGAGGGGCCATCTTCATCTTTTGTCTCCTTGTTGGGGCAATGCCCCCGTGAACGCGCACGCTGGCGCGGAAAGCACTCATGCGGCGGGCGTGAAAAGCACCGTGCCCTGCGCGAGCACGCTGGTCCTGTCGTCTGCGCTCTTGATCGCACCTTGCAATTCGAGAACGCAGCCGCCCTTCGAATGCGCGGCCATCGACGTCACGCGCCACTCGATGAGTACCGTCTCGCTCGCCCGTACGGGACGCAGCAGGTCGACCGAGAAGTTCATGCCCAGCACCTTCCCCCTCGTAGCGAAGTGGCTGGCGGTCAGCCCCATCAGCAGCGAGGTGGTGTGGGTCGCACTGGCGATCAAGCCGCCGAAGCGCGTGCCCTGTGCAAACGCGGCATCATGGTGCAGCGGGTTCTCGTCTCCCGCGGCCAGCGCGAAGGCACGCACTTGCGCTTCGTCGAAGGTGTGGGGTCGCGAGAAGCGATAGCCGGGCCCGACAGGCCCCAGGGCCGCGGCCGCTTCGCACTCAGCCATGGCTCGCGAGCCGGGTGATGGCGTCCTGACTTCCGGCCTGCTGGCGCAAGCGGAACTTCTGGATCTTTCCCGTGGCCGTCTTCGGCAAGGGGGTGAAGATCACGCGGCGCGGACACTTGAAGTGCGCCAGCCGCTCGCGGCAGAACGCAATGATCTCCTGCTCGCTGGGCGCGGCGACACCGGCCTTCAGCTCGATGAACACGCACGGCACCTCGCCCCACTTGGGGTCGGGCTGCGCCACCACGGCGGCATGCAGCACCGCCGGGTGTCCATGGATGACGTCTTCGATTTCGACCGACGAGATGTTCTCGCCGCCCGAAATGATCACGTCCTTCGACCGGTCGGTGATCTGCGCATACCCGTTGGCATGCAGGACCGCGACGTCACCGGTGCGGAACCAGCCGTCGGCGAGCGCCTTGCGCGTTGCCGCCTCGTTCTTGAAGTAGCCCATCATCACGGTGTTGCCGCGCAACATGAGCTCGCCCGCCGATTTGCCGTCGGGCACGACGGGTTCGAGGGTGTCGGCATCGCCGACCATGAGGCCTTCGAACATGGCGGCGCGCACGCCCTGGCGCACGCGCAGCGCCCCCTGCTCGGCGGGCGCTAGGTCGTCCCAGCCGTCCTGCCACACGCAACTCACCGGCGTGCCGGAAACCTCCGTGATTCCGAAGACGTGCTCCACGTCGAAGCCCATCGCCAGCACCGCGTTCAGCACGGCGAGCGGCGGCGGTGAGCCGGCCGTGAGCACGCGCACGGGGCGCGGCAGCCGGGTATCTTTCGCCGCGTCCGCGAGCATCGCCATCACGACCGGCGCTGCGCAGAGGTGATCGATCTGATGGCGCTCGATGGCCTCCAGCACGGCGTCGGCAGACACCCGGCGCAGGCAGACATGGGTGCCCGCCGCCGCAGTCACGGCCCAGGTGAAGCACCATCCGTTCGCGTGGAACATGGGCAAGGTCCACAGGTACTTCGGCGCCCGTGGCATCGCCCAGTTCGTGATCTGCAGCAGGCTCATGAGGTAGGTGCCGCGATGGCTGGCGACCACGCCCTTGGGGTCTCCGGTCGTGCCGGAGGTGTAGTTCAGGGCGATGGGTTGCCACTCGTCGCTGGGCCAGCGACCGGCAAAGTCCGGGTCTCCGTTCGCCAGCAGCGATTCGTAGTCGGTCTCGCCGATGGGTTCGCCGGGTGGTGCGAGGTGGTCGTTGATGTCGATGACCGCAGGCGCACGGTCGAGCAGCTTCAGCGCTGCGGCCACCGTGGCGGCGAACTCGCGATCGACCATCAGCAATTTGCACTCGCCGTGGCGCAGGATGAACGCGATGCCTTCGGCATCCAGGCGATGGTTGATTGCGTTGAGCACCGCGCCGGCCAGCGGAATGCCGAAGTGGGCCTCCAGCATGGCCGGCGTGTTGGGCGCGAGCACCGAGACGGTGTCGCCCGGTTCGATGCCTCGCATCGCCAGCGCGGACGCCAGGCGATGGCAGCGCTCGCGCGTCTGCGCCCAGGTTCGCGTCAGCTCGCCGTGCACCACCGCCACGCGGTTCGGATGCGCGAGCGCCGCGCGGTCGAGAAAGCCCAGCGGCGTGAGCGGCACATGATTTGCCGCGCAGCGTTCGAGGCCCCGTGCATAGGATGGCGCGCTCATGCGGTGGTCTCCTTGGAGGTGTCGTGGAAGGTCGTAAACGCGGAGACTGGCTCGCGCTCGGTGACGAGCGAGTTCTCGACCGACGAGGTGTCGGCGTAGCCCAGGCTCATGCCGCAGACCAGCATCTGGCCGGCGGGAATGTCCAGCAGGTCCGCGATCTGGCGATGGAATTTCAGGAACGCGGCCTGCGGGCAGGTGTGGAGGTTGCGGCCGCGCGCGGCCACCATCACGCTCTGCAGGAACATGCCGTAGTCCAGCAGGCTGCCCTCCTCGAGTTCGCGGTCCACCGTGAAGAACAGGCCCACGGGCGCATCGAAGAAGCGGTAGTTGCGACCGTGCTGCAGGTGCATGCGCTGCTTGTCGCCCTTGGCGATGCCGAGCAATCCGTAGAGGTCCCAGCCGACCTTGCGGCGCCGCTCCAGGTAGGGAGAACACCATTCGCGCGGGTAGTAGTCGTAGGGCTCGAGCAGCTCGCCCGACCGGCCGGGATCGTCGTCGAGCACGGCAATCGCCGCCGACAGACGGGCCTTGGCAGGCCCCGTCAGCACATGCACATGCCAGGGCTGCATGTTCATGCCGGAGGCGCTGTAGCGCGCCGTCGAGAGGATCGCCTCGACCTCTTCCCGGGGCACCGGCCGGGGCAAGAACGCCCTGACGCTGCGCCGGGTGGCAATGGCCCAGTCGACCGCTCCTTGCAGCGCGTGTGCCTCCAGCGGTGGCGCCATCATTCGGTTCATTGAGGTTTCCTTGCTATTTCGAAGCCGGGCGAATCGCCCCGTCCACACGGCCCACTTCGCCGGTGGCCGCGCGCGCGGCCTTGGCCTGGGTCGACGCGGCGCGCGACTGGTTCACGAACGACACCGCTGCCGCGCCGATGACGCCGGCCAGGGCGATCGCCATGAAGTTCTGCTCGATGGGCAGGCTCAGCGACACGAGCCAGCCGATCAGGATCGGCGCGGCAATGGCGCCGATACGGCCGACACCCGAGGCAAAGCCGACACCCGTCGAACGCACGGCCGGTGGATAGAAATCGCCGGCGTAGGCATAGGCCAGCAGTTGCGTTCCGAGCGTGGACGCCCCCACCACGAACACGGCAACGAACAGCAGCTCGGTCGATTTCGTGTATGCGAGCGCGGCCAGCGACGCAGCCCCGACCACGTAGAACGCCACCAGCACATGCTTGATGTTGAACTTGTCGCTCAGCAAGCCGCCGCCGATCGCGCCCACGATCGCACCGACGTTGAAGACGATCACGAAGTTCAGGGCCGAGCCCAGGCTGTATCCCGCCATGGCCATGAGCTTGGTCAGCCAGGAGTTCAGCGCGTAGACCATGAACAGCCCCGTCATGAAAGCCACCCAGATCATCACGGTGCTGAACGCGCGTCCGGCGTCGAACAGGGTGCGCACCGGCGCGTCGTGCAGGCAGTCGGTGGACGCGCCGACATACACGATGCCGGCTGCGTTCGGCTGCTCCGGCGCGAGCTTGGCCGCGATCTCCCCGAGCTGCCGCTGGTCACCCTTCTTGAGAAGAAACGACAGCGATTCGGGCATCGTTTTCAGGATGAGCGGAATCAGTAGCACGGGCAGGCCGGCCACATAGAACACCCATTGCCATCCGTGGCTCTCGATGAGCTGCTTGGCAGTGAGCGCAACCAGAATGCCGCCTACGGAGTAGCCCGCGAAAACCATCGTCACCAGGCGCGTGCGCAGCTTCACCGGGGCGAACTCGCCCATCTGCGCGGTCACGATGGGCAACACCCCGCCGATGCCGAGGCCCGCGATGAAGCGGGCGACGCTGAAGCCGATGGGTTCGGTGGCCAGCCCGGTCAGCGCCGTGAAGACACTGAAGAGCGCCACGCACACCGCGATCATGCGAGGGCGGCCGATGCGGTCTGCCAAGGTGCCCAGGAAGATCGCGCCCAGCATGGTTCCGAACAACGCCGACCCGGCCATGACGCCGGCGCTCGTGGCGTCGACGCCCATGTCTTTCATGATCGATGGCAGCGCGGCACCCACGACCGCCAGGTCATAGCCGTCGATGACCAGGATCAACACGCACCACCAGAGCACGAGCCCGTGAAAGCCGTTGAACCGGGAGTGCCCCGCCAACGCGTGAATATCGACCTGCTTGCCGGCCTGCTGCATGTTTTTGTCTCCTGTCGTTTGATCTGTCGCGAGATGCGATGTCGACGGGAGGTTAGTTCTGCAGGCGGCACGCTTCCATGCCCGCGCGTCTCGATCTGGATGGGGCGTTCGGACATGTCGGCATCCCTGCCGGACGCCGGAGCTTCGGCTTATTGCGGCGCGGGCGCGGACGAGCGATAGGCGCCCGGGCTGACGCCTGTCCATTTCTTGAAGGCGCGATGGAAGGCGCTGGTTTCCTGGAAGCCGGTGCGGGCAGCGACTTCGGCCACCGTCAGCGACGCACTCGACAAGAGGTCGATGGCGATGTCGCGCCGCAGGTCGTCCTTCACGCGCTGGTAGCTCACGCCCTCCTGCTGCAAGCGGCGTTGCAGCGTGGTGCCGGAAACGCAGAGTTCCTGTGCGAGCTTTTCGAGTTCGGGCCACGCCTCGGGCATCTGGCTGCGCAACCTGTTGCGCACCTGGGCGCTGGTGCTTGCATCGTTGCGGTACTTGACCAGCAGGTTGGCCGGCGCTTCCCTCAGGAAGTTGTTGACCGTGGCGGGCAACTCCGCGATCTTCAGGTCCAGCAGATCGCTGGCGAAGCTGATGTGCGTAGTCTCTCCGTTGAACTTCACGTTCTCGCAGAAGCGCGTGCGGTAGTGGCTGTCGTCGCCGGGCGGCGGGCACCGGAACTGCATCTCGCGCAGGGGAATGCGCCGGTGCACGAGCCAGCACGCCAGGCCATGAACGAGGATGAACCAGGTGCCGTAGCCGAACAGCCGGCGCAGCACGCCGCCGTCATGCAGGACGATGCGCGCCTCGTCGCCATCGCAGACCAGCTCGCCGCGGAAGTCGTCCAGCGTGGCGTGGAGGAACCTCAGGATGCGGCGCAATGCGTGCGCGAGGTTGTCGGCGTTGACGGCGGCGCGCGTCATGAGCGCATAGCTGCCGCGGCGAAGCCCGTGGCTGTCCAGGCCGAAGAACTCGTCGTCCATCAGGTCGGCCAGCGCCACCCACATCTGCGAGTACGCCGCCGCCGAGATGCGCGCGCGCGGCGCGTTCAACAGCTCACGATCAATCTTGGCGCTTTCGAGGACGCTGCTGATGTCCATGTTTCTCAGCGCCGCGGCGTGGATCGCCTCGTGCACCAGTTCAATGGACACGGTTCCCTTCAAGCCTGCAGACTTCATACGCACTCGCTCAAGAATCAGTGGTGGGGCGAGCTCTTTATAAGCGCGTTTCGCGCTGTGCAGGATGCGGCCTCAGGGGACCCGCAGCGTCTGCAGCAATGAGATGCCGCCGACCTCTGTCGTGGGCTGTCGCGGAAATTGTGCGACTAGGTGCTCTGGGAACCGGAAGCGCCAGGCGTCATCGAGGAAAGCCTCGACAGTACGGCGCTGCGGCAGACATCCAGAATTTCATCGGCCAGTGGCGAGTCGTCAGGACACGCCCGCGACAGCACGATGGCACCGACTGCCTGCGCAATGAGGTCGATCCGCCTGGCGCGTGCGTCGCCGCCCTGATCGTCCTCCTCTGGCGCGTCGAACTGGTTTCCCAGGGTCACCAGCAGGTTTTCAATGCCGGTCGCAAACGCCGTCTTGATCGACTCCGGTTGGCGCGCAGCATCTGCACACAGGGCGGCCATCGTGCAACCGTCACCCGGTGCATCTCGGTGTTCACGGGACAGATAGTGATGGACAAATGCCATCGCATCGACGCCTTCGGCCTTGGCGGCCGTCTGCGCAAAACCGCAAGTCGCGGCTTGCGCCATCAGGTCGGCCTTGGATTCGAAGTGCTTATAGAACCCGCCGTGGGTAAAGCCTGCGAACGCCATCAAGTCCGCAATCCCCACCCCGTCGTAACCACGCTCGCGAAACAGCGTGGAGGCCGTCTCGACGATGTGCGCCCGGTTCGCCTGTGCCTGCGCCTTGGTGACCTTCATGTCCAGGACCTCTCTAGATGTGCCATCGGTGAAGCCATGAATATACATTGATGTCGATCATCATCAAAGTCCTTGACATCAAAGATGATGATCGACATCATTAGGCCAACTTACCTTGGAAGGCTTCCGAAAATGAGCGATACCCACCTGACCGCACCCACCCGCTTCGTCGAAGTGGATGGCGACAAATTCGCCCATCGCCGCTGGGGCAACACCTCCAGCGGACAGCCCCCTCTGTTCTTCGTCCAGCATTTCCGCGGCGGCCTGGACCACTGGGATCCCCTGTTGACCGATGGTCTGGCCGCAGGCCGCGAGGTCATCCTTTACAACGGTCGCGGCATTGCCTCCTCGACCGGCACGCCCCGCAACCGGATCGAAGACATGGCGGACGACATCGCCCTGGTGATCCGGGCGCTGGGTCTGTCCCAGGTCGATCTGCTTGGTTTCTCGATCGGGGGCTTCCAGGTGCAGGAGGTCGTGCTGCGTCACCCGCAACTGGTTCGAAAGCTCGTCCTGCTCGGCACCGGACTGCGCGGCGGCGATCCGAAGATGGAGCCCAGGGTGCTGGAGGTCGCGCCGAACCCCGTGCCGACCGCGGATGACTTTCTCTACCTGTTCTTCGGCCGCTCGGAAGCTGCCAAGCAGGCGGGTCTGGCCTTCTGGGAGCGCCGCCACCAGCGCGCCGACCAGGACCCGCCCAGCTCGATGGCCGTCGCTCAAGCCCAAGCCGAGGCGCACGCCGCCTACCTGCAGCCGCTGCCGGGTGCGAACCCCTATGCCTTCCTGAACGCCGTCACGCAGCCGACCCTGGTGCTCAACGGCGTCGACGACATCATGATTCCCACGATCAACTCCTGGCATCTGTCGCAGAACATTCCCAACGCGCAGCTGTTGATCTATCCCGACGCCGGACACGGCGCGCAGTTCCAGTATCCCGAGCGCTTCCTGCAACACGCGATCCAGTTCCTCGAGGAGTGATGCCGTAGCGCATCCCGTCCCCGCCCGATCAACGACGACACAGCAAACAAGCATGACTGACAAGACGCTCTTCGAGCCCTACACACTTGGCTCACTCCAACTGTCCAACCGCATCGTGATGGCGCCGCTGACGCGCAATCGGGCAGGCGCGGGTCTGGTGCCCAGCGAGTACGCCGCCACCTACTACGGTCAGCGCGCCTCGGCGGGCCTGATCATCACCGAGGCCACCCAGATCTCGGCCGATGCCCAGGGCTACCAGGACACCCCGGGTCTGTACACGCCGCAGCAGATCGACGGCTGGCGCAAGGTGACCGACGCCGTTCACGCCAAGGGCGGGCGGATCTTCGTGCAGTTGTGGCACGTGGGCCGTATCTCCCACGTCGACCTGCGCCCTGGTGGCACCGCGCCGGTGGCCCCCTCCCCCATCCGCGCCGCGACCAAGACCTTCGTCAACAACGGTTTTCATGACGTCTCTGAGCCACGTGCCCTGACCCTGGATGAGATTCCAGGCATCGTCGAGGATTTCCGCCAGGCTGCGGCCCATGCAATCACTGCGGGGTTCGACGGCGTCGAGGTCCACGGTGCCAACGGCTACCTGCTGGAGCAGTTCATCAAGGACGGTGCCAACACCCGGACGGACGCGTACGGCGGCTCCATCGAGAACCGCGCGCGCCTGTTGCTCGAAGTCACGGCCGCCGTGGCGAAGGAAATCGGTGCCGAGCGCACCGGTGTGCGCCTCTCGCCGGTGTCGTCGGCCGGCGCCATTTCGTCCAGCGATCCGCAGTCGCAGTACGACTACATCGCCGAGCAACTCAATGCGATGGGCATCGTCTACCTGCATGTGGTCGAAGGCGCCACCGGGGGTCCGCGCGATGCCGCACCGTTCGATTTCGACGCCTTGCGCACTCGCTTCAAGAACACCTACCTGGCCAACAACGGGTATGACCTCGAACTGGCCAACGCCCGCCTGATCGAGGACAAGGCCGACCTGTTCGTCTTCGGCCGCCCCTTCATCAGCAACCCCGATCTGGTCGAAAGGCTGGAGATCGGCGCACCCCTCGCCGCGCTGGACCCCACCACGCTGTATGGCGGTGGCGCCAAAGGCTACATCGACTATCCGACCCTCGCTGATTCCAGCGTCCGGTAGTCGTTTTTCCACGCTGCATATCGCGGCATGGACTCACCCTTTCGATCACGAGCAAAACACATGACCTCTCATTCCACTGTTCTCATCACGGGCGCCTCGACCGGCATTGGCGCCATCTATGCCGACCGCTTCGCACGCCGCGGCCACGACCTCGTGCTGGTGGCGCGCGACAAGGCGCGGCTGGAAACGCTCGCGGCGCGCCTGCGTGAGGAAACCGGCGCTGCCGTCGATATCCTTGCGGCCGATCTGACCCAACCCGGCGACCTGGCCGCCGTCGAGACGCGACTGCGCGAGGACGCCAGGATCGAGACCCTGATCAACAACGCCGGGGCCGCACTGTCCGGCCCGTTCATCGACCAGTCGACAGACGATGTCGCCCGCTTGGTCAGCCTCAACACCACCGCACTCGTGAGGCTGGCGAGCGCCATCGCCCCGCGCCTGGTGCAGGCCGGCAAAGGCGCGATCGTCAACATCGGCTCGGTGGTCGGCTTGGCGCCCGAGTTCGGCATGTCGGTCTACGGCGCGACCAAGGCCTTCGTGCTGTTCCTGTCCCAGGGGTTGAGCCTGGAGCTCGCGCCCAAGGGCGTCTACGTGCAGGCGGTGTTGCCGGCCGGCACCCGCACCGAGATCTGGGAGCGCGCGGGCATCGATACCCGTGCGATGCCCGACCTGATGGGAGTAGAAGAGCTGGTGGATGCCGCGCTGACCGGATTCGACCGCCGTGAACTCGTGACCATCCCGCCGTTGCACGATGCCGCGCGCTGGGAAGTGCTGAACACGGCACGTCAGGCCCTGGTCGCGGACATTCGGCAGGCGCACGTGGCGGAGCGCTATCGAACCGCCGCCTGAAACGGCAAGAACGCCAGAACGGAAGGAACAGCACATGACATTCAAGGCACTGCTCGCCAGCAAGACCGGCGACACCATTTCAAGCAGCCTGGTCGACTTCAAGGAAGAGGACCTGATGCCGGGCGACGTCACCGTCGCGGTCGAGTACTCGACGGTGAACTACAAGGACGCGATGGCGCTCAGTGGCCGGTCACCGGTCATTCGCCAGTTTCCGCTGATTCCGGGCATCGACTTTGCCGGTGTCGTCGAGTCGTCGACTTATCCCGGCATCGCAGCCGGCGACCGTGTGCTGGCCAACGGCTGGGGACTGAGCCAGACGCACCACGGCGGCTTTGCGCAAAAGGCGCGGGTGAGCGGTGATTGGCTGGTCAAGGTTCCCGAGGTGTTTTCGACCCGGGATGCCATGGCCGTCGGCACCGCCGGGTACACCGCCATGCTGTCGGTGCTCGCGCTCGAGCATGGTGGCCTGACGCCCGAGCACGGCGACATCCTGGTGACGGGCGCCAATGGCGGCGCCGGCTCCGTGGCGATCGCGCTGCTGTCGAGCCTGGGCTATCGCGTGATCGCGTCGACCGGGCGTCTCGAGGAATCCGATTACCTGCGTGCGCTGGGCGCGGCGGACATCATCGACCGTCACACCCTGTCCGAAGCGGGCGCACCGATCGCCAAGGAGCGATGGGCCGGGGCCATCGATTCGGTCGGCAGCCATACCTTGGCAAACGTCCTGGCGCAGACCCGGTATCGCGGCGTGGTCGCGGCCTTCGGGCTCGCACAGGGCGCGGACCTGCCGGCATCCGTCCTGCCCTTCATCCTGCGCAACGTCACCCTCGCCGGTATCGACTCGGTCAATGCGCCGCAGCCTGCGCGGCTGCAGGCGTGGTCGCGTCTGGCCAGCGACCTGGACCTGGACAAGCTGGCACGGACCACCAAGGTGATCGGATTGGCAGAGGTTCCTGACGTTGCCAGCCAGGTACTCGCAGGGAAGGTCCAGGGGCGCACCATCGTGGATGTGAACGCCTGACCGGATCGCGCATGCCCTTCATCGACGCTCCCAACCTCTCGATCGATGTCGACGGGACTGCATTCGCGTACCGCGACCTGGGGCCGCGCGATGGCGTGCCTCTGGTCCTGCTCAACCACTGGGGCGCGGTCCTCGACAATTTCGACCCGCGGATCGTCGATGGACTTGCCCGCAGGCATCGCATCATCGCCATCGACTACCGAGGGATCGGCGCTTCAGGCGGAACAGCGCCTGTGACCATCGATGCGATGGCGCGGGATGCGATCGCGCTGGTCCACGCACTGGGCTTCGAGAAGATTGATCTGCTTGGCTTCTCCCTCGGAGGATTCGTGGCGCAGGACATCGTGCTGAAAGCCCCCGGCCTGGTGCGCCGACTCATCCTGACCGGCACAGGGCCGGCAGGCGGCACAGGCATCGAACGGGTCGGAGCGGTCTCCTGGCCGCTGATAGTCAAAGGCCTGCTGACGCTGCGGGATCCGAAGACCTTTCTGTTCTTCACCTCCACGGCCAACGGTCGTCAAGCCGCGAAAGCCTTCCTGGAGCGACTGAAGGAGCGCAAGGCGGATCGGGACAAGGAACCGATGCCCCCTGCCTTCCTGCGACAGCTGAAGGCCATCAAGGCCTGGGGCCAGCAGGCGCCCCAGGATCTGGGCGGCATCCGCATCCCTGTGTTGATCGCCAATGGCGACAACGACATCATGGTTCCCACCGTGAACAGTCACGACATGGCGCGTCGCATCCCAGGCTCACAACTGGTCATCTACAAAGACGCTGGGCATGGCGGGATTTTCCAGTATCACGGCGAATTCGTGCCCAAGGCGCTGGCCTTTCTCAATGACTGAACGACGGCATCTTTTGCAACCGGCTTCAGGCCGACTTTCCCGACCGCCCCCTGTGGGGCGGGGCTGCCCGAAGCGCATTCAATCAAACACTCTGGAAAAAAGTCGCCCATGAAAGCGTTCATCATCGATCGTTACGGAAAGAATGAAGTTGGCCGCATCGGCGAAACGCCCGAGCCCGAGGTGCGGGACGATGACGTCCTAATCCAGATCCACGCGGCGAGCATCAATGCCCTGGACTCGAAGATCAAGAGCGGCGAATTCAAATTGATTCTTCCCTACCACTTCCCCCTGATCCTGGGCAACGACCTGGCCGGTACGGTTGAGCGGGTCGGCGCTCGCGTTCGCAGCTTCAAACCGGGCGACGAGGTCTATGCGCGCCCCGACGACGATCGCATCGGCACCTTCGCTGAGTTCATCGCCGTCAAGGAATCGTCGCTGGCGCTGAAGCCCAAGAATCTCAGCATGGTCGAGGCCGCATCCGTTCCTCTGGTGGCCCTGACCGCCTGGCAGGTGCTGGTCGAAACCGCCAAGCTGAAAAAGGGGCAGAAGGTCCTGATCCATGCCGGCTCCGGCGGCGTCGGCACCATCGCCATCCAGCTTGCCAAGCATCTCGGGGCATTCGTGGCCACGACCACCAGCACGGCCAACGTCGCCTGGGTGAAGGCCTTGGGCGCGGACGTCGTCATCGATTACAAGCAGCAGGATTTCGCCACGGTGCTCCGCGACTACGACGTGGTGTTGAACAGCCTCGGCAACGGCGAGCTGAACAAATCCCTCCAGGTTCTCAAGCCGGGCGGGCATCTCATCTCCATCTCGGGGCCGCCCACCCCGGCGTTCGCCATCGCGCGAGGACTGGTCTGGCCGCTCAGGCAAGTGCTGCGCCTGTTGAGTTTCGGCATCAGGAACAAGGCAAAGAAGAACGGGGGCCACTACACCTTCGTCTTCATGCGGGCCGATGGGGCGCAGTTGCGAGAGATCACCGCCCTCATCGAGTCAGGCGCCATCCGCCCGATCGTCGACAAAGTGTTCCCATTTCAGGACACCCACAAAGCGTTGGCCTACGTCGACAGTGGGCGCGCCAAGGGCAAGGTCGTGGTGCAAGTGGTGTAGCTGCCGCCTGCCTGCGCTAGCGTCTTTGATCAGGCCCTTGCCCCGCCGACTCAGGCCATCGCACGGCCGACGCGCAAGCCTCCGGTGGCCTTGGCGTTCTGTACCCGCTCTGCATGACCAGGGGATCGACCTTGAGTTCATACACAACCGCCCGCATCGGCAAGCGCGCGCTGGTGACCGGCGCATCTAGCGGCATCGGTGCGGCCATCGACGCGTGGACCCACATTTTCGCTGACGCTTGAACCGCCTGTATTCCAACGCGCACGCCTGTGGTTCTGCGCATCGGTGCGCAGAAGCGGGTCAGCGTTCGATGGAAAAGTGGGGCCAATGAGCGTGGGAATCCACATCAAAGGCCTCCCGCAGAAACGCGGAGTTCGAAACCTTCGAGATCCCGAAGGACTTGGACTACGACGTGGCCGTCCCAGCGGACGACATCAGGGCGCCTGGTCACGCCGCAGCAAGCTGGTTGCGCGATCCTGCTCGCTTCAGTGACAACCCGCAGGGAGGCGCGCATCCTTCGCACGTTGCCAGCTCACTGCGCGTCGATCCTCATCCGCGAACCTGTAGGCTTCAACCGGCTCACGAGAAAATCCAGCAGTGCCCGATGCACCGCCGTGCTGTGCCTGCGCTCCAGGTACACAGCGGACAGCCACATGTCGCTGCGCACGAACTCCGACAGCACGGGCACCAATCGCCCGCTCTCGACGTAAGGCGCGAGCATCACCGAGGGCAAGTAGACGACGCCTGCGCCAAGCAGCGCCGCCTGGATGAGCGGACTGGCTTCCGTCGCATCCAACGGTCCACGGACCGGGACCTCGAGTGGCTGACCGTCGACTTCGAAGCGCCACTTGGGCAGCGGATTCAGATGGCTGCTGAACAGCGCGATGTGATGCGCAAGTTCGCCCGGATGAGCTGGCACACCATGCTTACGCCAGTAAACGGGAGCCGCGCAGACAGTGAGCTCCATCGATACCAGTTTTCGAACGATCAGGTTCTCATTGGCTGACGCGCCGAAGCGAAGCGCGATGTCGACGCCTTCCTCCGCAAGATCGACCATGCGGTTTGTGAGCACGAGACTGATGCTGACCTCCGGATAGTGGCCAAGAAAGGCGTTGATCAATGCCGGCAATTCGGTCAGTTCCATGCCGTAAGGCGCCGAGATGCGCACGCGCCCGCTGGGGATCCGCGCGCGGTCCTGGAGCTCGGCTTGCGTGACGTCGGCCAGTTCGAGCATGGGCCTGCTTCTTTCGAGCAGCAAGGCGCCAGCGTCCGTCAGGCTGACGGCATGGCTGGTCCGGTTCAGCAATCTGACACCGAACCGGCTCTCGAGTGCCGCGATGTATTTGCTGACGGTGCCCTTGGACAGCGAAAGATGCTTGGCCGTGCGGGAGAAGCTCCCCGAAGTGGCGACCTCGCTGAATGTGCGCAGGAGATCCAGGCTGTCCACAAATGTTCTCCTTCTTGTTGGTCAGGGCGACGCTGGGTACAAGCATCTCGGACAGGTGCTCAGACGAGCCCGAGTTTTTTCCTCAGGCTCGCATCCACCGGTCCCGCCGGCATGAAGCGGCGCAATTTCGTCAACAGAGACGCCTCCCCCGGCGGCGTGCAACGCATTCGCCACGGGCCCAGCGCCGCCTCGACGATGGTGCTCGCCACGCCGTGCGGCTCGGGCGCACTGCTCACGCTCTCGGCCACGGAGAGCGTCACCAGTTCGCGTTCGCGGTCATAGCCCGCGATCCGCGCCTTGACACGGGGCGCATTGGCATCGAGGTTGGTCCGGGTGAAGGCCGGCTGCACCAGCGTGGCACGAATGCCGAACTGGCGCACTTCATGGTCCAGCGACTCCGACAGCCCTTCCACTGCGTGCTTGGTGGCCGCATAGAGTCCCATGTACGGAGCCGGAAGCACACCGAGCACGGAACTCACGTTGACGATTCGCCCGCGGCGTTTTTCACGCATGTACGGGAGCACCGCGCGCGTCGTGCGGAGCATGCCGAAAACGTTGGTATCGAACAGCACTGCAGCCTCGGCTGTCGCGGTTTCCTCGACCGCGCCGATCATCATCATTCCCGCGTTGTTGACCAGCACGTCGATGCGCATGGCCCGGTCGATGACGGATTCGATGCCCCTCTGGACAGAGCCTTCGTCGCGGACGTCCATTTCGATGAACTCCACACCAGGCAGCGCGGGTGCCTTGCGCAACTCGCGAACGGTGCCGAAAACCCGGCAGCCTCGCGCCACGAACATTTCCGCGGCGGCACGTCCGATGCCCGAGGACGCGCCAGTCACTACGACGACTGATGAACTCGACATGACTGGTTCCTTCGATCTTGATGAATGATGATGAAGCGCATCAGTGCGCGGGCTGGGTCGCGTTGCCTGGTTTGATCCTGAACCAGATCGAATACATCGCCGGCAGGAACACCAGCGTCAGGATCGTCCCCGCGAAAGTGCCGCCGATCAGCGTGTACGCCAATGCGCCCCAGAACACCGAATGCGTCAGCGGAATGAACGCGAGGATCGCCGCCAACGCCGTCAGGATCACGGGCCGCGCTCGCTGCACCGTAGCCTCGACCACCGCGTGGAAAGGGTCCATCCCCTCCTGCTCGTTGTGGTGGATCTGCCCCAGCAGAATCAGCGTGTTGCGCATCAGAATCCCCGACAGCGCGATGAGCCCAACCAGCGCATTGATGCCAAATGCCTGCTGGAAGATGAGCAGAGTTGGCACCACACCGATCAGTCCCAACGGGCTGGTAAGGAACACCATGACCATCGCCGACATCGAGCGCACCTGGAGAATGATGATCAGAAGCGTGACCGCCAGCATGATCGGGAACAGCGGCAACATCGCCGCGGTCGCCTTCTCCGATTCCTCGATGGAGCCGGCCTGGACGACGCGGTAGCCCGCGGGCAGCTTGTCGATGATCGGCTGCAGCTGCTTGGTGATCGCGTTCGACACGTCCGGCGGCTGCGTTCCGTCGGCGATGTCGCCCTGCACCGTGATGGTGGGCATGCGGTCGCGTCGCCGCATGACCGGCTCTTCCATGCGCATCTCGACCTGGCCGACCTGCGACAGCGGAATGCGTTGGCCGCCGGCACCGGCGAGCGTGAAGTCCGCGATGCGGGCCGGGTCGAGACGCGTGTCGCCCGCCGAACGGGCGACGACCTGCACGGTGCGGATGTCTTCGCGCACGGTCGTCACAGGTACGCCGCTCAAGAGGAACTGCAGTTGTTGCGCCACGGCATTGGAGCTTAGGCCCAGCGCCGAAGCGAAGGTATCGGTGGAGCGGCAACCGTGCTCCACGAACGGCCCGGTGCTCGCGCCCATCGCCAGGCCCATGGCGCCAAGCTTCGACTCGGGGTCGATCCGCAGGTAGGTGAAGATCACACGGTCGCCGGCGCCGGGCTCCCGCATCAGCTTCACCTGCGAGGCGAAGCTGGCTTGTCCGCTCCAGGTGATCGTGCAGTCCGGCGGCACGTGGAAGGCGCCGCCTGCCGCCAGCTCCATGGTGGAGTCATAGGTGCCGATCGCATAGCGCACGGGCCGCTTCACCTCCTCGCCACAGGTGTCGCGCACCGGCCCTACGTCGGCTCGCCAGCGCGTGCGTATCGGCCCGTCGACGGCGAGGCCCGGGTAGTTTTGCTTGAACCAGTGCGTGTCGATGCGGATGTTCCACTGGCTGACGGTGCGCCGGTTGCTGCGATCCGCACCCAGCTCCACCCACACCGGTCCGCGCGAGCCCGCGCCCACGCGCGGCAGGTCGCAGACGACGAGCTCATGCTCCCAGCGCACCACCTGGCGCTGCGATCCGTCGACGAAGACCTTGCCCTGCCTGCGACCGAAAGCGCCGATGAGGTTGAGCTGGTCGTTCAGTTCATCGACCTCGACATGGTGAATCGCCGGCGAGAGGATGTGACTCACCGCGCTGCGCGGATTGGGCTTGGCGATGAAGTAGGCGCCGGTCTTGGTGCCGTTGCCGGTGTCGTGGTTGAGATTCTTGCGCTGCATATGGGCGATCACTTCTTCGCCCGTGAAGGCGCGTTGCTTCGGCGTGTGCGGCTTGAAGAGGTTGGCGCCCAGCATCCGGTCAACACAGTACTTCGGTATGTCAAAGGCGGCCGGCGGCGAGCAGATCTCCGTCCAGCCCAGGTAGAGGCCCGCGTTCTTACGGTGGCAGGCGACGAGAAAGTCGATCACCCGGTCGTTGTCGGCGCTGTTGGCGCTGTTGCAGGCGTTGATGACGACGACGCTGTCCTGCGCGAACTCCCAATAGGTGTCGACGAAGGCAGCGGTGATGCCGTAGCGCGTGTCCTTGAGCATGATCTCCTCGCCCTTGCTGTCCACGGTGGCGAGGCCGTTGTAGGCCGTGAAGTAGGTCAGCCGGAAGGCGGCGAGATCGGCCTGGAAATCGGGTTGTGCCTCCAGGGCGGGGTCGATCAGCGTGGACGCCGCCATCGTGCTCTGGCCGGCTTCGATGTACCGCCTGCGTAGCAACCTGGTCGATGAGGTCCCCCTCATGGCCTTCGTTCCTGCGACGTCGGATCTCGCGCGCCAGCGGCGCATTGCAGTGCGGGACCTGCAGTCCCTGCCGCCATTCTTCCGCTTCAGTCGCAGCGTGAACACACGCATGTACGACGAGTTCACGCGCGAGTACACGGCGCATGGCTTTCGGCCGAAGGCCGAGGCGCCAGCACCCGATCCGTTGCATGTCTTCGCCCAGATCGGCGCCGGCCGTGGCTGCACCTGCCTGCCTGCGCCCTTTGCGTTGCATCGCTACGCGGGCGTACAGCCCAGGCCGCTGCGGGAGCGGATCATGGTGCCGCTGGTGGTAGTGACTGCGTCGCGCGTGACGCAGGAGTTGCACAACGCCCTGGTCAAGGGCGCGACGCGGATGCTCAGCGGGTGAACGGCATCGTTGTGGATGGCGCAAACGTCGAAGGTGCTGATGCTCCCCCGGGCCTTCTCGAAGGCATCATCCCTTCCGCGATCGACACGGCCGCCAACCTTGGACATCGGGGCGCGCGGCAGCGACGCGAGACGGAGCAGTTACTCATGGGTTCAGTCGAAGGCAGCATGGCTTGCAAGCAAATCCCCTCTGTTCATTGCCGGGCTACACCAAGGACGTCACGATATCGCGCACTGAGGGGACGCTGCCTGCAAGGCACCCGAGGCTGGGCCCACGCGCCATGGTGCAGATCGACAGCAGCGCCGCGAGCCCACCGCAAACTCTGTCAATGCGGTACTTCAGGGTTAATAAAGTCGACCAGTTGCCGCCACGCCCCGAACGGTCCTGCGATCGGGAACATCAAGCCGAGTGGCTCGAGCATGTAAAGCGGCCGTAGCTTCAACTCGCGCAGCAAACCGGCATCGAGGAGAGGCCGCACGAAGCTAAGCGGCAGGAACGACAGTAGGTTTTCTTGCTGCGAGAGCCACCACAACATGGCCGTTGAACGAGTGACGACCGGATAGGTGCGGATCGGGTGAGGCAGATTCGCGGTCAATTCGTCGAATCGCTCACGGGCGGCCGAACCCGTGGGGACGAGTAGCCAGGTCTCGTCGGCGAGTTGCGGCCAGCCCAGGGAACGCTTGCGCGCCAGCGGATGGTCTGCGCGCGCCAAGACCGCGAAACGATCTTCGCGCACCGGCATGAACTGCCAGCCTTCCGGGATCACGGGAGGCCGTCGGCATGCCACGAGATCTGCCTCGCCACGTGCGATGGCCAGCAGTTGATCGTCCCCTTCGGCTTCCGAGAGGTGAACGGTGACATCCGGATGCCGTTGCGCGAAGCGAGGCAGCACGTTGAGCAGGAGCCCGTTCATCGCGCCGACCGAGGCGACGAGGCGGATGGCGCCGCCGATGCGTTGCCGTCGCGCGGTGACGACCTCGGCGCCGTCGGCGACGCCGATCAGCATGCGACGCGCAACGGGCAAGAGGTCTTCGCACGCCTGCGTGGGTCGCGCGCCGCGCGCATGCCGCTCGAAGAGCTGAACTTCCAGCAGCCGTTCCAGGTACGCGAGGCCCTGGGTCACCGACGACTGCGTCATGCCGATCGAGTCCGCCGCCCGCTGGAGGCTGCCCAGCTCTGCCACTTTCAAGAGGATCTGCACATGCCGAAACTTGCCGCGCGCGAGCAGGCGGTTGAAGAGGACGGACGCGTCATGGCTCAAGATATCGGAAAGTCTAATGGAAGAGCGTCATTTTTAATTTGTCGCCGATGGCTTGCTCAGGAATGATGGCAACTCCACAAACGGCGGGCAGCAAGCCACGCGACAGGAGACAAAACGTGAAAAAAAAATGGCCGCTGCTCGCGGTTGTCTGTTGCCTGCTCGGCGCCTTTTCGGCCCATGCGCAGGACGAGGTCTGGCCATCCAAGCCGATCCGGGTGATCGTGCCGACCCCGCCCGGCGGCGCCTACGACCGCACCATGCGACCGCTTTCGCAGGAGCTGGCGTCGTTGCTCAAGCAACCGGTGGTGATCGACAACAAGCCTGGTGCCGGCAACATCATCGGCGCCCAGGCGGGCGCCGCGGCCCCATCCGACGGCTACACGCTCACGATGACGGGCATGGTGAACACGATCGCCCAAGGCATGTACGACAACGTGCCCTTCAACATCGTCAATGACTTCACCCACGTCGCAATGATCGGCGGCGGCGCGCAATGGCTGGTGGTCAACAGCCAGTCCGGCATCGAGTCCTTCGCCGATCTGATCGCCCGCGCCAGACGCGAGCCGGGCGCGATCAACTACGCGAGCTCGGGCGCCGGCAGCACCGGCCATCTGTTGATGGAACTGCTGCAGAAGGCGACACAAACCTCGTTCGTGCACATCCCCTACAAGGGCGGCGCGCCGGCGCTGATGGATGTGCTGGGAGGCCAGGTCGCTGTCACCGTGATTCCGCCGAGCGGGTCGATGCAGTACATCCAGAGCGGCAAGCTCAGGGTGCTGGCGGTGTCCAGCCCGAAGCGCAGCCCCGAGCTCCCTCAAGTTCCGACTTTCGAGGAGCTGGGCTACAAGCAGCTGACGGTGATCTCCTGGGTCGGCCTGTCGGCACCGAGGAAGACGCGGCCCGAAGTCGTGCGCAAGGTCAACGAAGCGGTGCGCGAAGCGATGACGAGGCCGGAGCTGCAAAAGAAGCTCGACGCCGAAGGCATCACGCCGATGACGATGACGCCCGACGAGTTCACGCGCGTCGTCAAGAGCGATACCGAGCGCTGGGGTGCACTCACACGCAGCCTGCAACTCAAGGCCAACTGAAACTCAAGCCCATCCCTCATGCCTTTTGTCACATCGAACAAACGCGACATCTACTACGAGCGCCACGGCGCCGGCCCGGCGATCCTGTTCCTGCACGGAGCCGGATCGAACGCCGCCACCTGGTGGCAGCAATTGCCGGCCTTCACGCCGCAGTACACCTGTCTCACGATGGACATCCGCTGCTTCGGTCGTTCGGTGGCGCCGCCGGAGGAGTTCTCGCTGGAGCTCTTTGTCGGCGATGCCTTGGCGGTACTGGCGCGCGAAGGCATCGAGCGTGCGACGGTCGTCGGCCAATCGCTTGGCGGGATGATCGGGCTGCGGCTCGCGCTGCGCCATCCCGAGCGCGTCGCCGCGTTCGTCGCTTGCGACACGTCGCTGGCCATCGACCACCCGACGCTGGTCGACAGCATCGAGCGGCGCTTTAAGACAGTTTCCGCGGTAAGCATCGAGCAGCGCTCGCTGGGCGCCTGGTTCTTGAAGGCGCAGCCCGCGCTTGCAGCGCTTTACGCGCAGATCAACCACTTCAACCCGAGCGCTCACAGTATTGAGCCCGAAGCCTGGCGCGAGGCCGTACTGCGTCTGAACCAGCCCGAGAACCTGCTTGCCGTCGCTGAGATCGACCAGCTGGCTTGCCCGACGATGTTTCTCGTTGGCGCCGAAGACCCGATTGTTCCGCCGGCGGTCATGCGCGAACTCGGCCAGCGCCTGCCAGGAAGCGAGGTCGTTGTCGTCGAGGAGGCCGCGCATTCTGCGTACTTCGAGAAGCCGCTGGAGTTCAATCAGACGGTGTTCGACTTCTTGAGACGACGCGCCGACTCCTAGGTCTGCTGTGCAGCGACTTCTGAATCTCGGAGCTTGCCTCCATGCAAAAGCGCGCTCACGACCCGGCCCACGCTGGCGAGCAGCTCGGAGCTCTTCTCTCGCCTGTGCTCGAAAGCTCCGATACATTCTGTTGCCTTGCGCTCCGCAACCGCCCCTTGAAGACGCTGCTGAGACGTCCTATTTTTCTCCCGTTCCAAGTTGGTCGTAGAGAAATGGAGGACAAAGCCATGGCCATGGACATGCTCAAACAACTTGCCGGTTCCCCCTTGCCGGCGACCTTCCGGACCCGGGCGGAGATCGACCAGATCAAGCTGCTGCGGGCCGCCGGCCTCGTGATCGCGCTGACGCCCGCGCCGTCGGATCCCCCCACCCTCTCGGGCAGCCCCGACGCCGCCCAGGTGCTCGCCATCACCGAAAAAGGCCGCGCCGAACTCGAACGCATCCACTACCCCGTGGCCGCACAGGGCCCGTGGCGCGGTGCCGCGTCGCGGTGGCGCGCGAAGCTGCCCCACGCAATCCGCACCCGCCTGATGTAGGGAGGCCGCCATGCGTTCGAAGACGTCCAGCCGCATCCCCTACCGGGGCTTCAATATCGCGATCCAGGTCGACCGCGCCGGCGACCAGATCTTCGGCCACGCGGACTTGTTCGCCGACGACGAGTTCAAGGCCCGGCTCGCCGTCGGCACCCAGGGCCGCCGTACCAAGGAAGTCCGCGACCGGCTGAGACGCCTCGCAAAATCCAAGGTCGACGTGTGGGCGATCACGGGGTCCGCGCGGAGCGCTGCCGCGCCCGGCGATGCACGGCCGAGTCCGGGGTGATGCGCGGGTGAGCTACGGCCGGCGCGCAGCGCTGCTTAATTGAACAACTGGATTCCTTTGATTGGCGGTCGGCGCCGACCGTCCGCTGTTACCAGCGAGCACTTCCAGGAGCTGCTCAAGGAACCAAGTATTTCCTGCAGTATGAGCCGTGCGGGCGAGGTCTGGGGCAGCTCGGCCATGGAGAGCTTCTTCAGTTCACTGAAGACTAAGCGCACGGCCAGAAAGGTAACCGGGTCAGCGAGCAGGCTCGCGCCACCATGCCCGCTGTCGGGTCGGGGGCGGTCAGCAATCACGATGGAGCTGAACGGCGTCCGTCTGGACTGACGCTCCTTCGCGGGCGGCCGGCGAGCGCAAGCGCTGCACATTTGCCGCCCACGCGGGTTGACGCTCTCTTGAGGGCGCCCGCGGGCGCCCTCGCCTTACGACTCATCCGACCTCGACATTGATTCGCCGCGGCTTGGCATGCTCGGCCTTGGGGATACGCAGTTTCAACACGCCCTGCGCCAGCTCGGCGGACACCTTCTCGGTGTCCAGCTCCTTGCTGAGCGTGAAGACGCGGCGAAACCGGCCCAGGCCGACTTCGGTGTGGCTGATCTTCAGGTCATCCGGCACGCTCAGGCCCAACTCCGCCTCGATGGTCAAAGTTTCCGCTTCGACATGAAGATTCAGCTTGTCGCGCGACACGCCGGGCAGATCGGCGTAGAGCGTGATGCCCCCGGCGTCTTCCACCACGTCGACAGGCGGTGTGAGGGCCGCGCCCTGATAGCGTGGCGCCTGCCCACGATCCATGGGTTCCGGCGCGCTGGGCGATGCGGTCTGTACGTCATTGCTCATGATGTTCATCTCCTTGTTTCACAGGACAGCGATGCGCCGCGGCTGTGCCGAGGCCCGGCGGCGGACCGTGATGCGCAGTACGCCGTCGCGCAGCCGGGCCTCGACGGCCTCTGGATCGGCATCGTCCGGCAGCGTGAGGACGCGGCGAAACGGCCCCTCGAAGCGCTCGTTGATGTGCACGGCCGCCTTGGCCTGTGCATCGGGAAGCAGGCTCTTGCGCTCACCCGCGATGGTCATTAGGCCGCGCTCGAGGTTGATCTCCAGCGTGGCCGGGTCGACGCCGGGGGCGAACGCGAAGATCTCCAGCGCCTGCGGCGTGGCGCCCACGTTCAACGCGGGAAATCCGTTGCTGCCGTAACCGCGAATGGTGGGTGACAGATCGAACGCCTGCTGCATGTCCCGTTGCAGGCGATCCATCTCGGCCAGCATGTCGCGCGGGAAGAAAGATCGGTACATGGGAAACCTCCTGTCAAATCAATTGAACCTGAACAGAATCGAGCCGCCCCTCACTGGGGCAGGCCGTGCGTGCCCGTCGGCCGCGCAGCGCCATCGCTGTCCGCGCGGTGCCGTGCAAAGATCCTGGAGGGTCGCTGTCGCCAGCGCGCGGTGCGCGACTGCGGGTACGAGAATTTCGCCAACTCCTCGCGCCCCTTCTGCGTGATGGCCAGCACCTGGGCGGCCGAAGGGGAGCCAGACAGAGCGAGCGAGTTCGAGGGCGCGGGGATCAGGGCAACGACGAGCCCGGCGGCCCGAAGCACCCGCACCTGATCGATGTCCGCGGTGCGATAGAACGAGACAGGCAAGCGAGAGCCGGCAATTTGCTTGAGCAAGTTCATGGCCATTGAATACCTCCTTTTCGGTTGACCAATTTCCGACGCAAGCGAACATAGGAGCCTCCGAATCGATTTTCAAGAGGCGGTTTTCGACACCCGCGCGAGACGCAGGCCGACACGAAAAAAAGCCCGGCCGCACGCGACCGGGCTGAGGTTTACAGCAAGTCCGCGGTGGTGCCACGGAGACAAAAATCTACCGCGCCGCGCCGACGCAGGCATGTCAGACAACTTCTGATTCTTGAACGCCAGCGCAATGGCCGGACCGACGCGCTAACGCGCCTGGGCGCGTCGATTCTGCAGGGCGTATTCGGGCAACATCCCTCTCAAGTTGAAGGCATCCTAGACCGTGCCGTTGCGAGAGGGTCAAGCACTTTCCAGGGGCCGCGGTCGCTGCGTCAGCCGTTTTTCGACGGGCACCCTCTGCCTGCAGCAGGCTGCGCCAGGTGTGCGGACATCAAGAGCTTCGGCCCAACCCGGAAAACGAAAGCGGTTGCTGGCCGGAGACTGACATGCGTCGCGTCCAGCGCAGCTCATCCGATGCTGGCCGAGCGCGCAACGGCCATCTGCAAACAGCTTGAGCCGGCCCTTGACGTCACGCGGCGTCGCAGGGATTCCCATCGCCGGACCACGTCTGCTTCCGGGACGAAGGCCATCCGGCTGAAGTCGATCCTAAGGTGGTGGAAAGATGTGGAACCGTTTTCATTCGTTCGACACTTCTTTCTTCTTCGTAATTTCCTTCGTTTTGGGAATTCAGGGTTATCACTGTAGAAACGTTTCCACACCCACCGCAAACTGCAGTCATGACCGGTTCTGCATCGCCCTTTCTCGCACCCTCCACACGCTTGCCACTGCGGCCGCCCCCCTACGAACCCGAGGTGGCAGCAGCCGTGCAGAGCACCGCCTTCAAGGGCCTGTCACCCCTGAACCTTCGACTGGCGCTCGCGAATCACAGCAAGCTCGGCCCGGCCTTCCAGGCCATGGCACATGTGGTGCTGTTCCAGTGCGCGCTGCCCGAACGGGACCGCGAGATCGCGATCATCCGCACCGGCGCGCTCACGCGGTCCGAGTACGAATGGGGCATGCACATCAGCATCTACGCGGACAGGTGCGGCCTGGATGCCGCGCAGGTGCGCGAGCTCACCGGCAGTGCCGACTGGCATGCGCTGTCGCCAGGCCTGTGGAGCGACAGGGAACGCCTGATCGTGCGCATGGTGGATGAGCTGCACCACCACTGCACGGTGTCCGATCAGACCTGGCAGTCCCTTGGCGCGGGCTGGCCGCAGGAGCAGGTGATCGAGCTGATCTTCGCGTCGAGCTTCTATCACATGGCCGCGCTGTTCCTGAACAGCGCGGCCGTGCCGCTCGAGCCCGGTGCCGAGCGTTTCCCTGCCCCGCTTGCACAGGCGAAAGTGCCGGCATGAAGGCCAAGATCACCATCCGCGAAGTGGCCAAGGCCGCCGGCGTTGCGATTGGAACGGCCTCGCGGGCCCTGAACCGCAGCGGGCGCGTTAGCGAGCAGGCCATCGCAGCGGTCACCAAGGCGGCGCGCGAGCTCGGCTACACGCCGGATTCGGTGGCGCAGAGCATGCGCACCCGCTCGACAGGCGTGGTCGGGTTACTGGTGTCGGATCTGGCCAACCCCTTGTACGCGCGGATCATCACGGCGGTCGAATCGCGCCTGCTGACGGCGGGCTATGCGCTGCTGGTGGCCAGCACCCACAACGACGACCAGCGCGAGAAAACCCTGATCGACCTGTTCCGGCGCCGGCGCGTGGACGGGCTCATCCTCGGTCCCTGCCAGGCCGAGACCCCGGCCTACCTCGACCAGCTGGCGGCGCACGGCCCGGTGATCGCGCTCGATCGCGACTTCCAGGGCAACAACGCGGGCGTGCACGTTGACCACTACCACGGCGCGCTTCAGGCCACGCGCTACCTGCTGAACCTCGGTCATACGCGCATCGCACTGCTGACGCCCGGCAGCGTGTTGCGTCCGGGTCGCGAGCGCATCATGGGCTACAGGGACGCCTATCTGGAGCGTGGTCTGCAGCCCGACCCCAAGCTGATCCGCGCCGAGAAGTCGGCGATGGACTTCGCCTTCAGCGAGGCCCTCTCGCTGCTGGGCTCCCCCACGGCGCCCACGGCCTTCCTGTGCCTGGGCACCCGCATCCTGTCGGGCGTGCTGCAGGCACTGCGTCACTCGGGCCGTTTGGCGCCCGATGACGTCAGTGTCGTCAGCATCGGCGACACCGACCTGTCGCAGCTTTTCAGTCCCGCCATCACCTCGCTGACCTGGGACCTGGAAGCGGTCGGCACCGCCGTGGCCGAGCTGCTGCTGCGGCGGCTGGACAGCACAGCCCCCCTTGAGCAGGAGCGCATCCTGCTCACCACCCAGATGGTGCTGCGCGAATCCTGCGGTCCGGTCGCCAAGGCACCCGCTGCCGTCCGCAAGAAAACGAGAGCGGCCTCATGACGCAGCGTCTCAAGGACAAGGTGGCCATCGTGGTCGGCGCCGGCTCCATCGGCACCGACATCAGCAACGGCGCCGCCTGCGCCGTCACCTTCGCCCGCGAAGGCGCGACGGTGATCTGCGTCGACCGGTCGCCCGAAGCTGCGGCGACGTCGGTGCGTCGCATTCATGACATCGGCGGCATCGCCGAGGCCTTCGAGGCCGATGTGCGCAGCAGCGAGCAGATCGAGCGGATGGTGAACCACTGCCTGGCACGCTTCGGCCGCATCGACGTGCTGCACCACAACGTCGGCATCGAGGAATTCGGCGAGCTGATCGAAGTGACGGAGGAGTCCTGGGACCGCGTGCACGCCATCAACCTCAAGGGCCCCATGCTCACGGCGCGCGCCGTGGTGCCTCACATGATCCGACAAGGCGGCGGCGCCATCATCAACGTCTCCTCCATCGCGAGCCGCAAGTGGAGCCCGATGCAGTTCCTGTCGTACAGCACCTCCAAGGCGGCACTGAACCACATGACGCGCGTCGTGGCGCGCCAGTACGCGCAGCACCAGGTGCGCTGCAACGTGATCGTGCCGGGCCTGATCGACACGCCGCATGCCGCGGCCCTTTTCAAGAGCGAACAAGAGGCGCAGGCCGGCCGACAGGCACGCAACGCGCGCTGCCCCATGGGCCGCCAGGGCTCGGCCTGGGACGTGGCCAACGCGGCGCTGTTCCTCGCCTCCGACGAATCGAGCTACGTGACGGGCCTGGAGCTTGTGGTCGACGGCGGACTGTCCCTGTAGACGGGTATTCGAGCATCAACGACAAGGAGACAACACCATGCGCAAACTGTGGATTGCCGCGCTCGCGGGCCTCGCATTCGCCGCCCATGCCCAGGCGCCCTCGGACTATCCGTCGCGGCCGATCCGCTTCGTCCTGATCTCGGCCGCAGGCAGTGGCGGCGACGCGCTCGGCCGGCTCCTGGCCGACAAGATGGCGCCCCTGGTCAAGGGCGTGTTCGTGATGGACAACAAGCCGGGCGCCAGCGGTGCCATTGCCACCGACTTCGTCGCCAAGGCGCCGGCCGACGGCTACACGATCGGACTGGGCGGCGCGACCACGCACGTGCTGCTGCCCGCGAGCAATCCCAAGCTCTCGTACGACTCGGTCAAGGACTTCGCACCCATCGGGCAGGTCGGCACCGCCTCTATCCTGCTTATCGCGACCAACGACTTCCCGGCAAACAACGCCAAGGAGCTCATTGCGCTGGCCAGGAAGTCGCCCGGCAGCGTGCAATACGCGAGCTGGGGCATCGCCTCGACCGGTCACTTTTGCGGGGAGCTCTTCAATCTGCGCACGCAGGCACAGATGAGCCACATCCCCTACAAATCGGTGGTGCAGATCCAGACCGACATGCTGGGCGGCCACGTCAAGCTGGCCTACGTGGACATGGCATCGGGCTCGCCGATGGTCAAGTCCGGCAAGGTCAAGGCGATCACCGCCTGCACCTCGCGCTCGCCCAGTCTGCCCGACGTCTCGAGCTACGACGACGAAGGCATCGATTTCGCGGGCAAGCGCATGGGCGCGCTGCGCTGGGCGCTGTACGCACCCGCGGGCACCCCCAAGCCGATCGTCGCCAAGCTCTCCGCCGCGCTGAAGCAGGTCGTCGAGATGCCGGACGTGAAGGCGCGTCTTCTGGACCTGGGCATCACCGCCGCGTTCGTCGGTGGCGACGAACTGCGCGCCATGACCGCCGCAGACATCGAGGGCTGGCGGCAGATCGCCAAGGCCGCGAACATCAGCAATGAGTGACGCGGCCCTTCCCCTGCTGCAGGGCCGCGTGGCCTTGATCACCGGTGCGTCCCGTGCGCGCGGTATCGGCCTGGCGACCGCACGGCTGTTCGCCCGCCACGGTGCCCGGGTGGCGCTGCTCGACCTCGACGAAGGGCAGGCACAGGTCGCTGCCGAATCCCTCGGCGCCGAGCACATCGGCATCGGCTGCGATGTGCGCGATGCCGGCGCCTGCAAGGCGGCCGTGGCGCGCGTGCTGCAATGGGCGGGCCGCATCGACGTGCTGGTGAACAACGCTGCCATCACACAAAAACGCGGTGTGCTGGACGTGAGCGCCGAGGACTTCGAGCAGGTCGTGGGCATTACCCTTCGCGGCACCCTCCAAATGTCGCAGTGCGTGATCCCCACCATGATCGAACAACGCAGCGGCTCGATCATCTGCATCTCGTCGATGTCCGCGCAGCAAGGCGGTGGCGTGTTCGGCGGCAGCCACTACTGCGCCGCCAAGGCCGGCGTGCTGGGCCTCATGCGCGCCATGGCCAAGGAACTGGGCCCCCAAGGCATTCGCGCCAACGCCATCACGCCGGGCTTGATCATGACGGACTTCTCGCGCGGCGCGAACTCCGACGACAACAAGCACGCGCTGGGCAAGACCTTTCCACTGAGCCGTGTCGGCCAGCCCGAAGACATCGCGGGCGCGTGCCTGTACCTGGCAAGCGACCTGTCGTCCTTCGTGACCGGCGCAACGCTCGACGTCAACGGCGGCGCGTACATGCGCTGACCACGCCCCAAGGAGTCCATTCAATGAGCATGCTGTTCGGCGGCGCCCGCCAGGTCGGCTATGTCGTTCACGACATCGAGAAGGCGATGGCCCACTGGTCGCGCACGCTGGGCGTGGGCCCATGGTTCTACAAGGAAGAGGTCGGCACGACCGAGTTCAACTACTACGGCAAGCCGTCGCGCCTGCCTCGGCTGTCCATCGCGCTGGCCAACTCCGGCAACCTGCAGATCGAGCTGATCCAGCAGCGCGACGACGCCCCCTCGCTCTACCTCGATTCGCTGCGCCGCGGCGGCGAGGGCGCCCAGCACCTGGCCTACTGGAGCGACGATGGCTTCGACGACGCCGTGCGACACCTGCGCTCGACGGGTTACGTCGAGGGCCACAGTGGCCGCATGGGCATGCGCGGGCGCTTCGCCTACTTCGTGCATCCCGACCTGCCCAGCGGCATGTTCGAGATCTCCGAGATGGCCGGCGGCAAGGGCGAGTACTTCCGCGACATCCGGCACGCGGCCGAAGGATGGGACGGCAAGGACCCGATCCGCCGCATGGGCGCGAACGCCATCGCCCCGGTGCCATGACGGCTCCCGACCACCCCGTTCACCAACCAGCAGGAGATTCCGTGCAGACCACAACCCTTCAAGCGGCACGCATCAAGACGGTACGCGATCACATGGCGCTCGAGTGCACGCAGGAGTGGGATGCGGTGATCGACACCTTCGAGCATCCCCGCTACGAGATGCACGGCAGCGGCGTGGTGTTCGACGGCGAGGAAGAAGTGCGCGGCTATTTCCGCAGCTCGCGCACGCCCTTTCCCGACCTGGCCAACGAGATCATCGCCATCGCCGCCGACCAGGACACGGTACTGGTCGAGTTCTGGCTCAGCGGAACGCACCTCGGGCCGCTGCATGCCAACGACAAGGTGTTCGATGCCACAGGCCGGAAATTCCGGATCCGCCTGGCGGCAAGTTTCGAGTTCGCACCAGGCTCCGACAAGATCGTGTGCGAGCGGCCCTACTCCGCACCCGATGCGAAGCTGCGCGCGCTCGGGTTGATCTGACGACCCTCTCGCGCTTCGCCTCGGCTGCGCGCGTCGAGAGGAGGCGGGAAGCTACCCAACCTCCTGCTCACTGGCTGTGCGCTATCGTCTTGGCGGCTTGCACTCAACACCGAGTGATGTTTCTCCTGCGCTGCGCAGGCTCTCACAGCGGCCTGTCGCGCATCCGCTCAAGCTCGCCCCGGCCATGAGGCGTGATTCGCAGAACAACCGCTGGCAGGTCATGGGCTTCAGCCTCTTCTGGAAGGATCGCCTCGACAAGCCCCGCGGCAACCAGCACCGCGACGTTGCGGATGTCCATGGGGTCGGTCACGGTCAGCGGCAACGTTTCGTGTTCGACCTTCTTGAGGAAATCCATCGGCATGAAGCGCTCCCTTTCTCGAAGCGGCTCAGTTTAGGTCAAAGGACCTCCCTCAATCCCCGCAAGGCCCTTCTCTCTTCCATGAGCAGAACGGACTTCTCCCGCTCCTGGGGCTGAGCCCACAGTTCACGCACCGGAGAGCCTCAGCACATTGACGGCTTCCCGCAGCGACGCCGTCCTACGCCCACAAGCACCCACCCCTGAGATGTTGGGGACCCACCGACCAGGAGACCCCGATGACAGCCAAGCGCCATGAACCCGATGCATGCTCGCTACTCGACACCGATCACAAGAACGTCAAGAAGATGTTCGCCGCCTACGAGGAGCTTGCCAGCTCAAAAGCTGCCAGCGCCTCGGAGAAGAAGCGAGATCTTGCACTGCAGATCTGCATGGAGTTGACCGTTCACACGCAACTCGAAGAAGAGATCCTCTATCCAGCAGTGCGCGAAGCCATCAAGGAAACTGAACTGCTCGACGAAGCCGAGGTTGAACATGCGAGCGCCAAAGACTTAATTGCGCAGATCCAGGATTCGACCGAAGTCGATGAGATGTTCGATGCGAAGGTGAAGGTCCTGGGCGAGTACATCGACCACCACGTCAAGGAAGAGCGCAACGAGATGTTCCCCAAAGCGCGTGCCGCGCGGGGACTCGACCTGGTTGCCATGCGCGAGCAACTCACCACTCGCAAAGAAGAATTGATGGCGGACATGGCCCTCACGGCCTAGACTGCCCCTAGGCCCCTTCCTGGAAGCGTTCCGCCGCCCCTTCGCAAAGACGCAGCCGTCAATGCTGGCCCTCACCAAGCCGCAACTTCGCAATTCCGCAGGAATGTTGCGCCCACCCGGTATCGCGATGAAGCTTCCGTACTTTGCATGCTCGTGCAACATCAAGCATCTGGAAAATGTCCCGGGGCAGGCATGGCTTCGCCTGTTACCCCGGGTTCAGATGTATCGCTGCATGAACTGCGGGCAATCGCAAGTGTTTTCGCGGCGCTCCATCGATCGAGCCCTGGCCCTTCAAGACTCTCAACTGGCCAGCTCCAAGGAGCCGGATAGGACGCGCCATAGTCCACCGCACTGATGCTCCGGGCGCCTCGAAGGACCGAGACCGAAGGGAACGATCGGTGTCTTGCTCAGTACGTTGACCCTGTTCGACCTGTCTTTTTCGTATCGGGCGCTCTGCATCCACCAAATGCGCATCGCACGAGTTCGGCAGCCGCTTCAGCAACGCCTTGCCGGATGGCAACGAGCCCTTCGTCTATTGAATCAAGCACACGCGAGATTGATCACGATGTTTCAAGTTTGAATCACTTCGATCACGTGACTTGGTCCTCGCGGACCGTAGACTGAATCCGGCGCGCATTCGCACCGCCGATCACCCGTTCACATCCCATTGAAAGAGTTCCTACTTTGAACAAGACCGACCTCGTCGCGGCCATCGCTGCAGATACCGACCTCAGCAAGGCAGATGTTGCTCGAGCACTCGATTCCGTCATCGAAAATCTCTCACGCGCGCTGGCACGCGGTGACGCCGTTCAGTTGACTGGCTTTGGCACGTTCTCGGTGTCGAATCGCTCAGAACGCACTGGCCGAAACCCGTCGACTGGCGAACCAATCCTCATCAAGGCCAGCAAGGCGCCCAAGTTTTCTCCAGGCAAGGCCTTGAAGGACGCAGTCAATGCCGTGAGCTGAGAGAGCTCTCTACGCCGGGTCGGGCACGCACCGAAATCAGATCGAACTCGACACGGTGCAGCGGGCCAGTTCAATCGACGCTCGGTTGATCCAATTCGTACTCATCACGATCGTCAGCCACATTGACCAAGTCGTTTCGTTGCTTGCATCCGGAGCACAAAAAGAAGACGCCATCGCCATCGATCTTGGGCTCCGCGGATCGAGGCATGACCTCGAGACTGCAGTTTCTGCATTTCCACATGGTCACGCTCCTAAAACGTAGCCCGTCGCGCCGGGCAGCGAGCCGCGTCCGCGCGTCGGACGAATGACATCAATTTGTACTGATGGCACATGTGACAGCGGTTTTCACCGCCCAAAGAAAACGTCCTCAGCCTTGGACGTTGCGCTTTCGGCCTGCTGAATCCAAGCGAGGCATCTCTGCTTGAGCGATTCGACGCCCGCGCTATCCGTCGAATCGGGAAGATTCAATGCAAGCTTGCATTGCTGCTCCCCCCTAAAACTTATGTCCGCAGTTGCATAGAACGCGCCGTCAACGCGGGTCCGGCAAATGGTGTAAACCCAAAGGCCCGACCTCCCACTGTATAGGAATGCTTCGCCATCCATGTGGAACCCCGCGGTACTCAGTACAAGCGTGGTACCAGGATCGATGATTGGCGCGAGCAACAAGCGTTTTCACCGTAGCACGAACAGGCTACTCTCACAATCGGACCAGAGACCGCCTTAGGGCCATGTTGAGCTGGATGCCAGGTCGACTTCTTTCCCGCTTTGCCGACCTGCCGAGTCCCAAAAACCCCATGTGCTTTTCTGGCATTCGTACCGATGTCAATCTTCCCCCGACTGCCAGGCTGCGGCTCGCGAGGCCGCCGAGCAGGCAACGCTCGCGGCGGAGCCCGAGAACGGGCGAAAGCGCGCGGACGCTGCACGCGCAAAGCAGCAGTCCCAGGCCAGACTTCAGCCTAGGAACGCCCAACAGTTGTTCGCAGGCGCCGACGAACTGATGGCCCAAGGAAGCCCCCCCCGTGCCCGTGAAGTGCAGAGCGCCTTGACGAGCCGCTTCCCGCTGCTTCGGCAAGGACTACGCGCGAACCCTGGCAGAGTGGCGTCGCCGGTTCCTCGCCGCCTGGCCGCAGACCGAGCCACTCGGCTTCGACGCCGCGTTCAAGCGCTTGTGGACCTACTACCTCTCCTACTGCGAGGCCGGTTTCCGCGCGGGGCTCGTCGACGTCGGCCTCTACCGGTTGCGCGTGGCTGAAGTCGGACCCGCCTGATCGGTCGACATAGCCTGAGCCGCACGCTTGGCGCCCGGAGATCCTGGGCATCATTCCCGTCCGGCTACGCTTGCCTGACAAGGTTCAGCGCTGGTAGAGGTCCGCCCGGGAACTGCTGCATCGCGCCGCCCGTAGCGAGCCCGCCCAAATCCACCACCGCAAAGCCCAGCGATTCGAAGAGCCTCACCACTTCGGCTTTGGCCTGCGCGTCGTCGCCCGACATGAAGAGCACACGGCGCCCGCCGTTCGTGCGCGGATCGGCCGCGAGCAGGGGCGGCGGTAGCGTGTTTGCGATCTTCACCACGCGCGCACCCGGCACGTGGTCGGCCACCACCTGGCTCGACGTGCGGCCGCCGAGTTCGGCGAGGCGAAAGCCTGGCATCTCGACCGGGTTCATGGTGTCGATCACGATGCGGCCGTCCAGTGGGGGCAGACCAGCAGTGGCGCTTCCCAAGTGCTGCCAGGGCACCGAGAGAACGAGCATGTCGGCCTGCGCCGCTTCGGCGCGCGTGCCGGCGCGGGTCTTGCCGCCGGTGCTGCGTACCGGGTCGGCGAGCGATTCGGGGCCTCGGCTGTTCGACAGCACGATGTCGTGGCCGGCGTTGGAGAACTGCTTGGCGAGCGCGAGGCCGATGCTGCCGGCGCCGATGAATCCGATCTTCATGGTGAAGCTCCTTGTGTGGATGAACGAGGGGGTCAGGCCGAATAGCCGCCGTCAACCGCGATGCTCGCGCCGGTCACGAAGCTCGCTGCGGGGCTGGCGAGCCAGGCCACCGCGTTGGCGATCTCGTCCACGTGTGCGTAGCGGCCCAGCGCGATGTAGGTGCGCGCCTGCTGCGCGAAGTCGCTGGTCGCGGGATTCATGTCGGTATCGGTCGGGCCGGGCATCACGTTGTTGACCGTGATGCCACGCGGGCCGAGGTCGCGAGCCAGCGCCTTGGTCAGACCGGCCACGGCGGCCTTGGTCATCACGTAGAGAGCCCCGCCGGCGTAAGGCACGTACTGGCTGTTGATGCTGCCGATGTTCACCACCCGGCCGCCCTCGCTCATGTGCTTGAGCGCTTCCTGCGTGGCAACGAACAGGCCCTTGAGGTTGACGTCCACCATGCGGTCGAAGTCGTCAAGGCCGATGTCCTGCACGGGCTTGCCGATAGCGATGGCGGCGTTGTTCACGAGGATGTCCAGGCGCCCGAAGGTAGCGACGGCCTGCGCCACCGCAGCACGCACTTCGTCGGGCCGGCTGGCATCGGCGGCGATGGCGAGCGCCTTGCCGCCCGCGGCTTCGATGGCGGCGACCACGGCTTGCGCCGGTTCGGGTGAGGCGACATAGGTGATGGCGACCGCTGCACCGTCGGCGGCCAGCCGGCGGGCGATGCCGGCGCCCATGCCGCGCGAGGCGCCGGTCACGAGAGCCACCTTGCCGGACAGCGGCAGCGTGGCGGTGGAAAGAGAAGAGACGGAAGAAGAAGACGAGGAGGTCATGGTGTTTCCTTGGTGGAAGGGGTTGGACATGGCGCAATGGTCGGCCCGGGACTCATTTCGCGGTAGCCGGTAATGGTTGGAATCTTTTTCAAGCAATGCTTGAAAATAAGAGGCCATGGAAACACTCGCCAATCTCGAATCCTTCGTTCGCAGCGCCGAGTCGGGCAGCTTCTCCGAGGCGGCGCGCCGGCTGGGTCTGACGCCCGCAGCCGTGAGCCGCAACGTGGCGAGGCTTGAGGCCAACCTCGGCGTGCGGCTGTTTCAGCGCAGCACACGACGCCTCACCCTCACCGAGGCGGGCGAGCGCTTCTTGCAGTCGGTGTCGGGCGGACTGGAGGACATTCAGACCGCCATTGCGGGCGTCTCGACCGAGGCCGGGCAGCCGGCCGGCGTCCTCAAGGTGAGCATGGCGCCAGGCTTCGGCGTGGACTATGTGGTGCCGCTGCTGCCGGCATTCATGCAGCGCCACCCGGCCGTGCGCCCCGACTGGCATTTCGACAACCGGCACGTGGACCTGATCGCGGAGGGCTACGACGCGGCCATTGGCGGCGGTACCGAACTCACGCCCGGCGTCGTGGCGCGTGAATTGGCACGTGCGCACATTGTCGCGGTGGCATCGCCAACCTACATGGCGGGGCGCAAGGCACCACGCGAGCCGGCCGACCTAGCGACGCTCGACGGCATCGTGATGCGCTCGGTACACAGCGGCCGGCTGCGCGACCGCATGATGCGGGACAGTGCCGGCGCACAGGCTCCTGTCGAGCTGCAACCGCGTATCGTGCTCAGTGACCCAGACGCGTTGTGTCGGGCAGCGCTGCTCGGCCTGGGCGTCGCATTGGTTGCGATGCCGCATGCGCTGCCACATCTCGAAAGCGGCGCGCTGCTGCGCGTGCTGCCACGCTGGTATGCCGACGGCGGGCCCATCTCGCTCTACTTCGCTGGCGGGCGGCTGCTACCGGCCAAGACTCGGGCCTTCGTCGACTTCGTGGTCGAGGCCTTCGAGCGGGAAAGGTTGGCGGAGCGCTTCTCGGCAGTCTGAAAACGTCGTGAGCTGGGGAGGCGGCATCCTTGGCTCACGATCGCAGATTCGGTGCCCGCACTGATCGACTCGCAGCTGCTCGCCAGAACCAGCCAGCACTCAACCGCCAATAACGGGGCATTTAAGAGGGCTAGCTTTTGGCGCACAGACGGGGCTGCCCCACGCCGCCGACGGATACTTGCGCAGCTTACGGCAACAACAGCCCCAGAGCACCCAACGGACCGTCATCGTCGTCTGGCCTGCATCGACCTCTGTAGCTTGCGTGGCATGGCCGTCTAGACCTTCATGTAGATTTGTTCCTCACGCCTGCGCTCCTCAATCGCTTTGCCGCATTGGGCCATCGCATAGAGGCTTAGACCCCAGCCTTCGATCATCCCTGTCGTCTGAGGATTTCGCGTTGGGGACTGTACTTTTTCCTCACGGTGATCATAGGCAGGGAGCGTTGTTGCGACTCGGCTCGGCACTGTAGACCGAGGGCTGGTCGATGTGAAATTGCACATGAGCAGAAAGCGAGAAGTAGCATCCGCCCATGTGGAAGCCTGCCAACCTCATCGTGATCGCCGGCCGCACCCTGACCGATCAGGAGGCGTGGTGGCACGAATTTAAGAAAGAGCTGCACGACCAGTGCAACGGCAAGCTCGACGGTGACTGGCTCACCATGGTGTGCCGCGTTGTCTACTCCATCGCCTTCAACGATGACCCGCGCCACATCGCGAGACTGGCGCATGCTGTCTTTAGGCTCCAGAGGCCAAAACTCGGCGGTGCGGCGCACAGAATACATATGCGCCGGCCACGGTCAAATCAGTGCAGGGGCGCTTCTCGGCCTCGGCGATAGAGGTCGCTTCGCATCGGCGCTGCTTGTCATTCAACACTGACCTCGTGAACGAAGTCCAGAGCGATCGCTAAACGCCGCTTGCCACCCTATCCATGTGCGGCGGAAATGTCCAAATCACCGCCCCTAGGCTCAGAATCGTTTCGACGTTGGACTCGTAGCAGCTACTGCTCGGGTTCAGTTCACCGATCATCTGCAAGACTTGCGAAACGGCATCGTCCGGCAGTTTGGCCAGGTCCAGGTCAGTCAACTCGGAGAGACGCAGCGCCACATCCGTGCGGGTCATCTCTGCACCCGATGCGGTCGGAGGAAACAGCCGGCGGCTTCGCACATCGTCGAACATTAGTAATTTGCATTACTCTTGTCAACAATTAGCTCCTTGGACTTCGTCTAGCTCCCCATCTGAACCGCCTCCCGAGGCGCCCTTGCCCGCCTTCGTGCGGGCTTTTTCTTGACCCGAGCACTGTGGTCACCGGGTTCCGTGGGCTCCCACAAATGCGGTATTTGGTCTACAAATTGCACGACTAGACTTTTGGCCGTCCGGATCGAGGAGACGCCCCAATGATGAAGACAACCGCGCTGGGCCTTGCCTTCTGGGCAAGCGTTCTGGCCATCCCCCTAAGCGCCCACGCACAGCCCCTGCCTGAGTTGAAGTGCGAGGAGTTGAAGGAAGAGACCGTTGCGCCCATTGCGGCGCTCTGCAAAGCGCATATTGGCTGCGGCTATGTCCTGAACAGCCATCGCCGCTGCGCCGATGCCAAAGGTTATCTGGAGCGCTTGCAGCCGCTTATCGGCGAGGGAACGAAAACGCTTTTTGGCATCCGCAAGGAGGTCACGCCGGACGCAGTGTTCACCGCCGTTTTGGGAGGCGAGGCCTACGCGAACGCGCGCGACTTGGAGGAGCGCTCCCCAGAAGCCAGAGAAACGATCCGAAAAATCGGCGACGTGGTTCGCGCGGTCGGAGCAGGCGAGGTGTTGACCGGCCGGTGGAAAACCAACGTCCAGTGGGTCTATTACGGACAGGTACGCGACGGCAAAAGCCAAGGCGTTGGCACGTTGATCTCGGAGTATGGCTCGATCGAGCGCGGAACATTCGGCGATAACGGCCTGAAGGGCGACGGAGACGCACCAAGGAAGACGACGCCCAACCCGATGACCGGGAGAAAGTCCATCGACGGGCCTGCCCGCACGGTCGGAAGATTTATCGATGGACACTTTTTTCGGGGGCAAATCCTCAGTATCAGCGGCGACGAGTTGTACCTGCTCGATGGAGCTTGGTCTTACGACAACGGCAAACAAACTTTCACCGGAATCAAGACTTATGCCGACGGCCGGCGCTTTGAAGGACGTATCGTCAGCAGTCTGCATGACGCGGGGCGGTTGTTGCGTGCAGACGGCACATTGGCGGAAGCGGGCAACTACGAAAAAGGCAAGCTATCGGTGGGCAGACAATACGACGGATCAGGCAAGACCGTTATCGCTGAGATTGATCTTCCGGCCGAACGCAAGGCTGCCGAGGCGAAGGCGGAGCAAGACAAGCTGTTGCAGGCACAAGAGCAGGAACGACGTAAGCAGGAGGTTGCCGCACAGGCCGAGCAGCAATTCCGTGCCAGCTTGCAGGCGATGAATGCCGGCCAACTCTTCGCGCGAGCCGACGAACTGAACGTTCAGGGCGACCGCACCCGCGCCCGGGAAGTGCAGCGCGTACTGATGAGCCGCTTCCCCGACCATCCGCTGACGGCCACGACGGCGCGGCAGATAACAGGTGAGTCCGGTGGCAGCACGGCAGCGGGCGGAGGTTCGTCGCCAGCGGGTACGGCAAACGCAGCCGGCCGCCCCGCAGGAACGCGCCTTTCCAGCCAGACCTGCGAAGCCATGAAGCAAACTGTCATGACGACCAGGGTGCCGCCCAATGCATCGGTGACCGCTAGGACGGAAACGGTGATGTTCATGACAAAGACGGTGCTGGACATGATTGCCGGCGGCTGTCCGACGGACGGCACCACACCGGCACAGATCGAGGCGGAGCGACAAGAGCGCCAACGACAGTACGCAGCGGCCGAAAGCGCCTGCAACCAAGTGCAGTCTGGCGGGCGTCGCTGCGTGCCGCAGGCTCATTCATCAGCAGGAGCGGTGAGCAAACCTCCAGTCGCATCAGCAGCAAACAATGCGCGGCAGTCCGCGGTCGGCTATGACCCTGTGACTGGTCGTTGCTTGCCGATTGATTCGTGTGAATGCCAGCAGACCTGTGGCGTGCCCCGCAGTTCTTCAGGCGGCGGGGGTATCCGAACGGCGCGCTGACCAGGCAGGTTTTTAATCTCGCCTCAAAGAGGTGCGCCAACGGTGATCTGCTTTTGGGCCACCTGTCAGCACGCTAGCAGCCCGCTCTAGTGCCGTAAGCGTCGCTTTTTTTTTTTGGGGGGCGCATCCACCTTGCTCACCGGAGATAGCGACGGCTGCCCACCTGTCATCCCCGCGGCGTGCAGCCGTCACCACGACACAGTGGTCGCCCCATCTGAAGCAAGGCCCACTTTCGATCCCTGTCATGCTGGCTCTCCTTTGATCACGAACCGATTGCGATCTTCCGAAGGCAGCCCATCGAGGGCAACTCCAAACAATGATAGGTTGACGGCGCGATGCCTTGGAGCGCTCAGCATCGCGAAGGGCTTGAGAGTGCGTTATCCGCAGGTGCAAAGTTGAGGGTGAGGGTCGATTTGATGCGTGACGCGATCAGTCAAGCTTCACGCCTGCCTCGCGAATCACCTTGCCCCACATGGCGCGGTCCGCGTTGATGAACGCCGTGAACTCGGCCGGCGTGTTGCAGCGCAGTTCGCCGCCGTAGTCGCGCCACTTCTTCGCCAGCTCAGGCGACTGGCAAACCTTGCGCATGGCCGCGCTGAGTTTCTCCAGGACGGCCGGCGGCGTGCCCGCGGGCGCAAGCACGCCTTGCCAGGCGATGGGCGCGTAGTCGGGCAAGCCCTGTTCCGCGAAGGTCGGCACGTTCGGAAAGCTGGGGTGGCGCTCCTTGCCGGTGATGGCCAGCAGCTTGAGCTTGCCCGCCTGCACGTTGCTCGCAGCGGCCGGCAAGCCATCGAACATCAACTGGATCTGGCCCGCCAGCAGGTCGGTGTACGGGCTGTTGCTGTTGTACGGAATGAGGTTGGCCTTCACGCCCGCGACGTTGTTGAACCACACGGCCGACAGGTGCGAATAGCTCCCGATGCCTTGCGTGGCAACCGACGCGAAGTCGGGTCTGGCCTTGAATTGGGCAATGAGCCCGCGCGCGTCGCTGGCCTGCACGCCCGGGTGGGCGATCAGCCCGGTGTTGAGCACGCCCAGCAGGCTGATCGGCGCGAAGTCGCGCTCCGCATTGAACGGCAGCTTGTTGTACAGGTGCGGCACCACCGACAGCGAGCTGGTGGTGCCGATGTACAGCGAGTAGCCGTCCGCAGGCGCCCTGGCCGCCGCCTCGGTGCCGATGATGTTCGAGGCGCCCGGCCGGTTCTCGACGAAGAACGACTGCCCCAGGATCTTGGTGAGCTCGGCCGCGAGTTCCCGGGCGTTGGCGTCGGGGCCGCTGCCTGCCGGGAAGGGGGCAATGATGCGCACCGGCTTGGTGGGGTACTCGGCCTGAGGGGCAGCAGTGGCGGCACAGGCGAAGCCCGCGGCGAGCGCCAGGGCGGCCAACGAATGGACGGCGAGCCTCTTGAGGAAGGTCATGAATTTGTCTCCATCTGCGAATCCGTGCCAATTGCACGAGATCGGATCATACAAAAATCACTTACATTATCAAAATACGATAATATTCTAAACATTCATCCAATCGACGCCCTGCTGATGCCGCCCGTTCTCAAATGGAGACAAATTGATGCAACCTTCCCCAACATCGAATCTGCAGTTCAGCCACATCGGCCTGTACGTCACCGACCTGCCGCGCATGGCGGGCTTCTACAAGCAGGCGCTTCGCTTCACGCAGACGGATGCGGGCGACCTAGGCACGGTGCAGCTGGTGTTCTTGAGCCGCGATCCCACCGAGCACCACCAGCTGGTGCTCGCCACGGGACGGCCCGCGGACATGACCTTCAACGTTGTGAACCAGATTTCCTTCCGGGTACCCGATCTGGCCACGTTGCGCGGCTTTCATGACCGGCTGCTGGCAGAAGGCGCCACCGAAATGCACCCGGTGACCCATGGCAACGCGGTGTCGGTGTATTGCCGCGATCCGGAAGGCAATCGGCTCGAGCTGTTCATGGACACGCCGTGGTACTGCGACCAGCCGCTGCGCGAGAGCATTGACCTGGCGCAGACAGACGAGGCCATCCTTATGCAGGCCGAGGCCATCGCCAAGCGCTTTCCCAAATTCATGAGCCGCGCGCAATGGCAGGCCGACATCGCGTGCCGCATGCAGGAAGACCAGAATGCCTGAGTGCTCGCACGTCTACGACGTGGCCATCGTGGGTTTGGGGCCGACCGGCGCCATGCTCGCCAACCTGCTGGGCGCAGCAGGCCGGTCCGTGCTTGTGCTGGAAAAAGAGGCCGGCATCTTTTCACTGCCGCGTGCCATCCACTTCGACGGCGAGGTGCTTCGCACCTTTCAGGCGGCCGGTCTTCGCGAGCAGGTGCTGGCGATCTCCCGCCCCGGCACGCAGGGCATGCACTTCGTCAACGGCGCGGGCGAGACGATGCTCATCCGCGGCGGCACGGCCGCGCTCGGCCCTCACGGATGCGCCAACAACTACTACTTCCACCAGCCGCAGCTCGAGGCGGTGCTGCGAGATGGCATCGCGCGTTTCGCGCAGGTCGAAGTCAAGCGGCGGCATGAGTTCATCGATATCCGGCAGGACGCCGATGTCGCCACGCTGAGCTATCGCGCGATGGACAGCGGCCAGATGCATTCGGCGCAGGCCCGCTTTGTCGTCGGCTGCGATGGTGCCCGCTCCCCCATCCGCCAGCACATCGGAAGTCCCATGGTCGACCTGGGCTTGCGCCAGCCCTGGCTGGTTTTCGACGTGGTGCTGACGCAGCCGGTGGACCTGCCCGATCACACGGTGCAGCACTGTGATCCGCGCCGGCCCATGACCTACTGCCACGTGGTGGGCGCGCGCCGGCGCTGGGAGATCATGGTGCTGCCCGACGACGACCGCGAGGCGCTCGTCCAGCCAGACCATCTCTGGGGGATGGTGGCGCCTTGGGTGCGCCGCGACCAGGCGACGCTGGAGCGTGCAGCGATCTACACCTTCCACTCGGTGATCGCTGACGGATGGCGCGAGCGTCGCCTGTTCCTCGCCGGCGACGCGTGCCACCAGACGCCGCCCTTTCTCGGACAGGGCATGTGCGCAGGCATCCGCGATGCCTCGAACCTGGCCTGGAAGCTCGATGCGGTGCTTGCCGGCCGCGCGCCGCACACCTTGCTGGACACTTACGAGTCCGAGCGCAAGCCGCACGTGCGCGCGCTGATCGAACTCGCCGTGCGCCTGGGCAGCATCATCCAGACCACCGACTTGCAGCAGGCCGCCGAGCGCGATGCGAAGTTCAAGGCCGGTCAGCCGGAGATCTTCGAGCTGCCGCCGCAGCTGCTCGGCGCAGGCGCTTTCGACGCCGCGGCGGACGGCCCCGCCGGCCGGCCTTTTCCGCAGCCGCGACTCGCGGACGGACGCCTGCTCGATGAACTGCTCGGCCGCCGAAGTGCGGTCATCGGACACAGGAACACGCTCTCGGCGGCCGCGCCGGCGACGGTGCAGCGCTGGCTGCACAGCGATGCCGTGGTGATCGACCGCCCCGATCCACGCCTGGACGCCTGGCTGCAGGCGCATGACGCCAATGCCGTGATACTGCGGCCCGACCGATATATCGTCGGCGTGGCGCGATCAGGGGCTGATCTGGATCGCATTTCGCAATACCTCCCCGTCGCGCCATGAACTATTCATTGGGGAACTGCCGTGTCCGAATCTTCCACGTCGAGCCTGGAACGCATGCTGGGCGTGCTCGACCTCTTCGACGACACCCATCTGACACGCACGGCGGAAGACATCGCCACGACGCTGGACGTTTCGCTGCCCACGAGCTACCGCTACGTGCGCCTGCTGCTGCAGGCGGGCCTGCTGCAGCGCGTGGAGGATTCGCATTACGCCCTGGGGCCGCGCATCATCCTGCTGGACCACTACATCCGCCGCGCCGATCCGGTGCTGAAGGTCGGCTTGCCGATCCTTCGCGAGCTGGTCGCGGCCACGGGCTTCGACTGCGTGGTGACGGGCGTGTTCGGCATGCAGGTGCTCGACACGCACCGCGAGATGGGCGGCATGCCGGCCGAGCTGGCCTACGGGCGGGGCCGCCCGCGGCCGCTGTTCCTCGGTGGTGCGCCGAAGGTGCTGCTGTCCACCTTCGGTCCCGCCCAGCTCAAGAAGGTCTTCGAGTCGCGGCACGAGGAGCTTGTGCGTTGCGGGCTGCCCGCGGAGTGGCCGGAGTTTCGCCGCTACTACGCGGCCATCCGCAAGGCGGGCTACTACGTATCCAACGGCGAGCTGGAGCCGCAGCTGGCGGCCGTGGCCGCACCCATCCCGAAGTCGGATGGCGGCGCCTGGGCTGCCATTTCCCTCGTATTCGATACCTCGCGCCTGGCGATCGTCGACCTTGAAAAGTTGGTCCGACTGATCACCGAGGCCACGACGCGCATCGGAGGTCGGTTGGCCTAGATCCACCCCAACCCTCCCCAAGGAAATTCCCATGAAACTCATCAGCTATCACCACAACGGCCAGGACGGCTACGGTGCCGTAGTGGGCAACCGCGTGGTCGATCTGCGCGCGATCTTTGCCGATCGTGCGCCGGATCTGAAGGCGTTCATCGCCGCGGACCTCGTCTCGCAGGCAGCCGCCAAGGTGGCCGCCGCAACGGCCACACTGTCCCTGGCCGACGTCAGGCTGCTGCCGGTGATTCCCAACCCAGACAAGATCTTCTGCATCGGCCTGAACTACGCCGAGCACATTCGCGAGACCGGCAAGGAGGTGACGGAAAAGCCCGTGATCTTCCTGCGCGTGGCCGACTCGCAGCTGGCCCACGGCGAAGACATCGTGCGCCCGCGCGCCTCCGAACGCCTGGACTACGAAGGCGAGATCGCGATCGTCATCGGCAAGGGCGGCCGCCATATCTCCGAAGCCGATGCCTGGTCGCACATCGCCGGCTACAGCTGCTACAACGACGGCAGCGTGCGCGACTGGCAGCTTCACACCTCGCAGTGGACGCCGGGCAAGAACTTCTGGCGCACTGGCAGCTTCGGCCCCTGGATGGTGACGGCCGACGAGATCGCCGCCGACCAGAAGATGACGCTGGTCACGCGGCTGAATGGCCAGGAGATGCAGCGGGCCACCACCGATATGATGGTGCACAGCATTCCGCGCCAGATCGCCTACATCTCCACGTTCGTCCCGCTTGCGCCCGGTGACGTCATCGTGACCGGCACGCCGGGTGGCGTCGGCAACAAGCGCACGCCGCAGGTCTTCATGAAGCCCGGTGATGTCTGCGAGATCGAGGTGGACGCGATCGGTGTGCTGCGCAACGGCATCTGCGACGAGTGAGCCTTGGACCAGGCCGTGCGGATCCTCCTACTGGAGGAAGAACGACGTGCAGCGATGCTCGCCGGCGACGAGCACGCTTTGCGCAGATTGCTGGCGCCCGATCTGCGCTACGTGCATTCCACCGGCAGCGCCGATTCGCGTGAGAGCCTGATTGCCAGGCTGACCTCGGGACACGTCGTCTACCAGCGCCTTTGCTTCGACCGGCTGGCGGTAACGCACATGCCGGATTGCGCCCTGGTCTCCGGCGAAATGCACGCACAGGTGCACCGAGACGGTGAACTGCGCGACATCACGACTTGCTACCTGGCGGTGTGGCTGCGGCGCGAAGACGCATGGCAACTCGCCGCGTTCCAAGGTACGACCCTGCCAGCACATTGAGCGCGGAAGTCACGCCCCGCATCACCGCTTCATGATTTCGGGGGGCCGTCACGAATAACCTCTTGCCCGGCCTGCTGATGGTCGCCGCGCCTCGCAATGCCGAGGTCAACGCTCGGCCCATGACTGCTTGGGCCTGTCAGCGTTAGTAGACCTTGGACGGCGACCGGCAGGACTCGCGGCAAGGCGGCCTCGCGCTAGAAAGCAACCAATGTCGGCTTCGCAGCGGTTGCTGTCCTTCAATCAAGTAGGCGTCCGAAAGCGGCCGTTGCGTTGAACTTGAGCCGCTAGCGGTGGCCTGCCGACGCGAGTCGGCTCAAGCGAGGGTTAGGCCTCAGCGCGCTGCAAGAGATGGGTATGCGGGTACAGCGCTAGCGGTGCTCTCTCAGAAACTCTGCAACTGATTCAGGCAGTTCATCATGAGCGACAAGACGAGGCAAGTCCTTGCGACCTTTCGACGTGGCGGAAACCAGACTGTTTCCGTCAATCTCAACTAAGTCTGCCCTGACAAGGCAATTCATGAACTCGCGAGCAAACGGTGGGTCTGCTTGGGCGGCACCTCGTTGCGTGAGGCCGCGCAATTGGCTATTTCGTTGCTCAGAGATTCGCTCGCAAATTTTCTGAACAATAGAAAAACGAGGGTGATGTCGCAGCTCGTGGTACGGACTTACATCGTCGGTTTTGGCGCCGTGATACCTAAAAAATCCCACGGCCCCTCGACCAGAAAGAATAATCGGCTCCCCCTCAGAGTTGGCGGCCACAATGTTGGAGTCGTTATCCATCAAAGTGAAGTCGCACTCCTCGACCTCGACCTGATTGAAGTTGCTCTCGAATAGAAGGGTCGATTTCAAGTTAGAAGAAGTCAGTATGCAATCAATGAAAGAGCAGCGATCAAATGTTGCTCCTTCAAAATTGCTTTCCCTCATATCCAGACCACGAAAAATCACTTCCGTCAAGGTGGCTCCATTGCAAATAAATTGGGCGCGCTGTCCAATTTCGACGCTAGTGAACTCGATGTCTTTAAGCGACACATCGCTGAACTCCAGCCTCCCTTCAGGCGCGCGCATCAGTCTGGCCAAGCTCAGTCGAAGACCTTCCGGCCGGGTACGTAGAAGATCGAATGCCGCTGAAAAGTAGGTTCCCAGGTTTTGCTGCGAACGCTTTGTCCATGAGCTTTCCATCGCCTGCAGGTACTTTGTCGCCAACTCTCCTGGCAGTGCTGCCACGAATCCTCGCATGGCGCGTGTAATCGGCAAGGTCAGGTCGATCGGACTACCGGCGTACATCGATCCGACGATTACTTCGGCAACAAGATACTCGCGAAGCGAGTTGTGGGAGAACTGCCAGACGGACGATGAACTTCGTTCAGATCTGGTCAGTGTCGTTGAACTGCGAAGGTCCTGGAAGAGTTCATCTTTTCTAGTTCGCTGCTCCTCGGGGCTAAGGCGCCGAAGTTCTGTTCGAAAGAGATCGTCAATCACTGCGTAAAAGTGTGCTTCAGTCGCTCCCGGTGTAGATTTTGACGATAACTGTATTGCCAATCGCTGCAGTGCTTCCCGTCTCTTTTCGGGTGGCGTAGTCGGTGACCTTTGTAGGTCGCGCAGCATGAGTCGATCAACAATCAGTTTATAGATCTGCCATTCACTTAGAGACGCCGCCTTTTCGTCACCCGTGCCTCCCGACAGATATTCAACAAGCTCAAGGAGATAGGAAATAATTACAGGCTTGCCGCCGAGTGATTGGCGCCGCCCTTCGGTTTCATCGCGGAAGACCTTCTCCAGCAGATCCAAAACCACTTTCTGTCCGGCAGGATTTCCTGCGAGCTTCCTTCGGACCAGCGAATTCGTTTGCTCGGTAGTCAAGTCGCGAAGGTAACGCTCGTTCTTGTTTATAAGGTATCGTTCTAGCAGGGAATCAACGGACTGTTCTTGCGCAAAGAACAGTTTGTCCATTTGCCCGACGAAGTAGCCGCTTTGCTCCAGTGATACGTAAAGTGCATCGAAAACGTGAAGTTCTTCTGCCTCAGTAAAGTAGTTGGGGCGACTAGTAAGAATTCCTTTTGCCCCTTCTCCAGCCAGTTCCGCAAGTGCCGCCAGACAAGCGCGACGCTCTCTGGCATTCAGGAACTGCGCCATCTCGTCGTAGCCATCCAGCAGAAGAATCACTCGACGCTTGCGAATTAAATGCAGCAAAAAATCTACTGGAATGTGGCCCAGCTGGTTTGAGTCGAGAAAGTGATGAAGAAGAGAGCGACTATCAAATTGACGAACAAAGTTGCGCAGTTCAATTCGAACTGTTATTGGGTGGTTTGGAGCACGTTGGTAGCTCAGCAGCCAATCGTGCTGCAGTTTTAGGGTCAGCGCGGTTTTTCCGGTTCCATATTCCCCAAGTACCACGAGCCAATTGGAGGAAGTACCGGAGCCAAGCATCCATTCGCTGAGCCATTCTGGAGCAAGATGTTCGCCTCGATCATCTCGGAAGTATGGTTCCTCATATGAAGCCGCAAGTGCCGAAATTTCCCTATTACCCAAGACCCCGTCAACGTATGCAGAGAATTTTTCGAATTGAGCAAAAATTTCTGAGTAGGTACGAAGAGTGATGCCGGTCTTTCCTGCGCGCTCCCGAACGTCTGGTGTGAAACCAGCTGTCGAAACACTGATGCAGACACAACTCTTGTCCATCTCTCGAACGAGGGAAAATTTGGTTAAGTCTTTGCCGTACTTTGTATTTTCGACGTACTGAACAGTTACTTCTAAATAAATGGTGGACCCAAATCCGCCACCTTTGGGGGTTGCAACAATGTCAACTTCGGCGCCATGAATCTTTTTTGAATACTGGACGTCATAGTTGTTCAGGGCAAAGAGTTCCCCGACCGCCAATGGCAGGGTGGTGGCGGTGAGCTCTGCAGAATTGCCCCCTGCATTTTCGGCTTTGGAGGGCGTGCCGATCTCTGTCTTGGTTGACTTGCGTTCGACGGGCTTCTTTGAGGATGGGGCGGGCTTCGCCTCAGCTGTGCGGGCCCGGGCGGGTGCTGCTGGGGGCAACGCTGGTTCAACCGACGGCGCGCTCACGGGGCCGAGTGGATCCTGATGTGGTCCAGCTGATGGAGCAAGGGTTGGCTTGGATCGACTTGAGACTTCGCTTGGCTCCGGAGCTGGTCTAGACGGCAGGGCGAGAACGACTTTGACGGGTTTAATCGCTGGGGTGGCGTTGCGTCCGCCAGCCCCCTTGCTCTGAATGTCAGCGAGGCGAATGGTCCGCCCAGCGCTTGGGACTCCATTGGACTGCCCGGGGCCGGGCTTGGACAATGAGCTTTTTCGATCTTGATTGGACATCACGCTCCTCATAACGTTGTGCCTTCCCTGGCTGGGCGCAGAACGGCGCCCATGGATGAGCAGATGTTACGGCGAACTGCAATCGGCAAGATCGGACACCTCCCCGGCCCACAGGCAATGCCATTGCTGGATCCCCGAGCAATGGCATAGAAATTTGTGCAGCATAAAGATGCCGACAAATCCTGCGCGCCACAAGCTTCGCCGCCGAAAACCTACGAAAGGGCTATCAAAGAGTTGCCCTCTCATGCCAAGTAAGAGGCAGGGATACTGTCCCCGTCTACGGCACCGCACACTGCGGAGTCAACGGCTCCAGTTAACGACCTGCCTCCGCTGCAGTCCAAGCGGCTGACCGCTCGATCTAAAGGTCTACCGCATGACAACAGCCATCCTCCATGCGGTCATTCGTGGCTGACTGCTCGCAGTCTGAAGCGGGCATACCCGAAGGACCGCGAGGCAGCAAAAGCGGACGTCACCGTGCGAGGCGAACGACATTGCAACGTCGCGCTTTCTCCCTTGGTGTCAGAACGATGACATTCATTTTCAACAGTTCAAGAGCGCTCAGGGCACCCGAAGCGATTCATCCTGACGCCTTCGCCCACGAGGCCCACTTTCTCTCGAGGTCGAGCTTCTCGAATCGCTCGACCAGGAACTCGGTGAAGACCTTCAGCTTCGCAGGCTGGTGCCGGCGACTCTGGTAGGCGATGTTGATCGTCAGCTGCGGCAGCTCCCAGTCCCGGAGCACGGGGATCAGCCGGCCCGCCACGATGTCGTCGTGAATGATGTACTGCGGCTGGATCAGGATGCCCAGGCCCGCCAGGGCCGCGGCCCGGATGACCTGGCCTTCGTTGGCGTCCAGGGTCGGCGCGATGCCGATCGCCTGCGCCTCCTTGCCGCGCTTGAAGTGCAGCACGTACGGGTCGTTCGCCAGCGAGTACACGAGCATCCTGTGAGCGGGCAGCTCCCGGGGCGAGGCCGGCTGGCCGCGCGCGGAAAGGTAGGCCGGCGATGCGGCCAGCACGCGCCGCATCTGCGCGAGGCGGCGCACGGTGATGCCCGAGTCGCCCTCGTGCTCCCGGGTGCGGATGGCCGCATCGATGCCCGCCTCGATGAAGCCGGGATAACGGTTGGCCGCGGTGATCTGCACGGTGAGCTTGGGATAGCGCCGGTGGAACTCCGGCAGCGCCGGCGCCAGGTGGATCATCGCGAACGACACGGAGCTCGTGATGCGCAGCACCCCGCTGGGGTTGGTGCTGGCCGAATTGACCTCGGCCTCGGCCTCCGCCATCTCGGCCAGCATCCCGCTGCAGCGCTGGTGGTAGCTGCGCCCCGCGTCGGTCAGCCACATGCGGCGCGTGGTGCGCTCCACCAGCCGCGCGCCCAGCCGCTCCTCGAGCCCCGTCAGGTAGCGGCTTGCCGCCGCGTTCGACAGGCCGAGCCGCTCGGCCGCCTTGGTGAGGCTGCCCAGCTCCGCGACCTGCACGAAAAGTTCAATCTGCGCCCAGCGGTCCATGCTCAAGTGATTCTTCCATTTTTAGGAAATGACATTTCGTATTTAGCTCTTTTTTTCCATTCTTTGACGGTACATCATTCGCCCATCGAGGGCCAGGGTTGGTTCACCAGGAGCAAAGCACCGTGCGCAACATCAATGAAGACACCATCACCCAGGCCGTGATCGCCGCGATGTGCCGCTGCGAGAATCCGCGGCTGCTGACGGTCATGACGAGCCTCGTGCAGCACCTGCATTCCTTTGCACGCGAGGTCCGGCTGACGGAGGCCGAGTGGATGGAAGCGATCCGCTTCCTCACCGACGTCGGACACATCACGGACGACAAGCGCCAGGAGTTCATCCTGCTGTCGGACACCCTGGGTCTCTCCACGCTCGTCACGGCGCAGAACAACGCCAAGCCGCCGGCCTGCACCGAGGCCACGGTCTTCGGCCCCTTCTTTGTCGAAGACGCGCCGGTGTACGAGCACGGCGCCGACATCGCCAATGGCGCGCACGGCGAGCCCTGCCACGTCAGCGGCCAGGTGCGCGACCTGGAAGGTCGCCCCATCGCCGGCGCGTGGATCGATGTGTGGCAATCGGACGAGGACGGCCTCTACGACGTGCAGCTTCCCGATGCTTCGGGCACCCACGAGCACCGGGCGCGGGGTCGACTGCGCAGCGGGGTCGATGGGCGCTTTCACTTCCGCTCGATCCTGGCGGTGCCCTACCCCATTCCGCACGACGGCCCGGTGGGTCGCATGCTGTCGGGGCTGGGCCGGCATCCCTGGCGCCCGGCGCACCTGCATTTCATGATCGACGCGCCCGGCTGCGAGCGGCTGATCACCCACATCTTCCGCGAGGGCGACAGCTACCTCGATTCGGATGCGGTCTTCGGCGTGCGCTCGACGCTGGTGGCCGATTGGGTGCGCCACGAGGCCGGCCCGGCGCCGGACGGGACGCACTCCGACGTGCCGTTCCACACGCTGCAGTACGACTTCGTGCTCAACCCCAAGGCCGAGGTGCGGGCGTGATCCGGCACATCGTCATGTGGCGCGTCGCCGGCGAGTCGCCGGAAGAAAGGATGCATGCACGCAAACGCGTCAAGCTGGCCTTCGAAAGCCTCGTCGGACGCATTCCCGGCCTGCACCACATCGAGGTGGGCATCGACCGCAGCGACGTGGACCATGCCTGCGACGCCGTGCTGGTGGCCGACTTCGAGTCGCAGCAGGCACTGGACGCGTACGCGGCCCACCCCGAGCACCTGCGGGTGCGCCAGGAACTCGGTGCGCTGCGCACGTCGCGCCACCAGGTCGACTACCAGCGCTGAGACAGGAGCCTCGCATGCCTTCATCCTTTGTCTACCAGTCGCTGCCGGGCCGCGTCGTCTTCGGCGCAGGCGCCCTGCTGCAACTCGAATCCGAACTCGACGCACTCGGCGTCCGGCGCGCGCTGGTGCTGTGCACGCCCGACCAGCGGCACGCGGCCGAAGCGATCGCCGCGCGCCTCGGCGCCCGTGCCGCCGGCGTGTTCGACCGGGCCACCATGCACGTTCCGCTCAAGGTGGCGCGCGAGGCGCGCGAGGTGGCCCGCGAGCGCAACGCCGACTGCGCCATCGCCATCGGCGGCGGCTCCACCATAGGCCTGGGCAAGGCGATCGCACTCGACAGCGGCCTGCCGATCCTGGCGATCCCGACCACCTACGCCGGCAGTGAGATGACGCCCATCTACGGCATCACGCAGGACGGCGAGAAACGCACCGGCACCGATGCGCGGGTGCTGCCCCGCACCGTCATCTACGACCCGCAACTGACGCTGACGCTGCCGGTGGGCCTGTCCGTCACCAGCGGCATCACGCCATCGCGCACGCGGCCGAAGGCCTGTATGCCGCCAACGGCAATCCGGTCACCCGCCTGATGGCGCAGGAAGGCATCCGCGCGCTGGCCGCCGGGCTGCCGGCCATCCACGCCGACCCAGCGGACCTCGAGGCGCGCGGCTCGGCCCTGTACGGCGCCTGGCTGTGCGGCACGGTGCTGGCCCACGGCGGCATGGCGCTGCACCACAAGCTGTGCCACACGCTGGGCGGCAGCTTCAACCTGCCGCATGCGCCGACCCACACGGTCGTGCTGCCGTATGTGCTGGCGTTCAACGCCTCGCATGCCGAAGAAGCGATGCGCCACATGGCGCAGGCGCTGGGCACGCACGGCAGTGCCGCCGCCGGCGTGTGGGAGCTGGCCCATCGCAACGGCGCGCCGACCTCGCTGCGCGAGCTGGGCATGGCCGAGGGTGATCTCGACCGCGCCGCCGACATCGCCACCGAGCGCCCGTACTGGAACCCGCGGCCCATCGATCGGGCGGCCGTGCGCGCCGTGCTGCAGGCGGCTTTCGATGGCGTCAGGCCGGACTGAATTTTCCGTTTTTTCTTTCGCTCGTTCGTTCATGGCGCAGCCCGGTTGCGTCCCCCCGAAAATTCCCAGGAGACAAACAATGAATCCCCCTCAAGCGAATCCGCAACCCGACGCCCACGCGTCCTACGACGTGGCCGTGATCGGTTACGGCCCCACCGGCCTGGTGGCGGCCTCGCTGCTGGGCCAGGCCGGCCACCGGGTCGTGGTCGTCGAACGCTGGCCCACCATGTACGGCCTGCCGCGCCTGACGCACATCGACGGCGAGGCTGCGCGCATCGTCCAGGCCTGCGGCAATGTCGACCAGGCCATGCGCGATTCCCTTCCGCTGCACACCTACCACTACGTCAATGCCACCGGCGAACTGCTGCTGGAGCTCGGGTGGAAGGGCAAGCAGTGCGGCTACGCGGCGCACAACTCGATCTACCAACCCGACATCGAGGACGCCATTCACGACCGCGTGGCCACGCTGCCCAATGTCGAGCTGCTGCGCGGCTGGGAGGCCGTGTTCCTCAAGCAGGGCGCCGACGGGGTGACGGTGGCCATCCAGCGCACGAACAGCGGAAAGGACGGCGCGCCCGAGGCCCGCGAGGAGCAATGGGCCGAGCCTGCGCGCACGTTCAATGCCCGCTACGTGATCGGTGCCGACGGTGCCAACAGCTTCGTGCGCCGCGCGCTGGGCATCGAGCGCAACGACTACGGCCACAAGCACCGCTGGCTGAACCTCGATTCCGAGAACCTGTCGGACGCCGCCGAGCGCTTCAAGCGGCTGACCATCTTCTGTGACCCGGCACGCGGCCACATGTACATGCCCATCGGCGACAACCGCACGCGCTTCGAAGTGCGCCTGCTGGACGGCGAAAGCATCGAGGCGTGGGAAGACCCGGCCCACGGCTGGCGCTGGCTGGGCGAGAAGTACGGCGTCGGGCCGAGCGACTTCAAGTTTCTGCGCCACGTGGTCTACACGTTCCAGACGCGCATGGCCGAACGCTGGCGCGAAGGCAACGTGCTGCTGGGCGGCGACGCGGTTCACGCCATGATGCCCTACATGGGACAGGGCGCCTGCTCGGGCATGCGCGACGGCATCAACCTGGCCTGGAAGCTCGACCTGGTGCTCAGCGGCCGCGCGTCGCCCGCGCTGCTGGACAGCTACGAAGCCGAGCGCCGCCCGCACGCCCAGCAGATCATGGAGATGTCGCTGTTCCTCGGCCAGGTCACCAACGAAGACGACGTGGCGAAAGCCGCCGCGCGCGACGAAGCCTTCCGCACCCACACCATGCCGCCGATGCCGCCCTTCCCGAAGGTGGAAAACGGCGTGCTGCACCGCGAAGCCGACGGCAGCCTGCTGGCGTCCACGGGCGTACCGGGGCCGCAGGCGCTCGTGCGCCGTGGCGAGGCCGAAGGCCTGCTGGATGATGTCGTGGGCCATGGTTTCCTGCTGGTGGCGCACGAGGACCCGACGCCGTTCCTGGGCGCCGGCCAGAAAGCGTTCCTGGATCAACTCGGCTGCCACGTCGTGGTGCTGACCCAGGACGAGCGAGTGCCCGGTGCGGTGGTCGAGCTGGACGGCGAGATGTCCGGGTTCATGGCCGAGCACGGCCTCCAGGCCTACATCGGCCGACCGGACTTCATCGTCTTCGGCTCCGTGCCCCGCATGGATGCGCTCGCGGCCCTGGTGGACGACCTGCGCCGCAAGCTGCACTGGCTCGACAGCGACGACACCGGCGCACGGGCCGCCCCGCTCGCCGCGGAGCAGGCCACATGAGCAGCGCGCCCTCTTCTCCCTCTTCTTCCGCCACGTTGGCTTTCCAGCGGGCCATGCCGATGACCCGGCTGCTGGACTGCGGCATGGACTTCGCCGACGCCCAGGCCCTGTTCCAGCGCACCAGCGCCGGCGAGGCATGGGACCAGGTGGCCGAGGCACTGGCGCAGGCGCAGCTGGAGCGCGCCCGCCAGGCCGAGGCTGCCGGCCATCGCGTGACGGCGGCCGAGGCGCAGGCAGCGGCGTTGGCCGACCTGTTGTTCGCCCAGATGGCCTTCAACCACGACACCCCGCGCAAGCGCGCCCTCTACCACCAGCTGGCCATGGCGACGCGCCAGTTGTGCGCAGGGTCCGAAGGCCGCATGACGCGGGTCGAGGTGCCCTTCGGCCCGAGCCATCTCGTCGGCTGGCTGGTGCGACCGCACGCAGCGCCCGCGCGCGGCACGGTGCTGGTGTTCGGCGGCCAGAGTGGCTGGGGCGTGGCCTACCTGCCCATCGCCCGCGCGCTCGCGCGACGCGGCCTGGCCACCCTGCTGGCCGAAGGGCCGGGCCAGGGCGAGACGCGCATGAACCAGGGCATCCATGTCGATGTGGACATGGAGGCGGCCTACAGCCAGTTCGTCACCTTCATCGCAAACGACGCCTCGCTCGGTACGCCCGGCATCTGGGGCAACAGCGTCGGGGGCCTGTGGGCCGCGCGCACGGCCGCGGCCGATGCGCGCATTCGCGCCTGCTGCATCAACAGCAGCCTGGCCGCACCGACGCTGCTGCCCTTCCGGACCTTCGCGGAGCAGGCCGCGGCCATGCTGGGCACCGACGACGAACAGGCCATCCAGCAGAACTTCGAGCGCATGCGCTTTCGCCCCGGGCGGGACCGCATCGACTGCCCCTTGCTCGTGCTGCACGGCGGTGCCGATCCACTGGTTCGAATGGAAGACCAGCAGCCCTTCCTGGACGCCGCGACGAATTCCGACGTCACCTTGCGCGTGTGGGACGACGGCGAGCACACGATCTACAACCATGCGGCGCAGCGGACCGCCTTCGTGGCGGACTGGTTTGCCCGGCGGCTCGCGCCAAGTTGACTTCGTGGCACCGCTGGTTCAGCGCAGCGGTACAGAACGACGTCTTGACCCGAGCTCATTCGGTAACGGGGCAACTTCGGGATTGGAAGCAAGCTCATGCAAGGCCACTGGCGTCCGATCTTGCTAGTAACGCCTGTCAGACAAGCGACTACCGCCAGCCTGAACCAGCCGTCGACGTAAGGCGGTTATGCAGCGTTTGCCGACATCCCTTGGCCTCGCACGAATGGGTACTATCGGCCACAACCGGACCTTCACAAGCAGGTTAGATTGGCGTCCATGACACGCTCGCGAACACCACTTGAGGCCGCCGCAGGCAAACTCATTGCGGCAATTCAAAAGGAGTGGGGCATCGAAGCTGGGGGGCCGGAGGCGGCCGCGAGCGAGGAGGCAATGCATGCGGCCCACGGTCTGCTGCAGGCCGCTTCGAAATTCGGGGCAATCGAGAGCGTCATCGGATCGAGTTCCGTAGCGACGTACTTGGGCGAGCAGTGGGTTCAGGCTCATCCACAGGTGCTGCCATACATCGAGGCCCTTGAAGGCGCTCAATGAGCAACCGACATCAAGCGGCCAAGAGCAGCCATCGCATTTCAACTACTAGTTGTCATCACCAGGTAACGCTTGACACTAAGGCTTCCACTCGCGGATGCATTCCTCGTTTGCATACTGCGACGGACATAGAAATCATTCGTTTGTCACCGCGTACACCTATCAAAAGATCGTGATGAAAATCAGAAGTAGGCATTCCCTCCTTGAATTTATCCTTCTACTCTTGGGCTGTGGTGTGGCGCCTCTGTCACTCGCGGCCCCCGGACTCTGCTGGATTGAGAAAATTGAATCGATGCAGGATGAGGTGCGTGTCTCCCTAAAAGAGGAGTACCGTTTTGCACTATGGGGAATTGAACGGCTCGGCGGCGCCGAGGAACTCGTGAGGCCAGCGCCTCCCTCCGCTCCATTCTTCACCTTGAGAGAGGGTGATAGAGCACGGCTGCGCGCGGGAAATCATGACTGGTGCGAAATTGTCGGTGCGCGAAGAGACGGGGCTCTGGGCGTTGAGATAACCGCGTTCAATCGACAAGTGGGCTTACCGTTGAGCCAGATCACCCGGTTTGCCTCAGATTGAGGATGTGTGTTCGCTGAGGACCGCGCCCGGCCAATTCCAGACCTGCAGTACTGTGGCACGATTTGGGCCCGAAGGCGACGGTCAGACGTCATGACTGAAAGACAGCTCGCAGTCTGAAGCAGTCGTTGTTGGACCTTGAAACGTGCCTGCACTACGCCCTTGTCAATGCATCGAAGGCATTTCGCTCGAACGCCGAAAGCCCCCTAATGTAGCGATGCACCGTGCTCTCCGAGCGGTGCCCCGTCTGCCGCTGAATTGCCCACGTCGGAACACCAGCTTTGGCGGCCGTGGTGACCAATCCCGAACGGAGGCTGTGTGCAGAGAAGCCGCTCGGGTCAAGGCCGCAGTCATGCATGCGCCGCCGCAACACACCTCCGACCGCTGCTCCACTCAACGCACCTGCTAGCTGCCCGTGCCGATTCACCCCGCGAAACAAGGGCAGCGACGGCTCCCCTTCCACGGTCGCCCCGCGCAGTAGCCGAATCCAAGCCTTCAGCAGCTTGACCGGGCACAACCGCCCCGGCCCAGGCGGCAACGCCACTACCCTACCCTTGCCCTGCTGATCGGTTTTTGAGCGCGCCAGTGTCACCGTCACACCTTGAGCGCCGAATGCCAGACTCTCAAGCTTCAGCTTAGCAAGCTCCGATCTTCGAAAACCTCCTGCAAATCCCACCACCAGCAAGGCCCTGTCCCGCAGATCTCGCACCGGGTCTAGGTGCTTCAGCGGCTTGGCAAGCAAGCGCAGCATCTCAATGCTGATGGGTTGGGCCTGCTTCTGCGCCGTGCCATGCACCCGCCGAATCCCGCGCATCGTCGCTTGCACCAGCTCCGACCGCGTTGGCGAAGGCTTGCCCAGCGCCGTGTGCGCGTTCGAGATCGCAGCCAGACGACGGTTGAGCGTGCTGGCCTTGACCTTGCCTGCGTAGGCTGCTAGGTACCGCGCCACCATCGCTGGCGTGGCCGGCACCCTGCCGCCCCAGTCCCGGAAATGCCGCAGATCGCCCTCGTAGGCGCGACGCGTGCTGTCGGCTACGGCGTGAGCGACATAGTGTTCGAACTCGACTTGGGCTCTTGCTGGCCTGATTGCCCGAGATGGCTTGTGCGTGACGGGTGCGCGCCTTGATGAATCGCTGCGAACTCTTTTCATGATCTTGCTCGCTATGTGAATGCTGAGGGGATGGGCTCTTGTGAATGAGCAACGCCCGCAAACGCGGGCGCTGGATCGAAGTGCTATGCCATGGCGAATGCCGTGGACACCTTTCGCAGCGGTCTACCTACGGGCCGTCGTTGTTCGCGGCAAGCTCAGCACCAGCGTCAGATACGCGGTCTGCTCACCCACTGCAGGTCGACTGCGTAGCCGGATGGTGAGGTGCAACGCCCCCTCCCCCAGCGCCTCGCCCAAGGTTCTCCCCAGGCCGCGTACCGTGCGCACCGTGAGTTGGTATTCGGAGGGCGCCCACAGCACCAAGACCGCGCCCAGCGCCTGCTCAAGCCAGATCCCCCGCTCGCTCAGGTCCTCCAAGACAGCCACCATCGCTGCGTCCAGCTGTGCGGGTTCGTCCAGCGGTTGCGTAAAAAGCTCGAACTGCACCTGGCCGAAGTCCAAGGTTTCAACGACATCCGAGTGGTCCCAGGCCGGGCCCAGAATCGAAAGCCCCTCCAACACCGAGCGTTGCAGTCCGACATATAACCATTGCAATGGCGCGAGCTGGGCGGCATCTGTTGGCTCGGCAATGTCGATGCGCGCGTCGATCGAATCGCAGAGGATGCCGAGCATCGAGCCATCGTGCGGCAACGGATGATTGTTCGCACCGAGCACGATGCCGATGGCATGCGCATCTCGACCCCACATGCGCCAGACCAAGAGCATGGCTGCTTCGATTTCAGCGGATGTCATGTCAAAGCCAAAGGCCAAGCAGAGGATGCACGCGTTCTCGAGGTCGACTTGCTCGACCACATGAACCGCTTCGCCTGCATCGATCTCGATGTAACTCGGCTTTTGGTCCAGCAGATCTGCCAACGGCGTGTGCAGTGGTGTATCGATGTGACTGTGAAAGCGTTGAACCAAGCGCCGGCCCGAAGCACCGATGCCGATCAAGCGGACAGCACCGCTCGGCCCGCTGTCGGCGGGAGTGTGAAGAATATTCATGGAATTTACCTTCGATGCCACTCGCACAGGGCGGTGGCAGTGAAATGAAGACGGAAAAGCAAAAGCGCCGCACCAGCCTCTCGGCCAGCACGGCGCCTTCGCAAAGGGCTGTATCAGCGACGCGGGGTCGCTACGGCACTGCCCTCAGCACGCGCTGTCCAGGCCATCGGCCGCGAAGTTCTTGGCGTCAGTGCGTGTCACGTCGCGCAGGCACACCGGCGTCTTGCTACTGATCGCCTTGTCGAGCAACGCGTAGTCCATGCGGCGCATCTGCCCAGCCTGCATCCAGACGACGTTGCCTTTGACGGTATGCAGGCACACGGCCTCCTCGCCACAAGGCTCGTACTTGGTGACCAGAGACATCAAGCTCTCAGGACCTGTGCTGGGGGCAGAAGCCAAAGGTTGCGCCGCAGTAGCTGGGGCACCGGAACCGGATGCGGCAGCCGATTCTTCTTTCTTTGTCTGCGCCACCAATGCAGCCCAGTTCTCCTTCTCCGCGCCCGGCAAGCAGTCCACGGCCTCGCCCTTGTCGTTGCGGACGGTGGAGTAACCTCGCGCCCGAAAGACATTTGGATTCTGCGTTTTCTGCACGCCCACCAGACAAACCGGCTTGCGCGCCCGCAAAGCCTCTGACATTGAATCGCGACCACGTTGATCGACGATCTTCTGGTCGAGTTCGTAGTAGGCGACGTCGTCGCCCTTTTCGTCCCGACCGTGAATGCAGTAGAGGTTGTTTTTGAAACAGTAGGACGGGTCGTTGTGGCCGGTGCCGTAATCCATGATGTAGACAGACTTGCGCCAGTTGCCGCTCGCCGAGAGCTGATCGATCTCCGCTTGCCGTGCCAGCTGCGCTTTCTTCGCTTCGGCTTGCGCCTCGGTGCGCTGCTGGGCGACGGCAGCAACCCGCAGGTACTGGACGGTGCCATCCACGCTCACGTTGGTGGTGGTGACGAACTCGTTTCGCCCTTCCTGCTTCACGATCTGGTAGACCAGCGACTTTCGCATGGGAGTCTGTGGGACTGGGCCGTTGTTGTTGCGCGACCGGATGTAGGCGACCTCGCCGCGCACTTCGGCGGGGTACAGCTGCGAGGTCTGGCCTGACATGGCGACGAGTGCACCGATCAGGTTTGGCATCGGGTTGAGGATGAGTTCGTTCATCTGCGCCAGCTTGTCGGGCTTGATGGTCATCACGATCGTGGTCTTGCAGCTGCGCAACTTGAGCTTATCGTCATACGAAGTGACAGTGGGCGTCTCCAGCGCGAAGGTGGCAAGGTCAGCGCTCTTGGCTGGATAGCCTTGCAAGTGTGCGTCGTTGGCATCGCTGACCATTCCAAGAACGGTTTCGGTGACCTCAGCGTCATTGCAAGGCGGCGCTTCAGGGCCGCAGGCGGTTAGAACTACGGCAGCCGCGATCATCAGCATTGCTCGCGACGATCGTTCGCCTCCGTCCCGGAACGCCGTTCGGATCGCATCAATCCCCTCTGAAATCAAACCGTTGAACATGAATCCTCCAATTGGTCGAACTGCACAAGTAAAAAAACACACTTTACGTTTGGTTTTCATTTAGTTTGCCAGATACCGCTTCGGAACAAAACGGATAGTTTGTGTACTCTTAGTGTTGGAGACAGAAAACTCAGGCGCATGCCTCGAGTCGTTGTCAACAAGCCTCAGCCGCTGGACCCCGTATCCAGCAAGGAGCTCGAGCGCTTGCAGCAAGCCTTCGGGGAGCACTTGCGCTCTATGCGTCACGAACGTCTGATCACGATCGAGCAACTTGCCGAGCTAGCCGGCTTGCACCCGAACTACGTGGGCTCGGTGGAGCGAGGCGAGCGCAATTTGTCGCTTTTCAATATTTGGCGACTCGCCGGCGGCCTCGACGTCACGGTGGGCCAGTTGACGGATCCCCTCCCGAAGCGAGTGCTGAAGCTCGCGAAGCGAAAGACGTCGAGCTAGCTGGGCGCACCCTACGTCGTCAATACTCCTCCGGCAGCAGCAGCGTCGTCACGCTCCGGTCGCCCTCGGTGATGAGCCAGATGCGGTTGTCGAACTCATCTATTGACTCAGACTCGGAAGCAGACGCGGCGCAGGCACCGGTTTGAAGCGGCAATCGGTAGACCGACAGCACACGCAACCCCTGCTCGACAGCGTCCTCGTTGGTTTGCACGTCCCCTGGGTCGATTTCTCCCCAGTCACCAGTCACATGCTTGGCGAGCAGCACGAAGGGATTGCTGTTGGTGGCGTGTATGAGCGCCAAAGCGCCCGGAGTCGCAACAACCCGGCCCAGTGCGAAGCGCAGTGAGGCATCTGGTGTGAGGAAGGCGCTTAGAAAGTCTTTCACTTGAAATCTCCATGGAAAAGAAACGCCCATGCAGCAGCCGCACCAAGCCCCAAGGGGCAAGGCGCAGCAGTCGAAAAAGGCGCGGGGGATGGAAACGAAAACGGCCGCCAAAACCAGCGTCAAAAAAGCGCTGGCTCGGCGGCCATCAGGGGCTACAGGCGGCGGTGCGCCTGCATACGGGCAAGGTCTTGCCTAGCTTTCGCCGGCAGGTTTTCTACCCGTGGGTATATTTTAGCACAAAAACAACACTTTTGTATTCAGTTCTCGACTTTTCTCGGGAGTCGAAAAAGCCCCTGTTTTGAAGGCTTTTTGGCACGCCGTGCAGGGGGTGCCAAAGGTAGCTTACGCGGCCTTCAGCGGGCTCGGGCGGGCCGCTAGCCAGCGCGGCAACCAAGCCGCTTGCCCAGCAAAGGCCACTGCCGACCAGTAGCGCCCAGCGCTTGGGGGCAAACCAAAACATGGGCAAAACCATGGCATGCGGCCCAACAGCCCACGCCAAGCCCCGGAGCAAAACAAAAAGCCCCAGTAGCAAAACTGCTACTGGGGCTTGTGTTTGGCGGAGTGGACGGGACTCGAACCCGCGACCCCCGGCGTGACAGGCCGGTATTCTAACCAACTGAACTACCACTCCTGGTAGACAACGTTCGTTCCTTGCGGAACCGAGTGTTGACGACTCGTGCCGACTTCACCGAAGTGAAACTGGCGACCCTACGGGGATTCGAACCCCGGTAGCCACCGTGAAAGGGTGGTGTCCTAGGCCTCTAGACGATAGGGTCAAAACCTTGGACGTGCTGCGATCAGCATCTCTAACCTACTCGACACTTTGATGGTGGAGGTAAACGGGATCGAACCGATGACCTCTTGCATGCCATGCAAGCGCTCTCCCAGCTGAGCTATACCCCCGTGTGGGTGTCGAGCCTCGAATTATAGCCCGATTTTTCAGGCCTTTTTCAATCGCTCGATAACTTTTTCGCGGGAAAAAATTTCGAGCACTGAATCGAGGGACGGTGTCTGCGATGTTCCCATCACAAGCACTCGTACTGGCATCGCTAACACGGGCATTTTCAGCGCGTGTGTCGCGAGGACTTCCTTGATCATAACTGCGATTTCGGCCCTCTCCCAGGCGACCGTCATCAATTTTTCAACGAGTGTTGCGATCGCGGGCTTCACTGCATCGGTGATGTGCTGCGCGCGGTCCGCATCGCTCACTTCGATGTCCGAATAGAACGCCGCAGCCCAACCTGCGAGCGCCACAGTCGTATCGCAACGGTCCTTGAAGAGCGCGCAGATCGCAGGCAAACGTGCGTCGGCGACGATGCCGCGCTTTTGCAACTGCGCTGCAACAAGCGGCGCGAGCTCCTCGCCGCTCTTGGCCTTGATGTACTGCGCATTCACCCATGCGAGCTTGGCCGCGTCCCACTGCGCGGGGCTCTTCGACAGGTGCGATCCGTCGAACCAGCTCACCATCTGCTCGCGCGTGAAGAGCTCGTCGTCGCCGTGGCTCCAGCCCAGGCGCGCGAGGTAGTTGAGCATGGCTTCGGGCAGGTAGCCGTTGTCCTCGTACGCGGTGACGCTCACGGCACCGCGGCGCTTCGAGAGCTTCTGTCCGTCGTCGCCAAGAATCACGGGCACATGGCCGAACTGCGGCAGCGGTGCGCCGAGCGCGCGGAAGATGTTGATCTGCCACGGCGTGTTGTTGATGTGCTCATCGCCGCGGAACACGTGCGTGATGTTCATGTCCCAGTCGTCGACCACCACCGCGAAGTTGTAGGTGGGCACACCATCAGGCCGCAGGATGATCAGGTCATCGATCTCGCGGTTGTTGATGGTGATCTCGCCTTTGACGAGGTCGTTCCACGTCACGTCGCCCTCGGGCGGATTGCAGAAGCGCACCACGGGCGGCACACCTTCGGGCACGGGCGGGAGCACCTTGCCCGGCGCCGGACGCCAGCGGCGGTCGTACAGCGTCTTCTCGCCGCGCGCGCGCTGCGCTTCGCGCATCTCGTCGAGTTCGGCCGGCGTGCAGTAGCAGTGGTAGGCCGTGCCGGCCGCGAGCATCTGCGCGATGACTTCGCGGTAGCGCTCGAGGCGCTGCATCTGGTAGATCGGGCCTTCGTCGTAGTCGAGGCCGAGCCAGTGCATCGACGCGAGGATCTGGTCGGTCGAGTCCTGCGTGGAACGGGCCACGTCGGTGTCCTCGATGCGCAGCACGAACTCGCCGCCGTGGTGGCGCGCGTAGGCCCACGAATAGAGTGCGGTGCGCGCCGTGCCCAGGTGCAGAAAGCCGGTGGGAGACGGTGCGATGCGGGTGCGAACTTTGCCGGTCATGAAATGAAAAATCAGGAAGTCAGGGTGCTCAGGCCGCGCGAAAGGTCGGCCGTGATGTCGTCGATGTATTCGAGGCCGACCGCGAGGCGGATCAACCCCTGGCTGATGCCGGCGGCCTGGCGCTGCACTTCGGTCAGGCGGCCGTGCGAGGTCGTGCCGGGGTGCGTGATGATGGTCTTGGTGTCGCCCAGGTTGGTGGCGATGCTCACGACGCGCGTGCTGTTGATCACGTGGAAGGCGTTGGCGCGCGCGGCGTCGGGCGTGTCGCCGACCACGTCGAACGACACCACCGCCCCGCCCTGCCCCGACTGCTGGCGCATCGCGAGTTCGTGCTGTCCATGCGAGGCAAGACCGGGGTAGTACACGCGCGCAATGCCGGGCTGCTGCTCGAGCCACTGCGCCACGGCCAGCGCATTCGCGCATTGCGCCTTCATGCGAATGCCGAGCGTTTCCATGCCCTTGAGCACGACCCACGCATTGAATGGCGACAGCGCCATGCCGGCGGTGCGCACCACGGGGCCGAAGACATCGACGATGAGCTTCGACGGACCACAGATCGCGCCAGCCATCACACGGCCCTGACCGTCGAGGTACTTGGTGCCCGAATGGATGATGAGGTCAGCGCCCAGCTCAGCCGGCCGCTGCAGGATCGGCGTGCAGAAGCAGTTGTCGACCGCGAGCAGCGCGCCCACGCCGTGGGCCAGGTCGGCCAATGCCTGGATGTCGCAGACTTCCGTCAGCGGGTTGGTCGGCGTTTCTGCGAAGAGCAGCTTGGTGTTGGGCTTGAGCGCCGCGCGCCATTCGGCCACGTCGGTCTGCGAGACGAAGGTGGTCTCGACGCCGAACTTGGCGAACTCCTTGCCGAACAGATTCAGCGTGGAGCCGAACACCGAGCGCGAGCAGATCACGTGGTCACCGGCCTTGAGCAGGCCCATGCACATCATGAGGATCGCGCCCATGCCGGTCGAGGCGCCGATGGCGGCCTCGGTGCCTTCGAGCGCGGCCAGGCGCTGCTCGAAGCTGGCGACCGTCGGGTTCGAGGTGCGCGAGTAGGTGAAGCCGGCCTCGGTGCCGGCGAAGCGGCGGGCCGAGGTTTCGGCGTCGGGCTGCACGAAGCCGCTCGTGAGGAACAGGGCCTCCGAGTGCTCGCCGTGCTGGCTAGGCGCCAGGCCGGTGCGCAGCGCGAGGGTGTCGCGGTGCAGGCCGGGTGGCAAGGTGCGTTCGTCTTGGCTCACGTCGGCCCTCTCTTCTTTCTCTTACTCGCTGGGGTTCGGCAGGGCGAGGCGCGAAGCGTCTTCTTCGTTTTCCTCGATGCGCGGACGGTTGCCGTTCATGCGCGAGATGGCGGCGGTGTCGATGTCGCCGGTCACGTACACGCCGTCGAAGCACGAGGCGTCGAAACCGGCGAGCTTCGGATTGAGCGAGCCGATGGCGCGCTTCATGGCGTCGACATCCTGGTAGATCAGCGCATCGCAGCCGATGAGCTCGCGGATTTCCTCGACGGTGCGGTCGTGCGCCACGAGTTCGTCCTTGGTCGGCATGTCGATGCCGTAGACGTTGGGGTAGCGCACCGGCGGCGCGGCGCTGGCCAGGTAGACCTTGCGCGCGCCGGCGTCGCGCGCCATCTGCACGATCTCGCGGCTGGTGGTGCCGCGCACGATGGAGTCGTCGACCAGCAGCACGTTGCGGCCCTTGAATTCGCTGCCGATCACGTTGAGCTTCTGGCGCACCGACTTCTTGCGAACGCCCTGCCCCGGCATGATGAAGGTGCGGCCCACGTAGCGGTTCTTCACGAAGCCTTCGCGGTACGGAATACCCAGGAGGTGCGCGAGCTGCGTGGCGCTCGGGCGGCTCGACTCGGGAATCGGGATGATCACGTCGATCTGGTTCGGCGGCACGGTCGAGACCACGCGCTTGGCCAGCGTCTCGCCCAGGTTCAGGCGCGCCTGATAGACCGAGATGCCGTCGAGCACCGAGTCGGGACGCGCGAGGTACACGAACTCGAAGATGCACGGGTTGAGCGACGCACCTTCGGCGCACTGCATCGAGTGCACGTTGCCTTCGAGGTCGATGAACACGGCCTCGCCCGGTTCGATGTTGCGTTCGAACACGTGGCCCGAGCCTTCGAGCGCGACCGATTCGCTGGCCACCATGACGGTACCGTCGGCGCTGCGGCCCATGCACAGCGGGCGGATGCCGTAGGGGTCGCGGAAGGCCAGCAGGCCGTGGCCGGCGATCAGCGAGACCACGGCGTACGAGCCGCGCAGGCGCTTGTAGACGTTCTTGACGGCGGCGAACACCTCGGCCGGATGCAGCGGCACGCCGCGCGAGGAACGCTCGACTTCGTGGGCCAGCACGTTGAGCAGCACTTCGGAGTCGCTCTCGGTGTTGGTATGACGGTGGTCGGTGGAGAACAGCTCCGCACGCAGGGCGTGCGCATTGGTCAGGTTGCCGTTGTGCACCAGCACGATGCCGAAGGGCGCGTTCACGTAGAAGGGCTGCGCCTCTTCTTCGCTGTAGGCGTTGCCCGCGGTCGGGTAGCGCACCTGGCCCAGGCCCACGTTGCCCGGCAGCGCGCGCATGTTGCGGGTGCGGAACACGTCGCGCACCATGCCCTTGGCCTTGTGCATGAAGAACTTGCGTTCCAGCAAGGTCACGATGCCGGCCGCGTCCTGGCCACGGTGCTGCAGCAGCAGCAGCGCGTCATAGAGCAGCTGGTTGACGGGTGCGTTGCTGACAACGCCGACGATTCCACACATGAACGATTCCTCTCAGGGCAGGTAGCTTGCCAACTTTTCAGGCAGCGAGGGTTTGAGGCCCTGCAATGCCGCATCGAGAACAATGGCGCTGCGCGATTCGTGCCACCAGGCACTGTCGCTCAACGCCAGCAAATGAACAACGACCGCCAGCACGAGCAGGGCCACCGCCCCCCGTGCCGCGCCGAACGCTGCTCCCAAAATCCGGTCCACCGGCCGCAGGCCGACCGCGGCGATCAGCTTGCGCGTGAGGGCTGCCGCCAGCCCCACGCCGAACGCCACCGCCACGAACACCAGCACGAAGGCCAGCGGGTAGCGCCAGGTGGCCTGCGGGTCGCCGAACGGCAGCCAGGCCGCCACGTCGGAGGCCACCCACTGGGCCACGATGAAGGCGGCCACCCAGCCGATCAGCGAAATCACTTCGAACACGAGGCCGCGCACCAGCCCGAACAGCATCGACAGCACGATGAGCGCGATGGCGATCCAGTCGAGCAGGGCCACGGCAATGAACTACAGGCAGCGGGCGACGGCGGTGCTTACAACGTGAGGATGGCTGCGGCCAAAGACAAGCCCTTGACCCGGTCCGCGGCCTTCTCGGCCTCGGCACGCGAGGCGAACGGCCCGACACGCACACGCGTGCGCTCGCCGTCGGTCGTCTTGGCGACGTGTACGTAGGTCTTGAGGCCGGCGCGCTCGAGCTTCTGGCGCACTTCGCGCGCCTTGTCGGCATCGGCGAAAGCGCCGACCTGCACGACGAAGCGGCCGTTGTCGTCGGCGGCCGGCTTGGGCGCGGCGGCGGGCGGCTTGCCTTCGAGCAGCGCGCGGGCGCGGGCGCCGTCGTCGGCGTTCGCGGCGGGCTTGGCGGGTTCCGGCTTCGGCTTGGGCTCGGGCTTCGGTTCAGGCTTTTTCGGCTCCGGCTTGGGTTCGGGCTTCGGCTCGGGTTTGGGTTCCGGCTTGGGTTCGGGCTTCTTCGGCTCCACGGCGGGCTTGGGCGCCGCCGGGGTGGCGGGCACGGTCGTGCCGGGCTCGATCACGGTGCCGTCGGCGGTCTCGGTGATCATGCCGCCGGCCGACGAGGCTGCCGCCACGCGGGAGCTGCCGTCGGACGACGACGAAGGCGCGCTGCTCGTCGCGGGCGCCGGCGTGGCGGGCACGGGCAACGGCTTGGCCTTGTTGCGATCAGGAATCTCGATCGGGATGTCGACCGGCACGGGGCGCGGCTGGGTGTCGAACAGCAGCGGAAAGCCGATCACGCCGACCAGCACCAGCACCGCTGCGCCGAGCAGCCGATGGCGCGCACGCCGGCGCATGGATTCGACACTTTCCGCCGGCACCGCCGCGGGGGCGCTGCGTCCTTCGTTGCCTTGTGGGCCGCGCGCGCGGAACTTGAAAAACGCCATGAAGTTCGATCCCTGGAGGAGTGCAGCGAGGTGGTGCCCGATGGTGCCGGATGGGTGTGGACAGCCCGACGATCAGCCGCCTGGCAGCAGGTGTTTGGCTTGCAGCCGGGGGGTGCCGTTTTCGAGGACGCCACCCACGGTGAAGAACGATCCGAAGACCACGATTCTATCAGTGGCACCTGCCTGCTCGATGGCCGCGCGCAGGGCGTCCATCGGGCTCGCGTGCACGCTGCCCGAGGCGTCTTTGCGCGTGTTCTGGGCCTGCCACGCGGCCAGCAGATCGGCGGCCTTGGCGGCGCGCGGCGTAGGCAGGTCGGTGAAGTACCAGCGGTCGATCAGCGGCCCGATGCGCGCCAGGATGGGGGCGAGGTCCTTGTCGGCCATGACGCCGAACACGCCGTGCGTGGTGGGCGAAAAACCCATCGCGTCGAGGTTCTCGGCCAGCGCCGCGACGGCGTGCGCGTTGTGCGCCACGTCGAGCACTAGCGTGGGCTCGCCCGGCACGATCTGAAAGCGGCCCGGCAGCTCGACCATCGCGAGCCCGTTGCGCACCGCCTGCGCCGTGATCGGCAGCTGCGGGCGCAGTGCCTCGAGCGCCGCGAGCACGCCCGCCGCATTGAGCAACTGGTTGGCGCCGCGCAGCGCCGGGTAGGCCAGCCCGCTGTAGCGCCGGCCGCGGCCCGACCAGCCCCACTGCTGCTTGTCGCCCGAGACGTTGAAGTCGTGCCCGAAGCGCCACAGGTCGGCGCCGATGGCGTTGGCGTGGTCGATGACGCTTTGCGGCGGCACCGGATCGCTCACGATGGCGGGCTTGCCGGCGCGCAGGATGCCGGCCTTCTCGAAGCCGATGCTTTCGCGGTCGGGGCCGAGGTACTCCATGTGGTCCAGGTCGATGCTGGTGATGACCGCGCAGTCGGCGTCGATGATGTTCACCGCGTCGAGCCGGCCGCCCAGGCCGACCTCGAGGATCGCCACGTCGGGCTTCTCCTGGATCATGCAATGCAGGATGCCGAGCGTGGTGAACTCGAAGTAGGTCAGGGCCATGTCGCCACGGGCCTTTTCCACCACCTCGAAGCTTGCTATCAGTTTGGAAGCATCGACCGCTTCGCCCTTGAGCCGCAGCCGCTCCTCGAAGCGCACCAGGTGCGGCGAGGTGAACACGGCCGTGCGGTAGCCCGCGTGCGTCAGGATCGATTCGAGCATGGCGCAGGTCGAGCCCTTGCCATTGGTGCCCGCCACCGTGATGACGGGGCAGTCGAAACGCAGACCCAGACGCTGCGCCATTTCTTTGGCGCGATCGAGCCCGAGTTCGATCTTGTCGGGATGAAGGTGCTCGGCGCGCGCGAGCCAGTCGTTCAGGGTTTCCATGGAGGCCGGCATTGTCGCCGACCCGCCGCTCGCGGCATCATGGCGGCCATGACAACCCTATACGGCATTCCGAACTGCGACACCGTCAAGCGCGCCCGCGCCTGGCTCGACGACCATGGCGTGGCCTACGCCTTCCACGATTTCAAGAAACAGGGCGTGCCCGAGGCCGAGCTCGACCGCTGGCTCCAGGCCCCCGGCTGGGAGGCGCTGGTCAACCGCAAGGGCACCACCTGGCGCAAGCTGGACGAGGCCATGCGCGACGCGGTGGTCGACGCCGCCTCGGCCCGCCCCGTGCTGCTGGCCAACCCCAGCCTGATCAAGCGACCGGTGGTCGACTGGGGCCCGAAAGCCGGCGTAACGACCGGTTTCGACGCGTCAAGCTGGGCTGTGAACGCCGTGTAAACCCCGGAACCCCGTCCCGCCGGCGGGCCTCCAACCGGGATCTGCAGGAGAGAACACCATGAACAGACACGTTTTTCGCATCCTCACGGGGCTGTCGGCGGCCGGCCTGCTGGCCACGGGCGCCAGCGTCGTGCAGGCCCAGCAAGTGGTCCAGGCCCGCGTGATTTCCGCCACGCCGATCCGCGAAACGACCGGCAGCGACGTCAGCTACAACGTCACCTACGAATACCAGGGCCGCCAGTACACGACCCGCACCACCAGCCGGCCGGGCGCCACCATCCCGATCCAGGCCAGCGGCTACGGGGTGACCACGTCGGGCGTGACCACCGCGCCGGTCCAGCCCCAGTCGCAATTGCAGCCCTACCCGGTCGAGGCCAACAACGGCCCGCAGTACCAGGAACAGTACCAGCCGTACCCGCAACAGGGGCAGTACCAACAAGGTGCCAACTCCCCCTGGGACAGCGTCGTGCCCGAACCCGGCGTGGTGGTGTCCAACGCGCCCGCGCCGGTCTACGTGCAGCCGGCCCCGGTGTATGCCCCGCCCGTCTACGTGCAGCCCGCCTACACCTACCCGTATGCGCAGCCCTACGTCTACCCGCCGGTCGGCATCTCGCTGAACCTGGGCTATTCGCGCGGCTGGGGCGGTGGCGGCTACTACCGTGGCTATCGCGGATGGGGCGGCCATCGCCACGGCTGGCGCTACTGAGTTCCCCCACGGCGGGCCGGCTCGCCCGAGCCCCTAAAATCGAGGGCTTCTCCAACCCCGGGGGTGCTGCTGCCGCGGCGCGTCCCTCGATCCGCCGAACGCGCAGGCGCCGGCGCCATCCATCCAATGACGACGACTACCGACACCATCAACAGCGCCGCAGTGGCCACCAAGGCCAATGTGTATTTCGACGGCAAGTGCGTGAGCCACAACCTCACCCTGGCGGACGGCACCAAGAAATCGGTCGGCGTGGTCCTGCCCTCCACCCTCACCTTCAACACCGGCGCGCCTGAAATCATGGAAGGCACCGGCGGCAGCTGCGAATACCAGCTCGCGGGCACCAGCGAATGGATCGCCTCGGGCCCCGGCCAGAAGTTCAGCATTCCCGGCAATTCGAGCTTCCAGATCCGCGTGAGCGGCGAGCCCTACAGCTACATCTGCCACTTCGGTTGAAACGGAACCCCTGACATGTCGACCATTCTCCAAAACGTTCCCGCCGGCCAGAAGGTCGGCATCGCCTTCTCGGGCGGCCTGGACACCAGTGCGGCGCTGCACTGGATGAAGCTCAAGGGCGCGGTCCCCTACGCCTACACCGCCAACCTCGGCCAGCCCGACGAGCCCGACTACGACGAGATCCCGCGCAAGGCGATGCTCTACGGCGCCGAGAACGCCCGCCTGATCGACTGCCGCGCGCAGCTGGCCAACGAAGGCATCGCCGCCCTGCAGGCCGGCGCCTTCCACGTGACCACCGCCGGCGTGACCTACTTCAACACCACGCCGCTGGGCCGCGCGGTGACGGGCACCATGCTGGTGTCGGCCATGAAGGAAGACGACGTCCACATCTGGGGCGACGGCAGCACCTACAAGGGCAACGACATCGAGCGCTTCTACCGCTACGGCCTGCTCACCAACCCCGCGCTGAAGATCTACAAGCCCTGGCTCGACCAGGTCTTCATCGACGAGCTGGGCGGCCGCGCCGAAATGTCGGCGTTCATGCAAAAGGCCGGCTTCGCCTACAAGATGTCGTCCGAGAAGGCCTACTCGACCGACTCGAACATGCTGGGCGCCACGCACGAGGCGAAAGACCTCGAGCACCTGAACAGCGGCATGCAGATCGTGCAGCCCATCATGGGCGTGGCCTTCTGGAAGGACGAAGTCGAAGTCAAGCGCGAAACCGTGTCGGTGCGCTTCGAAGAAGGCGTGCCCGTCGCGCTGAACGGCGTGCGCTACACGAACCTGGTCGAGCTGATCCTCGAAGCCAACCGCATCGGCGGGCGCCACGGCCTGGGCATGAGCGACCAGATCGAGAACCGCATCATCGAGGCCAAGAGCCGCGGCATCTACGAAGCCCCCGGCCTGGCACTGCTGTTCATCGCCTACGAGCGCCTGGTCACCGGTATCCACAACGAAGACACGATCGAGCAGTACCGCGACAACGGCCGCCGCCTGGGCCGCCTGCTGTACCAGGGCCGCTGGTTCGACCCGCAGGCCATCATGCTGCGCGAAACGGCTCAGCGCTGGGTAGCACGCGCCATCACCGGCGAAGTGACGGTCGAGCTGCGCCGCGGCAACGACTACTCGATCCTGAACACCGAATCGGCCAACCTCACGTACAAGCCCGAGCGCCTGAGCATGGAAAAGGTCGAAGGCGCGTTCACGCCGCTGGACCGCATCGGCCAGCTCACGATGCGCAACCTGGACATCGTCGACACGCGCGAAAAGCTCGCGATCTACACGCGTGTGGGCCTGCTGTCGTCGGGCGAAGGTGCCTCGCTGCCGAAGCTGGCGAACGACGGCGACGCGAGCTGATCGATCCCTTCGCTGCCCTTGCCAACCGCGAGGGCAGCAATGACAACGGGCCCCTCGGGGCCCGTTTTTCTTTGGAAAGTGCACCCGGCGTCAGTCGCCGCCCCCTCCGCACCCGCCACCGCATCCACCGCCCCCATCGGACGCACCACCGCCGTCGCTGGAGCCGCCATCGCCGCTCCCGCTCGACTCGCTGCCGCCGAAGCCTCCGGCATCGCCCGAGCTGCCGCCGTCGGACGACGAATCGCCGAAGCTCGTGCCGCAGTGCGCGTCGGAGCCGATTTCGCGTTCGACCGCCCGGCAATCGGGGATGTAGTGGAAGCCGCCCGCAATCGCGAACTTGATGTCCAGCGCGAACAGCAGCGGCAGCCGCGCCGGATTGCGCGGGTCGATGCTTTCTTCCTTGCAGGCCCAGTACCAGGTGCGGCGCAGGCCGTCGTTGCGCCGGGCGTCCCTGCCCAGCACCTCGGCCGGGCTGTGGTGCAACATGCCGCCGAAGGCCGCCTTGCACCAGTTCTGGTAGCCCTGCGTGTGCAGGATGAACTCGTGCCACGCCGTGTCGACCACCCGCGAGGGCATGGCCACGAACTTGCGGTCGCTGCGCAGGTGCGCCATGAAGAACTGCCGCAGGCCGCGCAGCACCAGCTCGGCGTCGCGCCGGCTCAGTTGCGGATGCGCCGCCTGCAGCTTGCCGATCAGGAACGGCGGCAGCCGGGCCTCGCGGATGAACTGGCGGCGCAGGCTGGTTTCGAGGAACTTCAGCAGCGCCGCGATCAGCGCCGCCGCCAGGATCAGCGCCACCACCCGGCCCCAGTAGTGCGAGGCCAGGAACACACCCACCGCCGCGCCGGCGATCACCGCGCGACGCGCCCAGACCAGCGCGTCGATGCGCCGGCGGTAGTTCAGGTGCAGGAAGTCGAGATCCACCGCGTCAGGCCATCACCGCCTCAGACCACTACCGGCTCCGGCTCCAGCCGGATGCCGAAGCGCTCGTACACGCTGGTCTGGATCGCCTTGGCCAGCGTCATCACCTCGCCGCCGGTCACCGGGTTGGCCGAGCCGCCGCGGTTGACCAGCACCAGCGCCTGCTTTTCGTACACGCCGGCGTTGCCCACCGATTTGCCCTTCCAGCCGCAGGCGTCGATGAGCCAGCCGGCCGCGAGCTTGATGCTGCCGTCGTCCATCGGGTAGTGCACGATCTTGGGGTCGCGCGCGATGATGTCGGCGCACTGCTCGGGCGTGACGGTGGGGTTCTTGAAGAAGCTGCCGGCGTTGCCCAGCACGCGCCAGTCGGGCAGCTTGGCGCGGCGGATGGCGCAGATCCACTCGAAGATGTCGACCGCGCTGGGCGTGAAATTGCCGGTTTCTTCCATCTTGCGCTCGAGGTCGAGGTAGCCGACCACCGGCTTCCAGGGCTTGGGCAGCCGGAAGCGCACCCGCGTGATGACCGCGCGGCCCGCCAGGCCGAAATCGTTCGGGCCGCTGCGCACGTGCTTGAAGACCGAATCGCGGTAACCGAAGGCGCATTGCGCCGCATCGAGCGTGAAGGCGCGGCCGGTTTCGAGGTCGAAGGCGTCCAGCGAATCGAAGCGGTCCTGCAACTCGACGCCGTAGGCGCCGATGTTCTGCACCGGCGCGCCGCCCACGGTGCCGGGAATGAGCGCCAGGTTTTCGAGCCCCGGGTAGCCGCTGCGCACCATCCATTCGACGGTGTCGTGCCAGGTTTCGCCGGCGCCGGCCTCGACGATCCAGGCGCGCGGCGTCTCTTCGACCAGCCGCCGGCCCTTGATCTCGACCTTCAGCACCAGCGGCTTGACGTCGCCCGTGAGCACGATGTTGCTGCCGCCGCCGAGCACGAAACGGGGTTCGTCGCGCCAGGCCGGATCGGCGTGCAGCGCGGCCAGGTCGGCCTCGCTGGTGATGCGCGCCAGGTGCTGCGCGCGCGCGACGATGCCGAAGCTGTTGTAGGGCTGCAGCGGGACATTGGACTCCACGATCATGGGAGAATTGTCGCATTCAGTCCCCGTGCGTCCAGGAGAGCCTATGCCGTCTTTCGATACCGTCTGCGAGCCCAATCTGCCCGAAGTGAAGAATGCGGTCGAAAACACCGCCAAGGAAATCGCCACGCGCTTCGATTTCAAGGGCACCGCTGCCGCCGTCGAGCTCAAGGACAAGGAGATCACCATGATCGGCGACGCCGAGTTCCAGCTCGTGCAGGTCGAAGACATCCTTCGCAACAAGCTCACCAAGCGCAACGTCGACGTGCGCTTTCTCGACAAGGGCGACGTCCAGAAGATGGGCGGCGACAAGGTCAAGCAGGTCATCAAGATCAAGAACGGCATCGAGAGCGAGCAGGCCAAGAAGATCACCCGCATCGTCAAGGACAGCAAGCTCAAGGTGCAGGCCGCGATCCAGGGCGACGCCGTGCGCATCACCGGCGCCAAGCGCGACGACCTGCAGGCCGCCATGGCCCTCATCAAGAAGGACGTGCCCGACATGCCGCTGTCCTTCAACAACTTCCGCGACTGACCCGCGCATGAAGGCGCTCCTCGTCGCGGCGCTGTGGGCGGCCGCGGCCATGGCGGCGCACGCCGCCGACTCGGTCACGCTGACCGGCTCCATCGGCAGCCGCGCCATCCTCATCGTGAACGGCGCGCCGCCCAAGACGGTGGCGGTCGGGGAGACCTTCCAGGGCGTCAAGCTGGTGTCGCTGCAGGCCGACCAGGCGGTCGTCGAATCGGCGGGCAAGCGCTTCTCGCTGCGCATGGATTCGCCCGTGAGCATCGGCCGGGGCGGTATTGCCGGCAGCGGCGGCAACCGCATCGTGCTGCAGGCCGACAGCCGGGGCCACTACATGACGCAGGGCCAGATCAACGGCCGCGCCGTCACCTTCATGCTCGATACCGGCGCAACCACCATCGCGCTGTCGGCGGTCGATGCCCAGCGCATCGGGCTCGACTACAGCAAGGGGCAGCTGGTGCAGATGCGCACGGCCAACGGCAACGCTGCGGGCTACAGGCTGCGGCTGCAGAGCGTGCGCGTGGGCGACGTCGAGGTCTACGACATCGACGCCATCGTCTCGCAGCAGCCCATGCCCTTCGTGCTGCTGGGCAACAGCTTTCTCAACCGCTTCTCGATGCGGCGCGATGCCGACGAGATGATTCTCGAGAAGCGGTACTGAGACCGCTCCCGATCCGGCCTCAGGCCTGCGCGGCCGTGACGACGATCTCGATCTTGTAGGCCGCGTTGGCCATCTTGGCCTCCACGGTCGCGCGCGGCGGCGTGTTGCCGGCCGGAATCCACGCGTCCCACACCTCGTTCATGGCGCCGATGTCGCCGATGTCGGCCAGGAAGATCTGCGTCATGAGGATGCGCGACTTGTCGCTGCCGGCCTCGGCCAGCAGGCGGTCGACCATGCCGAGCACCTGCGCGGTCTGGCCGCGGATGTCCTGCGTGGTGTCGTCGGGCACCTGGCCCGCGAGGTAGATGGTGCCGTTGTGCACCGCGGTCTCGGACAGACGCGGGCCGACGTGGAAGCGGGTGATGGATGCCATGGTGAGTTCAAGCCTTTTTCTTCGAGCCGAGTTTCGACTCCGTGCCGGCCGCGAGCCGGCGGATGTTTTCGCGGTGCCGCCAGATCAGCAGCAGACTCATGATGATGATCGCAATCAGCACCGTGCGGTCGAGTGGCCACGCAATGTTTCCACCCAGCAGGTAGTAGGCCGGTGCGAAGAACGCCGCCACCAGCGACGACAGCGACGAATAGCGAAAGAAGATCGCGATGATCAGCCAGGTCGCGCCCGTGGCCAGCCCCAGCCAGGGTGCGATGCCCACCAGCACGCCGGCGGCCGTGGCCACGCCCTTGCCGCCCTGGAAGCCGAAGAACACCGGGTACAGGTGGCCCAGGAAGGCCGCCAGGCCCGCCAGCGCCGCCACGCCCTCGCCCAGCCCCCACTGCGCGCCGAACTGGCGGATCAGGAACACCGGCAGCCAGCCCTTCGCCGCGTCGAGCAGCAAGGTGGCCAGCGCGGCGCCCTTGTTGCCCGAGCGCAGCACGTTGGTGGCGCCGGGGTTGCCGCTGCCGTAGCTGCGCGGGTCGGCCATGCCGAGCGACTTGCTCACGATGACCGCAAACGACAGCGAACCGATCAGGTACGACGCCACGATGGCAAGGAGGGAAGGCAGATCGAAACTCAAGGCGGTCTCCGGGGAACGGATTGTTGTTGTGCGCCGCCGGCCTGCATGCCCGGCGGGAAAAAGACAAACGCCGGCTATTCTGCCAGCGCGCACTGCACGGGCTTGGCGCCCAGGAGCGTCACGCACACCTGCGGATCGATGCCCACGAGGTAGCCGCGCCGCCCGCCGTTGATCGCGATCTTCGGCAGTTCGAGCACGCTCGACTCGATGTAGACCGGCATCTCGCGCCGCGTGCCGAAGGGCGAGGTGCCGCCCACCATGTAGCCGCTGTGGCGCTGCGCCACCTCAGGCTTGCAGGGCTCGATCGACTTGGCGCCGATCTGCCGCGCGAGGTTCTTGGTCGACACCGTGCGGTTGCCGTGCATCAGCACGATCAGCGGCCTGGCGTCCTGGTCCTGCATCACCAGCGTCTTGACCACGGTGAATGGGTCGAAGCCCAACACCTGCGCGCTGTGCTGGGCGCCGCCGTGCTCCAGGTACTCGTAGGGGTGCTCGGTGAAGGCGACCTTGTTCGCCCGCAGCAGCTGGGTGGCGGGCGTCTCGGAAACGTGGGCTTTCTTGCTCACTTGCTCACTTGTTCGGGTCAGGCGGCGGGGTCGCGGATGTCCAGGCGGATCTTGTCGATCTCGGCCAGCACCTCGGCCGACAGCGTCGTGCCGTAGGCGTCCAGGTCTTCGTCGAGCTGCGCCACCGAGGTCACGCCGATGATCGTGCTCGCCACCTGCCACTTGGTGTAGCAGAAGGCCAGCGCGAGCTGCGTGGGGCTCAGGCCGTGGTCGCGTGCGAGCTGGTTGTAGCGCCGCGCCGCGCGCAGCGCGTCGGGCTTGCCCCAGCGCTGCTTGCGCACCGATTCGTAGCTCGAGATGCGCGCGCCCTTGGGCGCGTCGGGGCCTTCGATGCCACTCTGGTCGTACTTGCCCGTCAGCAGGCCGAAGGCCAGCGGCGAGTACGCCAGCAGCGACACGCCCAGCCGGTGCATGGTCTCGTCGAGCGCGTTCTCGTGCGCGCGGCTCACCAGGTTGTAGACGTTCTGCACCGACACCACGCGCGGCAGCCCGTGCTGCTCGGCCAGCCGCACGAACTCGTGCACGCCGTAGGGCGTCTCGTTCGACAGGCCGATGGTGCGCACCTTGCCCGCCTTCACCAGCTTGCCCAGCGCTTCGAGCTGGTCGTGGATCGGCGTCTGCGAGGTTTCCTTCTCGGGGTTGTAGTGGATGTTGCCGAACACCGGCACGTGGCGCTCGGGCCAGTGGATCTGGTACAGGTCGATCACGTCGGTCTGCAGGCGGCGCAAGCTGCCGTGGCACGAGGCCTCGATGTCGGCCGCCGTCATGCCCGTGCCTTCGCGCACCCAGGGCATGCCGCGCGAGGGGCCGGCCACCTTGGTCGCCAGCGTGATCTTCTGGCGCGTGCCGGGGTTGGCCGCAAACCAGTTGCCGATGATGGTTTCGGTCGCGCCGCAGGTTTCCTTGCTTGCCGGCACCGCGTACATCTCGGCCGTGTCGATGAAGTCGACGCCGCGCTCGAGCGAACGGTTCAATACAGCATGAGCCGTGGGCTCATCGACCTGCTCGCCGAAAGTCATGGTGCCGAGGCAGATCGGGGTGACGTGGAGGTCGCTCTGACCGAGTGGAATCTTTTTCATGCGCGGAATGCTAGCGCGCCCGCGCGGCAGGCGCTGCCCCGGCCCCGAGAAACCGAGCGCCGCCCTGTCCTGTGGCGGACTGCGCGCGGCGCGGCCTCTCCGTATCATCGAGCGCCATATGTACCAAGCCCTCCGCCCCTCGCGCAGCGAATTCGTGCCCGTGCGCAACCTGAACTACCACGTCCGCCTCTGGGGGCAACCGTCGAGCGAGCGCCCGCCGCTGGTGCTGGTGCATGGCTGGATGGACGTGGCGGCCTCCTGGCAGTTCGTGGTCGATGCCCTGAAGGACGACCGTTTCATCATCGCCCCCGACTGGCGCGGCTTCGGTCTCACCGACGGCGGCGGCGTCGACAACTACTGGCTGCCCGACTACCTGGCCGACCTCGAATGGCTGCTCGACCACTACGCCGGCGAAGGTGACGATGCCCGCCCGGTCGACCTCGTGGGCCACAGCATGGGCGGCAATGTCGCCATGCACTACGCGGGCGTGCGCCCGGCGCGCATCCGCCGCCTCGTCAACCTCGAAGGCTTCGGCATGCCCGCGCGCCAGCCCGCCGAGGCGCCCGCGCGCTACGGCCAGTGGATCGACGAGCTCAAGGGCCTGCACCGCGGCGAGAAGGCGCTCGCGGGCTATTCGGCGGTGGACGGCGTGGCGCGCCGCCTCATGAAGACCAACCCGCGCCTCACGCAGGACAAGGCCGACTGGCTGGCCGGCCACTGGTCGGCGCCGCAGGCCCAGCCCGACGGCAGCGCGCGCTGGCAGATCCTCGGCGAGGCCGCGCACAAGATCGTCAACGCCAACATCTTCCGCGTCGACGAAACACTGGCGCTCTATGCGCGCATCACCGCACCGACATTGATGGTCGAAGCCTCGGACGACAGCCTGCACGGCTGGTGGAAGGCCCGCTACACGCTCGCCGAGTTCCATGAGCGGCTGAAGTCCGTGCCTTCGGTGCGCATCGCGCAGCTCGACGACGCGGGCCACATGCTGCACCACGACCAGCCGCAGCGCGTGGCGCAGCTGATCGAAGACTTCCTGGCCTAGTTTTACTTCTGCGTGGCGCGGCGCAAGGCCGCACGCGCCAGCAGCCGCGTCGAATCCAGCGTCGGCAACGGCGAATTCGCGTCGTTCATGATCAGCGGGATCTCGGTGCAGCCGAGCACGACCGCATCGCAGCCCTCCTCGTCCTTCAAGCGCTGCATCACGCGCTGGAAGGTGGCCACGGCCTCGGGCTTGAAGATGCCGCAGACCAGCTCGTCCATGATGATCCGGCCGATCTCGGCGCGCTCTTCGACGGTGGGGCGCACGTATTCAAGGCCGCGCGCCGAGAGCTTCTCGGGATACACCTCACTGTCGGTCAGCCAGCGCGTGCCCGTGATGCCGATCCGGCGAAAGCCCCGGCGCACGGCCTCGTCGGCCACCACCTCGGCGATGTGCAGCCAGGGCCGCGGCGAACGCGGCGCGACGTGGTCGAAGGCCTGGTGGATGGTGTTGTCGGGGCAGATCAGGAAGTCCGCGCCCGCCGCGGCGAGCTTGTGCGCGGAGCCGAGCATCAGCGCGCCCACGCCCGCCAGGTCGCCCGCGTCCAGGCAGCGCGTGTACTCCGCGAGCGAGGGCGTGTGCATCGACACCTCGGGGTGCGCATGCGGGCCGAGCAGCGCCGCGCCCTCGATGCAGATGGTCTTGTAGCAAAGGGCCGCGCCTTCGGCGGAGCAGCCGACGATTCCGATGTGCAGGGTCATGGGGCGCATCCTACAAAAGCCGGCGCGGTTTATCCGGCCTGCGGATATGCAAGCGCGCAAATCTTCGTTCGCGGCGCGCGGCCTGCGTCCTAGAGTGCCCGACTCCCCTTGCCGTCTCCCGGAGTTGTCGCCATGCCTTCCCTTTCGCGCGCGCCCTCGTGGCTGCGCCGCCTTGCCCCGCTGTCCGGCGGGCTCGCACTGAGCCTGCTGCTGCTGGCCCCCGCCCACGCGGACGACCTGCGCGTCGGCTTCATGCCGGGCCCCTACCGCGACGCCTTCACCCACGGCATCGAGCCCCAGTTGAAGAAGCTGGGCTACAGCATCAAGTACGTCGAATTCAGCCAGGGCGTGCAGCCCAACGACGCGGTGGAGCGCGGGCAGATCGACGCCAACATCTTCCAGCACTCGCTGTACCTGAACGCCACCAACAAGCAGCAGGGCTTCGACCTCGTGCCCGTGGTGCACGTGCCGACGCCGCCCATGGGCCTGTATTCGCGGCGCCACAAGACGCTCGACGCCGTGCCCGACGGCGCCACCGTCACGCTGCCGGCCGACCCGGTGAATGCGGCGCGCGCGCTCAACATCCTCGCGGCGATCGGCTGGGTGACGCTCAAGCCGGGCGTGAGTCCGCTGAGCGTGTCGGAGCGCGACATCGCGAGCAACCCCAAGCGCCTGAAGATCGTGCCGCTGGACGCCGCGCAGGCGCCGCGCTCGCTGGCCGACGCCGACCTCGCGGCCGTGCAAGGCAACTTCGCCGTGGCCTCGGGCCTGAAGCTCACCGAGGCACTGAAGCTCGAAGACATGACGCTGCCCTACGTCAACGTCGTGGCGGTGAAGCGCAGCAACGAGCACGCGAAGTTCGCGAAGGACATCGCAGCGGCCTACCAGTCGCCCGCGTTCCAGACGTTCTTCAAGGCCAACCCCGTGTGGGCGGGCTACCGGCTGCCGGACTATTTCAGCCAATGAGCAACCACAACACCACCGCGCCGCGCCGGCAGCTGCACCTCAACGTCAACATCCTGCATTCCGGCTTCGTGCCCTCGGCATGGCGCCTGCCGGAGAGCGACCCGTGGGCCTTCGCCGACATCCAGCACTACATCCGCACCGCGCAGATCGCCGAGGCCGCCAAGCTCGACGCGGTGTTCCTGGCCGACAACGCCGCCATCGTCGACCAGATCCATTTCCGCCCGATCACCGCGCTGGAGCCCACCATCCTGCTGGCCTGCGTGGCCGCCGCGACCACGCACATCGGCCTCATCGCCACCGCTTCCACCAGCTACAACGAGCCCTACAACCTCGCGCGCCGCTTCGCCACGCTCGACCACGTGAGCGCCGGCCGTGCCGGCTGGAACATGGTGACCACGGCCGACCTGCCCTCGGCGCGCAACTTCGGCCTGGACACCACGCCCGACCATGCCAAGCGCTACGCCCGCGCCTCGGAGTTCGCCGACATCGTCAAGGCGCTGTGGGACAGCTGGGAAGACGACGCCTTCGTCGGCGACAAGGCCGCCGGCCGCTTCATCGACCCCGCCAAGGTGCACGCCCTCGCGCACCGCGGCGAGCACTTCGCGGTGCAGGGCCCGCTCAACCTGCCGCGCCCGCCGCAAGGCCACCCCGTGCTGGTGCAGGCCGGCGCCTCGGCCGACGGGCGCGAGCTCGCCTCGCGCCATGCCGAAGCCGTGTTCTCCGCCTCGCAATCCTTCGAAGAATCGCAGGCCTACGCACGCGCCCTCAAGACCCGCGCCGCCGAGCTGGGCCGCGGCCCCGACGCGGTGAAGGTGCTGGCCGGCCTCACCACCATCGTCGGCGCCACCGAAGCGCAGGCGCTTCGCCGCCGCGACGCGCTGGTCGACCTGATCCCGTGGGACTACAGCCTCACGCGCCTGGCCGGCACGCTGGGCATCACGCCCGACCGCCTGAAGCTCGACGAGCGCCTGCCCGACGACCTGCCGCTGCCCGGCAATGGCAACGGCAACCACACTTTTTTCAACGCCGTGGTCGCGGCCGGGCGCACGCACGGCTACACGGTGCGCCAGCTGATCCGCGAACTCGCAGGCGGCGGCGGGCACCGCGTGATCGTCGGCACGCCCGAGCAGATCGCCGACGACATCGAACGCTGGTTCAAGGGCGGCGCGGCCGACGGTTTCAACCTGATGCCCGACGCACTGCCGCACGGGCTGCAGGACTTCGTGGAAGGCGTGGTCCCGATCCTGCAGAAGCGAGGCATCTTTCGCACGGAATACGAGGGGCGCACGTTGCGCGACCACCTGGGGCTTGCGCGGCCTGCTGGGCGGGCGGCACAGCGGCTTGCAGCCTGAGGGCGGCGTTCACGCAAAGCGAACACCCACAGCGTGCCCTGTGCCCAGGACACTGGGTGCTTCCCGCAGCGAAATCAAGGAGGAGGCCGCAGGCCGGGGGACATTCGCGGAGGGAAGTACCCGGTGGCCTGGGCACGCGCCCCGAACAGTCGGCTCAGGCCTCCCACCACCCCTCGTCAAATCGCCCCTGCAAGAACGCCACAAACCCCGACACCTTCCCAGGCACCAGCTTGGGCGAAGGAAACACAGCGTGAATCTCCTGCTCAGGCAGCGCATGGTCCCCAAGGACGGCGTTCACCTTCCCCGCCGCCAGCGACTCGCTCGCCACATAGCGCGGCATCAACGCAATGCCCAGCCCATCACGCGCCGCAGCCAACACCGCCGACAGGTTGTTCGACCGGAAGCGCCCCGAGACCGGCACCGTCACCGGATCGCCCTTGGGCGTGTGCATGCGCCAGAACTCGTCGCCCACCACGCTGCTGTAGATCAGCGCCACGTGCGCGCTCAGGTCCTGCGCGCGCTTGGGCGTGCCGTGCTTCTTCAGGTAGGCCGGTGACGCCACCATGACCCACGGATTCGCGCCGAGGTAGCGCGCCCCCAGTGACGAATCGGCCAGCTTGCCCATGCGGATCGCCACGTCGATGCCCTGCGCAATGAGGTCGACATAGCGGTCCTCGAAGCTCAGGTCGAGCTGCACCTGCGGATGCCGGCGCATGTACTCCAGCGCCAGCGGCACCACCACGCGCCGCCCGAAGGCCACCGACGTGCCCACGCGCAACAGCCCCTGCGCCTGGTTCTGGCGCAACTGCACGATGCTGTCGGCCTCCTCCGCGTCGCGCACGATGGTCTTGCACTTCTCGTAGTACAGCGCGCCCGGCTCCGTGAGGCTCACGCCGCGTGTGTTGCGGTTGAGCAGCCGCACCTTCAGCCGCGCCTCCGTGGCCGCGACCTGCTTGGTCACGGTGGGTTGCGTGGTGTTGAACTCGCGCGCCGCCTTCGAGAAGCTCCCCGTCTCGACCACGCGCACGAACATTTCCATTGCCAATAGACGGTCCATGGCCGCATGGTAGCCAGTTATTCCACCACGGAATAGGTTTTATGGCCCCCAGCCGTCTTCTTGGAATGCGCCCCGCTTCCTACAGTGAGGCCACCTCAAGGAGACTTTCAAATGGCAAAGATGACAGCGGTCCAGGCCGCAGTTCTGGTGATGGAAAAAGAAGGCGTCACGCAGGCCTTCGGCGTGCCGGGCGCGGCGATCAACCCGCTGTACTCGGCCCTGCGCCAGCGCGGCAGCATCTCGCACATTCTCGCGCGCCACGTCGAGGGCGCCTCGCACATGGCCGAGGGCTACACCCGCGCCGTGGCCGGCAACATCGGCGTGTGCATCGGCACCTCGGGCCCCGCGGGCACCGACATGATCACGGGCCTGTACTCGGCCTGGGCCGACTCCATTCCCATCCTGTGCATCACCGGCCAGGCACCGCGCGCACGCCTGTACAAGGAAGACTTCCAGGCGGTCGACATCGAGTCGATCTCCAAGCCCGTCACCAAGTGGTCGGTCACCGTGCGCGAACCCGGCCAGGTGCCGCAGGTGTTCCAGCAGGCCTTCCACCTCATGCGCTCGGGCCGCCCGGGCCCCGTGCTCATCGACCTGCCCTTCGACGTGCAGATGGCGCAGATCGAATTCGACATCGACGCCTACGAGGCGCTCAAGCCCTACAAGCCGGCCGCCACGCGCGCCCAGATCGAGAAGGCCATCGGCATGATGCAGGCGGCCGAGCGCCCGCTGATCGTGGCCGGCGGCGGCATCATCAACGCCGACGCTTCCGACCTGCTCGTGCGCTTTGCCGAAGCCACCGGCGTGCCGGTGATCCCCACGCTCATGGGCTGGGGCGCCATTCCCGACGACCACCCACTCATGGCCGGCATGTGCGGCCTGCAGACCAGCCACCGCTACGGCAACGCCACCGTGCTCGCGTCGGACTTCGTGCTGGGCATCGGCAACCGCTGGGCCAACCGTCACACCGGCTCGGTCGACGTCTACACCAAGGGCCGCACCTTCGTGCACGTGGACATCGAGCCCACGCAGATCGGCCGCGTGTTCACGCCCGACTTCGGCATCGTCTCCGACGCCAAGGCTGCGCTCGAGCTCTTCGTCGAAGTGGCCGAGGAAATGAAGGCCGCCGGCAAGCTCACCGACCGTGGCGCCTGGGCCGGCGAATGCCGCGAGCGCAAGAAGACCTTGCTGCGCAAGACCAACTTCGACACCGTGCCGATGAAGCCGCAGCGCGTGTACCAGTGCATGAACAACCACCTGGAACGCGACACCTGCTACGTGAGCACCATCGGCCTGTCGCAGATCGCGGCCGCGCAGTTCCTGCACGTGTACAACCCGCGCCACTGGATCAACTGCGGTCAGGCCGGCCCGCTGGGCTGGACCATTCCCGCCGCGCTGGGCGTGCGCGCCGCCGACCCGACGCGCAAGATCGTCGCGCTCTCGGGCGACTACGACTTCCAGTTCATGATCGAAGAGCTGGCCGTGGGCGCGCAGTTCAAGCTGCCCTACCTGCACATCGTCGTCAACAACTCCTACCTCGGCCTGATCCGCCAGTCGCAGCGCGGCTTCGAGATGGACTACTGCGTGCAGCTGGCCTTCGACAACATCAACGCACCGGCCGACGCCGGCATCGAAGGCAGCTACGGCGTCGATCACCTCAAGGTGGTCGAGGGCCTGGGCTGCAAGGCGATCCGCGTGCACAAGCAGGAAGAGATGGCGCCCGCCATCGCCCGCGCCGAGGCGCTCATGGCCGAGTTCCAGGTGCCGGTCGTCATCGAGGTGATGCTCGAGCGCGTGACCAACATCGCGATGGGCACCGAGATCGACGCCATCAACGAATTCGAACCGCTGGCCGAAAGCACGGCCGACGCACCGACCGCCCTCGCGGTGGCGATGCTGGACTGATCGAGGAGACAAGAGACATGCCCAAGTTCGCAGCCAATCTCACGATGCTCTTCACCGAGCTGCCGTTCATGCAGCGCTTCGAGGCGGCCGCCAAGGCCGGCTTCAAGGCGGTGGAGTACCTCTTCCCCTACCCCTTCGACAAGAAGGAACTCACGGCCGCCCTGCGCGCCAACGGCCTGCAGCAGGTGCTGCACAACCTGCCGGCCGGCGACTGGGACAAGGGCGAGCGCGGCATCGCCTGCCACCCGGACCGCACCGGCGAGTTCCGCGAAGGCATCGCGCTGGCCATCGACTACGCCACGGCGCTGGGCTGCCCGCAGCTCAACTGCCTGGTCGGCAAGGTGCCGGCGGGCGTGAGCACCGACGCCGCCCACAGGACCGTGGTCGAGAACCTGCGCCTCGCAGCGCGCGAACTCGAAGCCGCGGGCCTGCGCCTGCTGATCGAGCCGATCAACACCTTCGACATCCCCGGCTTCTTCCTCACGCGCACCGACCAGGCACTGGCGCTGATCGACGAGGTGGGTTCGGACAACCTGCGCGTGCAGTACGACATCTACCACGCACAGCGCATGGAAGGCGAGCTGGGCAACACGCTCACCAAGCAGCTGGCGCGCATCGGCCACATCCAGCTGGCCGACAACCCGGGCCGCGGCGAGCCGGGCACGGGCGAGATCAACTACCCGTGGCTGTTCCAGCACATCGACGCGCTGGGCTACGACGGCTGGATCGGCTGCGAATACAAGCCCCGCGCCACCACCGTCGAAGGCCTGGGCTGGCGCGAAGCCCTCACGAAGAAGCAATGAACGTTCACGAAGGAAACAGAGACATGACCACTGCAGCACAAAAAATCGGATTCATCGGCCTGGGCATCATGGGCGCCCCCATGGCGGGCCACCTGCTCGACGCAGGCCACGAACTCTTCGTGAACACGCACGGCAACACGCCGGAGCCCTTCGTCTCCAAGGCCACCATCTGCGGCTCGGCCGCCGAAGTGGCGCGCAAGGCCGACATCGTCTTCATCATGGTGCCCGACACCCCGGACGTGGAGAAGGTGCTGTTCGGCGCCCCCGGCGCGGAAGGCGTGGCCGACGGCCTGAAGGGTTCGCAGGGCAAGATCGTGGTGGACTGCAGCTCCATCGACCCGATCGCCACCAAGGAATTCGCACGCCGCATCGTGGCGCTGGGCGCCGGCTACATCGACGCGCCGGTCTCGGGCGGCGAAGTGGGCGCCAAGGCCGCGAGCCTGACGATCATGTGCGGCGGCGACGAGGGCACGTTCGGCCGCGTGAAGCCGCTGCTGGACAAGATGGGCAAGAACGTGACGCTGGTGGGCGGCGCGGGCGACGGCCAAGTCTGCAAGGTGGCCAACCAGATCATCGTGGCGCTGAACATCGCCGCCGTGAGCGAAGCCCTGGTGTTCGCCTCGAAGGCCGGCGCCGACCCCGCCAAGGTGCGCCAGGCGCTGATGGGCGGCTTCGCCAGCTCGCGCATTCTGGAAGTGCACGGCGAACGCATGATCAAGCGCACCTTCGCGCCGGGCTTCCGCATCGCGCTGCACCAGAAGGACCTGAACCTGGCGATGCAAAGCGCCCGTTCGCTGGGCGTGGCTCTGCCGCAGACCGCGAACGCAGCGCAGCTGATGAATGCCTGCGCGGCGATGGGCTACGGCCAGCTGGACCACTCGGCGCTGGTGAAGGCCTTGGAAGCCCTCGCCCAGCACACGGTCGCTCCAGACTGAACCTAGCTCTTTGCAGCTTCCAGCGATTCCTTCAGATTGCGTCGGCGCCATGCCCAAGTCTTCACGGCCTGCGGCAGGATGCCGATGCACGACGCGTAGTACGTCACCTTGAAGCCCCAGAAGCGCGGCCCGATGGGCGTGTTGCGGAACAGGTCGCCGGCCAGGATGGACAGGAGCGCCTCCTGCATGCGCCAGATGTTGCGCGGCGCCATGAACAGGCGGCGGATGGCGGGCGAGGTGATGCGGTAGATGAACCACGAGAACATCTTCGGCCCGTGCTTCATCACCTTCTCGTAATGGCGGAAGGCCTTCTCGGCCTCTTTCGCCTCGCCCTTGAGCCAGTGGTCGGCGCAGGTCGCGGCCTCGAAGCCGCTGTTCATCGCCAGGTACACGCCCGAGGAGAACATCGGATCGACGAAGGCGTAGGCGTCGCCCACCATCATGAAGCGGTCGCCACGGCAGAACTTGGAGTCGTAGGCGTAGTTGCCGGTGGTGGTGGCGCCTTCCATGAGCGTGGCGTTCTTCAGCCGCGCAGCCAGCTTGGGCGCCAGCGCGATGGTCTGCATCAGGAAGTCCTCGAGCGAGGCGCCCTGGCGCCGCTTGAAGTAGGCCGGCGAGGCCACGGCGCCCACGCTCACGGTGCCGTCCTTCAGCGGGATGTACCAGAACCAGCCGTGGTCGAACCAGAAGAGCGAGATGTTGCCCTCGAAGCGGCCCGGCCGGCGCTCGGCGTTGGCGAAGTGGCCATAGAGCGCCGCGCTCGCATGCTTGCGGTTGCGCTGCTTGGCGTCGAACTGGTTCGACAGCAGCGTGTCGCGCCCGCTGGCGTCGATCACGAAGCGCGGGCGCCATTCGGTCTCGGTGCCGTCGTCGGCCTTGACCTTCACCAGCGCCCTGTTGTCGGGCGTGCCCTTGCCGGCGTCCATGTCGACGCCGGTGACGCGCCGGCCCTCGAAGGTGCGCGCGCCGCGCTTGCCGGCGTGACGGAACAGCAGTTCGTCGAATTCCGAACGACGCACATGCACCGCATAGGGAAAACTCTTGTCCATCGCCTGGCCGAAGTCGAAGTGGCTGCTGTGGTCGTGCCAGGGCGAGACGAACTCGGCGCCGTGCTTGCGCAGGCCGATGGCCTCGACCTCGGTGCGCACGCCGAGCCGGTCGAACAGCGGCATGTTCATCGGCAGCAAGGATTCGCCGATGTGAAAGCGCGGGTGCTGCGCCTTCTCGAGCAGCACCACGTCGTGGCCCTTGTCCGCGAGCAAGGCAGCCACCGTGGAGCCCGAAGGGCCTCCGCCGATGACCACGACGTCCGGCTCGGTGCCGGTGAAAGGTCCGGGTGTCATTCGATGTCCCTCCGTGTTGTTCTGTGGTTGTGGACGTTGGTTCGCCGCACCGCCCGTGCGGCACGGATTTGCCCCCCGGAAACGGGGGTGTTGAAGTTTAGCGAGTCGGCAGACCCTCTCGATCAGGCGGAAGATAGAGGGTCTCGTCGTTCCCCCCGAGAGAAGAGGCCGCGCTTTTGCGGTAGCCTCATTGCCCGCCAGAACCTAGGAGACTTTTCAAATGGCTGCATCCCTGTCCCCCGCTGAAGAAGCACTTCGAGAAGCAGCGCGCGAATACCACCGCTCGCCCGTCAAGGGCAAGATCTCGATCACCCCCACCAAGCCCCTGCTGAACCAGCGCGACCTGTCGCTGGCTTACTCGCCGGGCGTGGCCTACCCCTGCCTCGACATTGCGGAAGATCCCGCGCTCGCGGCCGAATACACCGCCCGCGGCAACCTCGTGGGCGTCATCACCAACGGCACCGCCGTGCTGGGCCTGGGCAACATCGGCCCGCTGGCCTCCAAGCCCGTGATGGAAGGCAAAGGCTGCCTGTTCAAGAAATTCGCCGGCATCGACGTGTTCGACATCGAGCTGGCCGAGAACGACCCCGACAAGCTGGTCGACATCATCGCGGCGCTGGAGCCCACGCTGGGCGGCATCAACCTCGAGGACATCAAGGCGCCCGAGTGCTTCTACATCGAGAAGAAGCTGCGCGAGCGCATGAACATCCCCGTGTTCCACGACGACCAGCACGGCACGGCCATCATCTCGGCCGCGGCGCTGCTCAACGGCCTGGAACTGGTCGGCAAGAAGATCGAGGACGTCAAGATCGCCGTCTCGGGCGCCGGCGCCGCCGCCATCGCCTGCCTGGACGTGATGGTCGGCCTGGGCGCCAAGCCCGCCAACATCTACGCCTGCGACTCCAAGGGCCTGATCTACATGGGCCGCGCAGGCGGCTTCGACGAATCGAAGGCCCGCTATGCCCAGAAGGACACCGGTGCCCGCACCCTGGCCGACGTGGTGAAGGACGCCGACGTGTTCCTGGGCTGCTCGGCCCCCGGCGTCATGAGCGCCGAGATGGTCAAGACCATGGGCACGCAGCCGATCATCCTGGCGCTGGCCAACCCCGAGCCCGAGATCCGCCCCGAGCTGGCCAAGGCCGTGCGGCCGGATTGCATCATCGCCACGGGCCGTTCGGACTACCCGAACCAGGTCAACAACGTGCTGTGCTTCCCGTACATCTTCCGCGGCGCGCTCGACTGCGGCGCGAGCAAGATCACGGAAGAAATGAAGCTGGCCTGCGTGCGCGAGATTGCCGACCTCACCAAGGCCGACATCAGCGAAGAAGTGGCCACCGCCTACGCCGGCCAGGAGCTGGCCTTCGGCCCCGACTACATCATTCCGAAGCCCTTCGACTCGCGCCTGATCCTGCGCATCGCGCCGGCCGTGGCCAAGGCGGCCGCCGCCTCGGGCGTGGCCTCGCGCCCGATCGAGGACATGGAGGCCTACCGCCAGCACCTGACGCGCTTCGTCTACCAGACGGGCATGTTCATGCGCCCGGTGTTCAGCGCCGCCAAAATTTCCACCACCAAGCGCGTGGCCTACGCCGAGGGCGAAGACGAGCGCGTGCTGCGCGCCGCGCAGTGGGCGGTCGACGAAGGCCTGGCCCAGCCCATCCTGGTGGGCCGCCCCGCCGTGATCGAGGCACGCATCCAGAAGGCCGGCCTGCACATCCGCCCCGGCACCGACTTCGAGATCGTGAACCCGGAAGACGATCCGCGCTTTCGCACCTACTGGGAGAGCTTCCACAAGCTCATGGGCCGCCGCGGCGTCACGCCCGAGGCCGCCAAGACCATGGTGCGCCGCTCCAACACCACCATCGCCGCGCTGATGCTGCACTTGGGCGATGCCGACGCGATGATCTGCGGCCTGGTCGGCCGCTTCGATGTGCACCTGGAGCACATCCGCAACCTGATCGGCCTGAAGCGCGGTGCGCCCGGCTTCGCCACGCTGAACGCGCTCACGCTTGAGAAGCGCACGGTGTTCATCACCGACACCAACGTGAACGAAGACCCGAGCGCCGAGCTGCTGGCCAGCATCGCCGTGATGGCCGCCGAAGAAGTGCGCCGCTTCGGCCTGCCGCCGAAGGTGGCCTTCCTGTCGCATTCGAACTACGGCACCTCCAGCCGCGGCTCGGCGCGCAAGATGCGCCTGGCGCGCGACCTGTTCTCGCAGATGGCACCCGACATCGAGTGCGACGGCGAGATGCACGGCGACGCCGCGCTGTCCGACGAGATCCGCCGCACCGCCCTGCCCGAGACCACGCTCACCGGCGAAGCCAACCTGCTGGTGTGCCCGAACCTCGACTCGGCGCACATCCTCTACAACGTGCTGAAGATGACCGGCGCGAACGGCATCACGGTGGGCCCGATCCTGCTGGGCGGCGCGAGCTCGGCCCACGTGCTGACGCCTTCGGCGACGGTGCGCCGCATCATCAACATGACGGCGCTGGCCGTGGCGAAGGTGAAGTCCCAGGACTGAGGCTGACGCCGACGTTTCTTCCATGAAACACAACGCCCCGTCGCGGTCTCCGCGGCGGGGCGTTTTTCATGGACGGCCGTGTTCAGGCGTGGACAGGCGACACCACCGGCACGTCCGCCGGGTCGAACACGTTCCAGGCCAGCAGCTCCTTCTCCTCGGGCGGCGGCTCGCAGCCGCCGACGCGGCTGGGCTTCCAATCGAAACGCTGTTTCGTGTCGGCCAGTGCCTCGGCGCGCTTGAAGGCGGCCAACGCCGAATCGATGACGGGCACGCCCAGCGCGTCCTGCAGCTGGCGGTAGAAGCCGAACTCGAGCGTGCAGCCGAGGATGAGCGCCTCGGCGCCGTCCTCGTCGATGGCGCGGCGGCCTTGCGCGATCATGCGGCGCACGGTTTCGTCGCGGTCGCGCTGGAAGTCTTCCACGCCGAGTTCCAGCGCGCGGAACGAGGCGATCAGGTGCGCATGGCCGTACTCGCGCACGCGCGCCTCGATGCGCGGCACCCACTTGCGGCGCCCGACGATCACCGACACCTTCTGCGCCAGGTTGGACGCGACCTCGAACGAGGCCTGGCAGGGCGCGACCACCACCGTCTGGCCCGATATCTCGCGCGCCTCGACCAGCACCGGGTCGTAGAAGCAGCCGACCACCACGGCGTCGAAGCCCTGCTGCGCGGTGTCGCGCACGGCGCGCACGATGTCGGCGCCCAGCAGCGCCTCGTAGCTCTGGTACTCGACGTGGTGCTGCACCGAGGCGTTGCGCAGCGACACCACCTCGACCTCGGTGCCGGGATTCTTCACCTGCGCGAACTCTTGCGCGAAGCGCGCGTTGTAGGTGTCGTTGCCGACAGCCCGGATCCAGCGGATGCGCAGTGTCATTGCATGTCTCCGTTCAGGCCGGCGCGAAGGCTTCGCCCAGCGACTTCTCGAGCGGGCGGTACAGCTCGGGCATGAACATGGTGCGCGACAGCAGCAGCCGCGCGCGCGGCGCCACCAGCACGCGCAGCCGCGCGCCCTGGCGCACATGGGCCGACACCACGGGCTGGCCGTCGTCCGAGAAGGTCATGATCAGGTCGGGAAAGCGCGCGATGCGCTCGCCGCCCTGCGCCAGCAGCATGTACTCGTTGATGAAGCGCAGCGTGGTGCCGGCCGCATCGTCGAGTTCGACCACGCCGACGTCCAGCCCTTCCTGCTGCTCGCAGCGGTAGCTGCGCACCGTGCCCTCGGCCACGAGGCGCCCGTCGAGCGAGCGGGCCACGGCATCGACGCCGCCGTCGAGAAAGGTCTGGCCCAGCGCGATGGCGTGGCTGATGGCGCCCGGCGCGCCGTGCTGGCGCGCGTAGCCCACGGTCACGGGGTTGCGCGCCACCGCCACGAGGCCGCCCGCCTCCACCGAAGCGCGGCGCACCACGGCCGAGGTCTGTTCGAGCCGGCCCGACACCACGCCTTCGACATAGCGGTGCGGCTCGCCGCCCGCGTAGGCCTGCACCGAGAGGTAGTCGGGCTCGGTGTGCAGGCCCAGCGCGCCCATCACACTCGAGGGGTGGGCACGGCCGTTGCACGCGAGGTCGATCACGGGCAGGCCGGTCATGGCGGCGTGGAACCAGCCGTTGACCGTGGTCTCGGCGCCGTTCTCGTTGGCATGCAGCGCGACCAGCTTCTGGCCCGCCGGCAGCTCGCGCCGCAGCAGCTCCAGCGTGCGCAGCAGGTGCGCCGGCTGCACGTGCGGGTCGGGCGCGGCCGGCGCACCGACGAGGGCCATGGTGGCGGTGAGCGCGGCGTCGTCGAACTCGTCGACGCTCCACAGCTGCGGCGTGCCGACCTGCAGCGCCAGCCGCGCGGCGCGCTCGCCGGCCGCGATGAGCCCGCCGCCCCCGCCGCCGAGGATGGCACCGCCCCAGATGGCCGCGCGGACGTCGTCGCTGGTCAGATTGCGTTTCATGGATTCGATTCCTGTGTGTGTGTGTGTGATGAAAGGAAGAAGGAGAACTACTTGCGCAGGCTCTTCACCGCGCCCGAGAAGAAGCTGTAGAGCGCATCGCCCGCGATGACGCCGCCGGCGAACACCTCGAGCCGTTCGCGCGCGGCGGCGCCGAGCACGCCGTGCACCGCGAGCCGGCAGGCGATGCCGGCCGCGACCATCCAGCCGGCCATCGGGCTGGCGATGAGCAGGCCGGTGGCGAACAGCACGCCCAGCTGCTGGCGCGGCCCGCCCGCCAGCTGCAGCAGCGCGCCGGGCACGGCCCACAGCGCGAGGTTGCGCGCGGTCTCGCCCGAGATGCCGGCCTTGATCGCGGCCACGTAGGCAGCGTTGATCGGCGCGGTCTGGTGGTTGGCGAAGAACAGCGGGTAGGCGCAGGCCACCACCACGATCGCCACGCCGAAGCCGACCATGCCGGCGATCATCTGTTCGCGCCGGCCTTCGAGTTCGAAGGCCGAGCCCGAGGCCTCGCCGCGCAGCAGGTGGCCGGCCTTGAGGTCGTAGCCCATGTCGGCAAAGGCCGGGCCGGTGGCGGCCGAGAAGCCGGCCAGCACCACCAGCGCCTCGGGCGGAAAACCGATCAGGATGCCCAGCAGCAGCGAGATCAGCGCCACCGCGAAGGCCGGGAACCAGCCCGAGTGCATGGCCGCGATGCCCACGATGAGTTCGTGCACGAAGGCCGCGAAGGTGCCGTACACGATGAACAAGGCCAGCATGCCCGGCGACATGCCGGTGTAGATGCCGGTGCCCGCGCACAGCAGCACCATGATCGCGAGGTAGCCCGCGCCGCCCAGCTTGAGCGAGCGGCCGAGCACGCTGGCGCCGCGCGCCTCGGCCAGCGCCTCTTTCGTCGCGGCGGGGCTGTCGGTGTCGGCCGCGCGCCCGTGCTTCTTCAGCACCACGCGCGCCACCTGCACCAGCGCGACGAGGCCGGCGCCGATCATCATGCCGTGCGGCACATAGCGCGTGCCGATGTCGAAGCCGAACAGCGGCGCCGAGTAGCCGCGCACCAGCAGCCCGATGCCGAAGGCGGTCATGGCGCCCAGCCCGCCGATCAGCGCCACCCCGAAAGCCGACATCGGCAGCTTGAACACCGCGCCCGCCACGCCGGTGGCCAGCCCGCCCAGCAGCAGCCAGGCCTGCTTGCCGCCGCCGTCGCCCGCCTTGATGGCCTCGGCCGCGGCGATGCCCAGCGGCCACGGGTTCTTCGCCGGGAAGGCGGGCGTGTCGAACATGCGGTACAGCAGCCAGGCGTCGAGCAGCATCGCCAGGCTCACGCCGACGAGCATCGGCACCACCATCTGGGGCAGGCCGAACAGGAAGGGAATGCCGATCGGCAGGAACAGGCTGTTGGCCGCGCCGAAAGTGGCCGACGAGATGCTCGTCTGCGCCAGGTTCTGCGCATGCACCGAGCGGAAGCCCCGGAACATGGCCAGCGGCACGCGCGCCAGCGTCATGGCCGCGAGCGCGCCGATCAGCGAGGTGCTCGGCGTGATGCCCAGGCTCGCCAGCATCTGGATGCCGACGATGGCGCCGAACACGCTCAGCACCACCGTGAGGATCAGGTTGGCGGGCGCGAGCGCCTTGGGATGCAGCGCGACCGGCGGCGGCGCGGTGTGCCCGGCGCCCTTGTCTTCCAGCGGCGCGACGGCGGTCACTTCATGGTGCATGGTCATTCCTTGTTAGTTCCATATTTTGGAACCATGTCCAATAAACTTGAACTGAATGATAAAACCGTACTTTCGGCTGTCAAGCGGGCGTTCACCCGGGTCGGCCGAAAGACGCACCGGCGCCGAACCTATGATTCCCACCCCAACCCACCGAACACGATGAGCACCCTTGCCAACGCCATGGACGTCCTGAAGCTGATCGCGCGACTGCGCCGCGACATCACGGTGACGGACGTCGTGACCGAGCTGGGCCTGCCCAAGAGCTCGGCCTCGCGCACGCTGAGCATGATGGCCGGCTACGGCTTCCTGGACCGCGACGCGGCCACACGCGCCTACCGACCGGGCGGCGTGATCATGGAGGCCTCGTACCACTTCCGCGCCTCGCGCAACACGGCCTCGCTGGTCGAGGAGGCGCTCGACGCGCTGGTGCGCGAGACGGGCTGCACGGGCTACATCAACGTGCTCGACGGCACCGACACGCTCGTGATCCAGATGCGCACCGGCGCCGGTGCGCTGCAGATCTACACGCCGCCGGGCAGCCGCGCACCCGCCTACTCCAGCGCCATGGGCCGCGCGCTGCTGGCCCGCCTGGACGACGACGAAGTGGGTGCCCTGATCGGCAGCCGGCTCGACCAGGGCCGCGGCCACGCACCGAAGACGCGCAAGGACCTGCTCGCGCGCCTGGCCGTGATCCGCGACACCGGCTGGGCCCTGTCGCGCGGCGAGTACGTGACCAACGTGGCGGGCATCTCGTCGGCAGTGCTCGACCCCGCCACGCGCCAGACCTACGCCTTCGGCATCGCGCTGCCCGCAGAGCAGCTGTCGGAAGCGCTGGTGGAACGCTTCGGCGCCACCGTGCGCGACGCCGCCAGCAGCGTGGGCAAGCGCGTGGGCGATCCGTACTGGCTGGGCTTCGGGGCGACGACGCCGACCTGAGCACCGCGCCGGCGCCAGCCACACGCCCCGCCGCGTTCGCCGCTGCGGGGCTTTTTTTCGCCCGCCGCATCGTGAGGCGCCTCGGTGCGCGGGGTGCGCCAAGGCGGTGCTTCCGGGCGCCCAAATGCCCTTTCCAGAAGCCTCCAACCACCATTTCGGCTGGCATGCAATCTGCTAATACCCTGAGCAGATATTTCTCATATCTTACTAATATATTTAAAAACCAAGCCTTCAAACCCTGGTTTCGACCGCTGTCCGCAGCGCCCTTTTCTTCTTTTTTCGAGGTACACGTTCATGAGCAATCCCCGCTGGCAAGGCATCTTCCCCGCCATCACCACCAAGTTCCACGCCGACGAAAGCATCGACGCCGAGGGCACCGCCCGCCACATCGACTTCCAGATCCGCAACGGCATCCACGGCCTCGTCACCTGCGGCTCGCTGGGCGAAGCCAGCACGCTGACGCTCGAAGAAAAACTGCAGGTCGCCAAGATCGCCCTCGAGGCCGCCGACGGCCGCATCCCCGTGCTGGCCAACGTGTCGGAGACCAGCACCCGCGAAGCCCTGCGCTACGTGGACGGCGCCAACAAGCTGGGCGTGGCCGGCTACATGGTCATGCCCTCGGTGATCTACGTGGCCGACGCGCGCGAGGCGATGCTCAACGTGCGCACCATCGCCAACGCGGCCCAGAAACCCATCATGGTCTACAACAACCCGGTGGCCTACCGCGTGGACCTCAAGCCCGAGCACATGGTCGAGCTGGCCGACTGCGAGTGGATCGCGGCGATCAAGGAGAGCACCGACAACATCCGCCGCATCACCGACCTGCGCAACACGGTGGGCGACCGCTACCAGCTGTTCCTGGGCGTGGACGACCTGGCCTACGAAGGCCTGGCGCTGGGCTGCGACGGCCTGCTGGCCGGTGTGGGCTGCGCCTTCCCGCGCGAGACGGTGGCGCTGTACGACCTGATGAAGGCCGGCAAATTCGCCGAAGCCCTGAAGCTCTACCAGTGGATGACGCCGATGCTGCACCTGGACGTGTCGACCAAGCTGGTGCAGAACCTCAAGCTCATCGACCTGCTGGTCGGCGTGGGCACCGAGCACATGCGCCGCCCGCGCCTGCCGCTCATCGGCGAAGAGCGCGCCTTCATCGAGAAGGTCGTCGCCAAGGCGCTGGCCACGCGGCCCGCGCAGTACCAGTCGGTCATGTAATCGCCGCGCGCACGACGCACCGCAAGGCCCAGAACACCATGCAAGAAAACGCCTTGAAAGAAAGCGGCGGCCTGTCCCGCCGCGTGCTCGACGCGTCGGACCTCGTCCTGCGCTGCGAGCGCCACCTGCTCAGCAGCCTCATGGGGTTGCTCATCGTGCTGGTGCTGCTGAACGTGGTCACGCGCTACGGCGGCTTTCCGCTCTACTGGGTGGACGAGGCCTCGGTGTACTGCGTGGTCTGGCTCACCTTCATCGGTGCGTCGGCGATGACGCGGCTGCGGCTGGACTTTGCGGTGACCCTGCTCACCGACAAGCTCGGCACCCGGGCCGCACGCGTCGCCAAGGCCAGTGCCTCGGGCGGCGTGCTGCTGCTCGGGCTGGCCCTGCTCGCGATGTGCTGGCTGTGGATGGACCCGGCGGGCATCGTGCGCCACGGCTTCGACGCGAAGGAATTCGCGGCCGAGAGCTTCAACTTTCTCTACACCGAGCGCACGCAGACGCTCGACTGGCCGACGTGGGTGGTGCAGCTCATCCTGCCGATCTTCGCGGTCACCCTCAGCGTGCATGCGCTGGCCAACCTCTTCGAAGACCTCGGCCTGCAGCCCAAGCGCACGCACGACGAGTTCCATGTCGCCAACGCGGACGCCGTGAACTGAAATGCTGACCTCTGCCTTCTTCCTGCTGATCATGCTGGTCGGCGTGCCGATCGGTGCCTGCCTGTGCCTGTCGGGCATCGTCTACATCCTCAACTCGGGCGACACGGTGCTGTTCCAGTCGTTCCCGGTGCAGATGTTCGGCGGCGTCGACAGCTACAGCCTCATTGCGATTCCGCTGTTCATCCTCATCGGCGAGATCATGAACGGCGGCGGCATCACGCGCCGCCTCGTCGACCTCGCGCTGGCCTTCATCGGTTCGGTGAAGGGCGGGCTGGCCTACGTGAACATCCTGGCGAACATGCTGGTGTCGTCGATCATCGGCTCGGCCACCGCGCAGGTGGCGATCATGAGCCAGATCATGGTGCCCGAGATGGAGAAGCAGGGCTACGACAAGACCTTCGCGGCCGGCATCACCGTGTACGGCGGCATGCTCGGCCCGATCATTCCGCCCTCGGTGATGTTCGTGGTGTACAGCGTGCTCGCCCAGGTGGCGGTGGGCGACATGCTCATCGCCGGGATCATCCCCGGCGTGATCCTCACGGTGCTGTTCTTCATCGTCATCGCCGGCATGGGCGTGATCTACAACTACCCGCGCACCGAGAAGCGCACCGCCCGCCAGCGGCTGCACACGATCCTCACGGCCTGCCCGACGCTGCTCATTCCCATCGTGATCGTCGGCTCGATCCTCGGCGGCCTGGCCAACCCCACCGAATCGGCGGCGGTGGGTGCGGTGGCCGCGGTGCTGGTGGGGCGCTACGTGACCAAGGAATTCCGCTTCGCGATGATTCCGCAGATCCTGCTGAAGTCGGCGATCTACTCGGCGGTGGTGCTCTTCCTGGTGGCGGCGGCCGCGGTGTTCTCGTGGCTGCTCATCTACGGCAAGGTGCCGCAGGCCACGGCCGCGTGGATACAGACGGTGGCGAAGGACCCGATCGCCTTCCTGCTGCTGGTGAACGTGATCCTGCTGGTGATCGGCACCGTGATCGACGGCATTCCCGGGCTGATCATGACCGTGCCGATCCTGCTGCCCATCGCGACCGAGATCTACGGCATCGACCCGCGCCACTTCGGCGTGGTGGTGGTCATCAACCTCGTGCTCGGGCTGATGACGCCGCCGGTGGGGCTGAGCTTCTTCGTGGCCTCGGCGGTGACCGGCGCCAAGCCCGGAAAGATGTTCATCGTCACGCTGCCCTTCTTCCTGATTTGCTGCGTGGCGCTGGTGCTGCTGTCGCTGTTCCCGAGTCTTTCTCTCGCGCTCATCAAGTAAGCGCTGATCCGCGTTCCCGTTCATTCACCTCACCCCACAGGAGCTTCGCATGCCCCTCTCCCGCCGCCAGTTCGTCCAGGCCGCCGCCGGCACCGCCGCCGCGTCGACCGCCCTCTTCGGCACCGTGTCGCGTGCCGCCGCCGCCAAGGAATTCCGCCTGGGCCTCATCACGCCCGCGGGCCACTCGTGGAACCGCTCCGCGGTGAGCTTTGGCGAGGCGCTGAAGAAGGCCACCGACGGCCGCCTGAGCGCCACGGTGTTCCATTCGGGCCAGCTCGGCAACGAGTCGGCCATGATGCAGCAGCTGCAGTCGGGTGCGCTCGACATGGGCTGGATTCAAGCCGCCGAGCTCGGCTCGCGCGTGGCGAGCGTGGCGGCCATCAACGCGCCCTACCTCGTGCGTTCGACCACCAACGTCGCCTCGCTCGTGCGCACGCCCGCGGCGCTCAAGCTGCTCGATGTGCTGCCGCGCGAGACCGGCACCATCGGCCTGGGCTGGGGCATCACCGGCATGCGCGTGGTGTTCGCCACCAAGGACATCGCCTCGCCCACCGACCTGAAGGGCATGAAGCTGCGCATCAACCCCACGCCGGTGTACCGCGACTTCTACCAACTGCTGGGCGCCGCGCCCACGCCCATTCCCACGCCGGGCGTGTTCGACGCCATGTCCAACGGCCAGGTCGACGGGCTCGAAGCCGACATCGAGTTCTCGTGGAACCAGCGCTTCGACCGCGTCTCGAAAACCCTGCTGCCGATGAACGCGCTGTTCATGCCCTTCGCCCCGCTGGTGTCGGGTCGCATCTGGCAGACGCTCGATGCGAAAGACAAGGCGCTCATCACCGACCTCGTGAAGCAGCAGCTCGACGCGCAGATCAAGGACATCGTGACCACCGAGCTGAGCCTCATCGACAAGTTCAAGGCCAGCGGCATCGCGATCAAGAGCGCCAGCAACTACAACCCCGCGCCGGTCATCGCCGAATTCGACAAGGTCTGGCTGCCCAAGGCGCCGCAGATTGCCGAGCTGCGCAAGATCGGCGCGACGCTCTGACGGCGGTCCACGGCCCGGATTCCCAGGCGCGGTGCACGCCGCACACGCCCTGGGCGCACCGCGCACCTCGGTGATTCACCGGAAGGGTTCGCACCAATCGCGTGCGGGCACCGTTTTTGCTTGAATGCCGAAGCATTCACCTTCACGGAACCCGCATGAACAAGCGTCAACTGATCCAGTCCTTCCTCGCCGCCTCGGCCCTCAGCTTCGGCCTGTCTTCGGCCATGGCCCAGAGCCCGACGCCGATCAAGTTCCAGCTCGACTGGCGTTTCGAAGGACCGGCCGCGCTGTTCCTGCACCCCGCGGCCAAGGGCTACTTCAAGGCCGCCGGCCTGGACGTGACCATCGACGCCGGCAACGGCTCGGGCGGCACCGTGACGCGCGTGGCCTCGGGCGCCTACGACATGGGCTTTGCCGACCTCGCGGCACTGATGGAGTTCCACGCCAACAACCCCGACAGCCCGAACAAACCCGTGGCCGTGATGATGGTCTACAACAACACGCCGGCCTCGGTCATGGCGCTCAAGAAGAGCGGCATCACCAAGCCGGCCGACCTCGCCGGCAAGAAGCTCGGCGCGCCCGTGTTCGACGCGGGCCGCCGCGCGTTCCCGATCTTCGCCAAGGCCAACAACATCGGCGCCGTGAACTGGACCGCCATGGACCCGACGCTGCGCGAGACCATGCTGGTGCGCGGCGACATCGACGCCATCACGGGCTTCACCTTCACCTCGCTGCTCAACCTGGAAGCGCGCGGCGCCAAGGCGGCCGACGTGGTGATCCTGCCCTACCCCGACTACGGCGTGAAGCTGTATGGCAACGTGATCATCGCCTCGCCCAAGCTGCTCAAGGACAACCCCGCGGCGGTGAAGAAGTTCCTCTCGGCCTTTGCCAAGGGCGCCAAGGAAGTCATCGCCAACCCGGCCCTGGGCATCGAGTCGGTGAAGGCGCGCGACGGCATCATCGACAGCAAGCTCGAGACGCGCCGCCTGCAGCTGGCGATCGACACCGTCATCAACAGCGCCGACGCGCGCACCGACGGCTTCGGTGCCGTCAACGCGGGCCGCATGTCGCTCATGGCCTCGCAGGTGTCCGATGCCTTCAACACCAAGACGCGCGTGAGCCCCGACGCCGTGTGGACCGCGGCCATGCTCCCGCCCGCGGCCGAGCTCAGCGGAATCCTGCGCAAGTGATGGCGGCCGGCGCAACGACACCCGACGCGGCCGCCCCCTTCGTCGATTTCCAGGACGTCTGGCTCGCCTACAACGAAGAGCTGCTGCGCGCCAACCACTTCGCGGTCGAGGCCATCGACCTGAAGGTGACGCGCGGCGAGTTCATCGCCATCGTCGGCCCCTCGGGCTGCGGCAAGTCGACCTTCATGAAGCTCACCACGGGGCTGAAGATGCCCTCGATGGGCAAGATCCGCATCGACGGCCAGCCCGTGACCGGGCCGCTGAAGATCTCGGGCATGGCCTTCCAGGCGCCCTCGCTGCTGCCGTGGCGCACCACTGTCGACAACGTGCTGCTGCCGCTGGAAATCGTCGAGCCCTACCGCTCGAACTTCAAGGCCAAGCGCAAGGAATACGAAGAGCGCGCCCGCCGCCTGCTGCAGAAGGTGGGCCTGGGCGGCTACGAGGACAAGTTCCCGTGGCAGCTCTCGGGCGGCATGCAGCAGCGCGCGAGCATCTGCCGCGCGCTCATTCACGAGCCCAAGATGCTGCTGCTGGACGAGCCCTTCGGCGCGCTCGACGCGTTCACGCGCGAAGAGCTGTGGTGCATCCTGCGCGACCTGTGGACCGAGCAGCAGTTCAACGTGATCCTGGTCACGCACGACCTGCGCGAGTCGGTGTTCCTGGCCGACACGGTGTACGTGATGAGCAAGAGCCCCGGGCGCTTCGTGGTCAAGCGCGAGATCGACCTGCCGCGCCCGCGCGAGCTGGAGCTGACCTACACCAAGGAGTTCACCGACATCGTGCTCGAACTGCGCGGCCACATCGGCGCCATCCGCGGCAACGCCACCACCACCTTCTCCGCTGCTGCGGCGGCGGCAGCGCACTGAGGACGCGGCGATGAAAAACACCAAGCAACTCGAACGCTGGTCGCCCTGGCTGCTGCTCGTGGCGGTGCTCCTGCTGTGGCAGGTGATCTGCGCGGGCTTCGGCGTGTCGGACTTCATCTTTCCGAGCCCGCTGCGCATCTGGGAGCAGTTCTGGGAGTTCAAGGAAATCATCGCGGGCCACGCGTGGCGCACCTTCTGGGTCACGATGGCGGGCTTCGGCCTGGCGATCGTGGTGGGGGTGCTGCTGGGCTTCGTGATCGGCAGCTCGCGCCTGGCCTATGCGGCGATCTACCCGCTCATGACGGCCTTCAACGCATTGCCCAAGGCGGCCTTCGTGCCGATCCTGGTCGTGTGGTTCGGCATCGGCATCGGGCCGGCGATCCTCACGGCGTTTCTGATCAGCTTCTTCCCGATCATGGTGAACATCGCGACCGGCCTGGCCACGCTCGAGCCCGAGCTGGAAGACGTGCTGCGCGTGCTGGGCGCCAAGCGCTGGGACGTGCTCGTCAAGATCGGCCTGCCGCGCTCCATGCCCTACTTCTTCGGCTCGCTGAAGGTGGCGATCACGCTGGCCTTCGTCGGCACCACGGTGTCGGAGATGACGGCTGCCAACGAGGGCATCGGCTACCTGTTGATCTCGGCCGGCTCGGCCATGCAGATGGGCCTGGCCTTCGCGGGCCTGATGGTGGTGGGCGCGATGGCGATGATCATGTACGAACTCTTCAGCCTGATCGAGAAGCACACGACAGGCTGGGCGCACCGCGGCTCGCAGAACGCATAAATAATGGGGGCATGACCCCCGAACAGATCACCCGCGCGCTGCGTCGCGCCGACGCCGTGGCACGACGCGCCATGGCCATGGGCCGCCACCCCTTCGGCGCCGTGCTCGTCGCACCCGACGGCGAGACCGTTCTCGCCGAGCAGGGCAACATCGACACGGTGCACCACGCGGAGGCCACGCTCGCGCGCCACGCCGCGCAGAACTGGCCGCCCGAGTACCTGTGGCAGTGCACGCTGGTGACCACCTTCGAGCCCTGTGCCATGTGCGCGGGCACGAGCTACTGGGCGAACATCGGGCGCATCGTGTACGGCGCGGAAGAATCCGCGCTGCTCGCGCTCACCGGCGACCACCCCGAGAACCCGACGCTGAGCCTGCCCTGCCGCGAGGTCTTCGCACGCGGACAGAAACCCGTCGAGGTGATCGGCCCCGTGCCCGAGGTGGCCGACGAGATGATCGCCACGCACCGGGGGTTCTGGGAATCGCGCTAGTGGTCCCGCTCGGCGTGTTCGCGCCTTACCTGGAACGCTGGAACCTCACGCCCGACGGCGAGGCCTTCACCTCGCTGAGCGGCACGCTGCTGCCCGTGCGCCAGCAGGGCGTGGCGGCCATGCTCAAGCTCTCGCACGAAGCCGAGGAACAGGCAGGCAGCCTGCTGATGGCCTGGTGGAACGGCGACGGCGCCGCGCCCGTGCTGGCGCATAGCGACGAAGCCTTGTTGATGGTGCGCGCACAGGGTACGGCCTCGCTCGCGCAGCTGGTTCACGAAGGCCGCGACGACGAGGCCACGCGCATCCTGTGCGCCGCCGCCGCGCGCCTGCATGCCCCGCGCGACACGCCGCCGCCCCCGACGCTGGTGCCGCTCGCGCGCTGGTTCGAATCGCTGTGGGCCGGCGCGGCCACGCACGGCGTCGTCTTCGCACACAGCGCACGCACCGCACGCGAGCTGCTGGCGGCGCCGCGCGAGGTGGTCGTGCTGCATGGCGACATTCATCACGGCAACGTGCTCGACTTCGGCCCGGCCGGTTGGCTCGCCATCGACCCCAAGGGCCTGTACGGCGAGCGCGGCTTCGATCACGCGAACATCCTGTGCAACCCGGATGGCGAGAGTGCGCTGGCGCCGGGGCGCTTTGCGCGCCGCATCGAGGTCATCGCGGAGGCCACGGGCATCGAGCAGCGGCGATTGTTGCAGTGGGTGCTGGCGTGGGCCGGGCTGTCGTCGGTGTGGATGCTGGAAGACGGCGAGGCACCCGGGAGCACGCTGGAGGTGGCGAAGCTGGCGGCTGCGGCGCTCGGGATCGCCGGCTAGATTCGGACGCATGTCTCGCCCTCACTCCTACCTCGACGTCCTTGCGCGGGTTCTGGCGCTGCCGCTGTCGGAATGCCTTGCGTCTTCTGACGAGCGCTTTCATGCGGCATCGGCGGGTGCGGACACGCTGATCGTCGACGTCGAGAAGCGCCGCTACCACCGCGTGCCCGATGCGCGTCCTCAGCGCCTCGATGACACGGCGCATGACGGCGTCGCGCAGGCAGCGCTGCAGCTTGAACACCGCGATGGCGTCCGCACGATCGCGCTGGCCGCGCAGGACGACAGCTTCTGGACGCCGCTGCCCGATCCGCGCGTGATCGGCCTGCCGCGCATCGTGCAGCGGCATGACGCGGCGTGGATGTCTCCGGCACCGCCACCTTCAGATGCTCCCCAACGGACCCGTCTCACCGACTGGCTGGGATCGCTGGTCGCGCTGGCGGTGCTGGCCTTCTTTGCCGCCTTCGGTTTCAACGCACTGCGCTGGTCGTTGGAAGGAGGCTGGAACCTGCTGTGGCTGTTGGTGGGGCTGCCGGTGTTTCCGGTCTTCACCGTGCTGACACTGTCGACCGCCTATGGCTTTTTCCGAACTGCGGTGCCACCGCGCCAAGCCCTGAACGTGATCGATGTCCGTCGCGACGAGCGCTTTCGCATCGGCGAACCCCTGGCGTTTCGCGTGGATGCCACGGTGCCAGCGTCAGTGGGCGATCAACCCGCGGAACCGCCGCCCCAGATCTTCGCTCGCCTGGTCGTCCAGACGGTGAACGACAAGGAGGATGGCAGTTGGTCGGTGAACGATCAGGCGTGGGACGCGGACCCCGCCGACTGCGTTTCATCGACGCTCACCGGCACAGGTGAACGCCACGTGCACTATGCCGGCACCGTGACGGCATCGCGCAACATGCCGCGCAAGGCACAGGAGCGCTGGCACCTGGCGTTGTCCGCCAACCAGGAAGCGGGAACCGAGCCGTTCTATGTCACCAGCCTCGCCACGCCGCCCTTGATCACGCCCCACCGGATGGTGCAACCGCCGGATCGCCTGGCACAACTCAATGCCCTGCTGCACGACGATGAGTTTGAGTTGGCCCGCACGGCCTACGGCAGAGAAGGCAGCAGGGCATTCTTCGACGACTTCACGCTGGAAGATATCCGGGCAGTGTTCACGGTCGACGCCGAGGCAGTGGTGGACCACGCGATGGCCACTGCTTGGTACGAAGGCAAGATCAAGACCGAGCGAGTCGGCGGCGACAGCTCCTACTACCTGCTGAAGGAAGGCTCTGCCTACAAGGTGATGTTCACCGAACGCTGGTGGACCGAGTCACTGTACGAGTCGACCGATCTGCGCAGCACCGTGGCACGCTACCTCGTGGCAACCAACCTCTTTGTCCGACGCCTGCCGGGCGCGCAAGCGCTGGAGATTCCAGCGCCCTACAGCGACATGAGGTCCGACTCAGCCCCGTCGGTTTCCGCGACCGACGAGACGCCTCCTCAATCCAGCAGCAGCGACGCCTCATCCCGCCAATAGGCCACCGCCGCCAGCCACCCTTCCCACACGCACCCATTGCAGCCGCGCCCGCAGCAGGTGGTGGGCTCGGGCGGCGGCGCACGCATCGCCACCCCTTCGGCATCGAGCATCGCCTGCACGCGCGCGATCAGCGCTTGCGCGCCGACAAGGTTCGTGGGTTCGGGCAGCCGGTCGATGGCGTTCATGGCGGGCGGGTCTTCTTCAGGCCTCGAGGTTCATCAGTTCGAGCCGCATCTTCGCGCCGCCCGATTCGCTCGAGCCGATGCTCAGCTGACCGCGATGCAGCCGCGCCACCTCGGCCACGAGGTGCAGGCCCAGCCCGGCGCCGCGCCCGCGCGGCACGAGCCGGTGGAACGGCGCCACCACGCGCTCGCGGTCGGCCTCGGGAATGCCGGGGCCCGAGTCGCGCACCTCGATGCACGAGGGCTCGCACAGCCGCACCTGGATGTCGCAGCCTGGCCCGCCGTGCTCGATGGCGTTCTGGATCAGGTTGGTGAGCGCGCGTTCCAGCGAGGGCGCATCGCCGCGCACCGTGAGCGGCTGCGGCGCATCGACCGACAGCGTGCAGCGGCTGCGGATGGCGAGCGGCGCGATGTCGGCCGCCACGCGCTCGCACAGCGACTTCAGTTCCACCTGCTGGTCCAGCGACAGGCCGTGGTCGAGGCGCTGCAGGTCGAGCAGCTGCTCGGCCAGCGTGGCGAGCCGCGCCGAGGCCTGCATGAGCTTCATCTTCAGCGGGTCGTTGGGCAGGCCTTCGAGGTGGATCTGCAGCGTGGTGATCGGCGTGCGCAGCTCGTGCGCGGCATCGGCCAGGAAGCGCTCCTGCCGGTCGTAGCCTTCGTTGAGCCGGTCGAAGGCGCGGTTGACCGCATTGACCAGCGGACGGATCTCGCTGGCCACGTTGGCCAGCGGCAGGCGAGTGGTGCGCTCGTGCACGTCGATGCCCTCGGCATGCTCCGCCGTGGCCACCACGCCCTTGAGGCCGCGCTTCACGACGAACGGCGTGGCCAGGATCACGCCCAGGCAGGTGACGAGCGCCATCGGTGCCACCAGGAACAGGAAGGCGATGCCGGTGCCCTTGAGCGTGTTCTCCACCGTGAGCGGGCCGCCGGTCTGCGCCATCACGGCCACCGGGCCGGCGCGCGATTCGATGCGCTCGAAGCGGGCCTTGGGGCGGGTGCCGTCGCTCTCGGGGTCGATGGCCACGCGCTCGGTGTCGTCGAGTGCATCGAGCAGCCGCAGGTAGGCGGGCGGCACCTCGCCGTGGCGCAGCTGCACGCCGCGCGGGTCGCGCACGATGAACCAGAACTGCGGGTCGGCCTTCTGCAGCCGCCGCAGCGCGCTCGTGGGCTCGACCACCAGCTGGCCGTCGGCGCCGCGCATCAGGGCACGCTGGATGGCGGCCACCGTCTCGTGGCCGGTCTCATCGACCACGCGGCCCAACGCCCACGCCAGCCCGAGGAAGCCGCCCATCACCAGCAGGCCGACCACCACCTGCAACAGGATGAGGCTCCAGATCAGCCGCCAGCGCAGCGAAAGCAAGCTCATTGGTATGCCTTCGTGCTTCGCACTGCGGCGCGAGCTTGCTTGGGGCGGCCCGGCGCTGCGCTCATGCCGACTGCGGCGCGCACATGAGATAGCCCACCCCACGGATCGCATGGATCTCGACCTGCGCGCCGGCCTTGTCGAGCTTGGAGCGCAGGCGCGAGACGTGCGTGTCGAGCGCGTTCGACTGGATGTCGTCCTTGTGGCCGTACACGCGGTCTTGCAGGGCCTCGCGCAGCACGGTGCGGCCGCGGTGTTCGAGCAGCGTCTCGAGCACCAGCAGCTCGCGCCGCGGCAGCGTGAGGCAGGCCTCGCCCACATGGGCCTGGCGCGTGTGATGGTCGAAGCGCAGCTGCCCGAGCGTCATGATGAAGTTGGCGCGCACCGCGGGGCGGCGTGCCAGCGCACGCACGCGGGCCAGCAGCTCGTCCATCGAGAAGGGCTTGGCCAGGTAGTCGTCGGCGCCGCCGTCCAGGCTCAGCACGCGCTCGGCCACGTCGGTCATGGCGGTGAGCACGAGCACGGCGCAGGCGATGTGGTTCTGCGCAAGGAACGCGACGAGCGAGAGGCCGTCGCCATCGGGCAGCCCGCGGTCGAGCACGACCACGTCGTAGGGCGCGCCGAGCGCGGCCTCCTCGGCTGCGCGCAGCGAGCTCGCCACATCGACCACCGCCTGGTTCTGGCGCAGCGCCGACGCGAGCGCCTGCGCCAGGTCGGCTTCGTCTTCGACAAGCAGGATTCTCATGGGGGGGGATGGGGAGAGACCGGACAGGCGGGTGATTCTAGAGAGCCCCACATGAGGTAACGCAATGTTCACGCAATGCATGCGCCTACGCTGTGGCGCTTCCCTCTCCTGAAAGCGCACCGGTGACGCTGCCCTCCCGCCCGAAC